>NZ_JBSGWY010000002.1:84580-110587 GCF_053609145.1 Streptomyces sp. NPDC054961 | reverse complement strand
GGGGGGGGGTGGGCGTTTCGGGGTGCGCTCCCCGGTCAGGCCTACCGGTCAGACCCTGGAGTGGTTGGGGGGGGCCCCCCCCTCCCCCCCGCGGGGGGGGGGGCCCCCCCCGCCCCGCCCTGCTCAGTTGCCGTTGAAGTAGTCGGTGAGGACGCAGCCCTTCACGAGGCCCTCCGCCTTCACGTAGCCGCTGGGCGTGGTGAACTTCGGGTGGCAGTTCAGGATGAGGAGGCCGCCCGGCTTGCTCAGGGCGGCGATCGCGGACTTGCTGTCGGCCACGACGGCGAAGTCCTGGCCGATGAGGAACCCGCCCTTGAGGCCCGCGTCCGGGGACTCCTTGAGCTTCTGGTCGAGGTCGGCCTTGTAGGCGGCCTGGAAGACCTTGGCGTCCTTGTACAGGAAGATGCGGGTGCCGTGGCCGCAGTAGCCGTGTTCGGTGACGGACCACTTGGCGTCGTACTTCTTGTCGTCCGGGTCGGGGGACTCGTCGTCGGTGGGCTCGGTGGAGAGGGAGGCGCACCGGGTGTACCCGTTGACGAACCGGGCGGCGGCGGCCATCGTGCCCGCCTTGGGCAGCTGCTGGAAGGGCGTGCCGTCCTTGGGGGCGTTGCCGCTGACCCCGCCGTTCTTGGCGGGGTTCTCCAGCGTGCCGTCCATGCCGCTGCCGTCCCCGTCGCCGCTGCCGCCACCGGCGTTGGCGCCGCCGTTGGCGCCGCCGACCGCGCCGCGGCTGCCCGCGGCCGCCGGGTCGCCGTCACCGCTTCCGCAGGCGGTGAGGGCGAGCAGGGCCGTGACGGCCGTGGCAGTGGTGAGCAGTGCTCTGACGCGCATGGGCGGATGTCTCCCCGTTGAATGACCTTGAACGGCGGCGACTATAGGAGATGGGCATGTCCACGGCAAAAACCCTCGCGGGGCGAGGCGGTCGGCAGGCCGGGAAAAGTCACATGGGAAAGATTGAAAACGCCCAAAACGGACACGCCTTCGGTTTCCGCATATCGGAAGGTCATGTTCGGTACCTGGTGAAGCGAGACTGAATGCCGAGTGAACCTTTTATTGCCAGCTCGTGGAGTGCGTTGACCTCGGGTTTCAAAGGTCATCCGGGCTTGCCGTAAGCGGACTTAAGTCCTCCATATATGGAAAACGCAGCGTCTAACGTCCTTGTCCATGACACAGCTGGACGTTCGGGCCCCGGTCGGGGACACGGTAAGCGGCGCCGCCCCCGAGGGCGGCCCCGACGGTGACGTCCGCGGCAAGGGCCTGGGCAGAGGTTCCGTCGGCCTCGTGGGAAGCGCCGTCATCGGCATCTCCACCGTCGCCCCCGTCTACTGCCTGACCTCGACCCTCGGCTCCACCGCCGGTGAGGTCGGCGTCCAGATGCCGGCCGTCTTCCTGGCCGGCTTCCTCCCGATGCTGCTGGTCGCCTTCGCGTACCGCGAGCTCAACAAGGCCGTGCCGGACTGCGGCACCTCGTTCACCTGGACCGTCAAGGCCTTCGGCCCCCGGATCGGCTGGATGTGCGGATGGGGCCTGGTGATCGCCACGATCATCGTGCTCTCCAACCTGGCCGGCGTGGCCACCTCCTACTTCTGGCTGCTGGCCGGAGAGGTCACCGGCAACGGGGCGATCTCCGCCCTCGACGACAACAAACTCGTCCACATCGCCACCTGCCTCGCGCTCATCGCCGCCGCGACCGCCATCAGCTACCGCGGCATGACGGCCACCAAGGGCGTCCAGTACACGCTGGTCGGCCTCCAGCTCGCCGTCCTCGCCCTCTTCGTCGCGATGGCCTTCCAGAAGGGATCGGCCGGCACCTTCGACACCGGCCTGGACTTCTCCTGGCAGTGGATGAACCCCTTCGCGGTCGAGTCCATGGCGGCCTTCACCGCCGGACTCTCGCTCTCGATCTTCATGTACTGGGGCTGGGACGCCTGCCTGGCCACCAACGAGGAGACCACCGGCTCCGCGAAGACCCCGGGCCGCGCCTCGCTCATCGCGATGGTCGTCCTGGTCGGCTCCTACCTCGCCACCGGCATCGCCGCGCAGATGGCCGTCGGCTCCGGCACCGTCGGCTTCGGCCTCGGCAACCCGGAGACCTCCGGCAACGTCTTCGCCGCCCTCGCCGGCCCGGTGATGGGCCCGATGCTCGGCATCCTGCTCTTCGTCGCCGTCCTCGCCTCCGCCACGGCCTCCCTGCAGACCACCTTCATCCCGGTGGCCCGCACCGTCCTGGCCATGGCCACCTACGAGGCGCTGCCGTCCTCGTACGCCAAGGTCCACCCGAAGTTCAAGACCCCGGGCCGCGCCACCGTCATGGCGGGCGTCGCGACCGGCGGCTTCTACACCGTGATGACCCTGGTCAGCGAGAACGTCCTGACCGACACGATCTTCGCGCTCGGCCTGATGATCTGCTTCTACTACTCCCTCACGGCCTTCGCCTGCGCCTGGTTCTTCCGCGGCGACCTGCGCACGTCCGCCCGCGACCTGTTCTTCAAGGGCGTCTTCCCCGTCCTGGGAGGGCTGCTGCTCGCCACCGTCTTCTTCAAGACCCTGATCGACATGTGGAACCCGTCGTACGGCTCCGGCTCCACGGTCCTCGGCGTCGGCAGCGTCTTCGTCATCGGCGTCGGCCTGCTGGCCCTCGGCCTGGTCGTCATGCTCGTCACCGAACGCCGCAGCCCGGCCTTCTTCCGCGGCGAGGTCCTGACGAAGTCCACCCCGGCCCTGGTGGTCGAGGACTGACCCGTCCCGCCGAGTCCTCCCGCGGCCCCGGACCGATCCTCGGGTCCGGGGCCGCGGGCGTGGTCACCCGAGGGTGTACTGCTCGTCACCGAACTCGGCCACGATCTTCAGCTTGCCGCCGAGGGCGCGCACATAGGCGGCGAGCGTTTCCACCTCGCTGCGCTCCAGCTCGCCGCTCTCGATCCGGGACACGCGAGCCTGGGTGACCCCCATGGCTTCCGCCACCTGCACCTGGGTGGCGTGCTGAAGGGGAGGCTGCCCACGTTCTCCGATTCCCGGAACGGGTGGGGGCCGGGCGGTGACCGGGGTGGGGGCGGGGTCGTTCTGCACGGTATGAACGCCATCAAGCGCAGCCTTGCCGCCCTGGTCCTCTCCGGGGGCGCGGCCCTCGCCCTCACCCCCGCCGTCGCGCACGCCGCCGACGAGCCCGCCGTCCAGGGGCCCCCGATCACCCAGCGCGTCGGCGACATCGTCGACCACCCCGGCGGCGCGATCAAGGACGCCAAGACGGCCGTGGAGGTCACCGCCTCGGCCGCCGGGTCCGCGTCGAAGGCCACCGACGCCTCCCTCGGCGGGGCCGGCACGGCGCTGACCGCCGGACTGCCGAAGCCCCCGCAGGTGAAGGCCGGCTGAGCCGGCGCGCACCCGGCCGGCCACGGCCGCTCCACCTCCGCCGGGGACTGCCGGCAGGGCCGCGCCGTCGCCGGGGGCGCGGTCAGGCCGCCGTCACCCCCGCGTGCGCGCCGTGCACGGTCGGGGCCAGGGCCTCGTCCAGCACCGCCCGTGCGAAGTCCGCGTGCGTGATCCGGCCGCCGGCGTCGGCGGGGGCGAAGACGTAGCCGCCCCCGGACCCGCCGGTGGGCGCGTCCCCGCGCGTGTCCCCCGAACCGCCCCCGGCCTCGAGGGGCACGAAGTCCCCGGACGGGCTCAGCACCGCCCAGTCCAGCCCCCGCGGCGCGGCCGCCCGCAGGGCCTCGGTGCCGGCGCCGTGCCCGACGTAGAACTCCCGCCACTCCTGCGGATAGCCCGGCGTGTCCATCAGGAGCGCCCCGGACGCCGTGGGCAGGACCGAGGCCAGCCCCACCGACACGAAGCGGCGTACCCCGGCGCGGGCCAGGCCCGCCGCCAGGGCGCGCGCGGCCGCCGGGAAGAACTCACCGGGGACGGCCCCCATGTCGTACGCCGCCGCCACCGCCACGCCGTGCCCGGCGGCGAGCCGCGCCACGTCGGCCGCCGAGGTGATGTCCCCGTCGGCCCGCCCCGCCTCGGTAACCTCGTGGCCCCGGGCCCGCGCCTCGGCGACGACGGCCCGGCCGACGCGTCCCCGCGCGCCGAAGACGATGACCTTCTCGCGTTCCTGCTCGTGATGCGTCATGTCACGGAGCCTAGGGACAGGGGTGGTTACCGATCGGATACCGGCCTACGGTGTGGGTCGTGACGCAGACGAACCCGCCCCAGCCCCAGCCCCTGGACCCGGAGATGTTCGACCCCGTCTGCCCCTCGCGCCTGGTGCCCTTCCGGATCGGCGACAAGTGGGCCGCGCTGATCCTGCGTTGCCTCCAGGACGGCCCGCGCCGCTTCTCGGAACTCAAGGTCCCGCTGCGCGAGATCACCGCCAAGTCCCTGACGCAGTCCCTGCGCGCACTGGAACGCGACGGCTTCGTGGCGCGCACCGCGCACGAGGGCCCGCCGCGGCGCGTCGTGTACGCCCTCACCCCGCTCGGGCGCGGCCTGCTCGGGCCGCTCGACGCGGCCTGCGCATGGACGCGGGAGCACTGGGACGAACTGCTGGACGCGCAGGAGGCGGGCGCGGCGGGAGGGACGGTTCAGCCCCAGGTGCGGGAGCAGAGGACCAGGCGGTAGCCGTCCGGGTCGGCGACCGTGACCCCGTACGCGTCCCAGTACGGGTTGTGGGAGGCCACGCGGGTCCCGCCGTGCTCGACGAGCCGGGCCACGAGGGCCTCGTCGGGGGCCTCGCCGAGGTACACGACGAAGAGGTCGTCCACGGTGGGGGAGGGGGCCACGGGGTTCTCCGGGTCGTGGGTGAGCTCGAAGTGCCAGCCGCCGCCGGCGGGCCCGACCATCACGAGGTCGTGCTCCCCGGACACGCGCTCGGTGGTCCGCCACAGGACGTCGAGCCCGAGCCCTCCCACGTAGAACCGCTCGGCGGCGGCGAGGTCGAGGGAGGGCCGGGCGACACGGACGTGCGTCTGTGAGTCGATCATGGAGGAGAGGGTACGGCCGGTCCGCCGGTCCGTCAGAGGAGGGCGGACAGGTCGTAGGTCTTCAGCCGGTCGGGGTCGGTGATCACGTCGATGGCGACGATCCGGCCCCCGGTGACGGTGAAGGCCATCACCGACATCAGGCGGCCCTCGACGACGCACACCACCCCGGCGGCCCCGTTGACGAGCGCGGGGACGACGAAGGGGGCGAGGTTGCGGTAGAGGGACGCCTGCGAGGCCACGGTTACGGCGCCGCTCAGGACCACCGTCTGGCGGGCGCGCGCGACGCCGCCGTCGGAACGCAGGACGACGTCGGGGTGGAGCAGGGCGACGAGCGCGTCGAAGTCCCCGTTCCGGGTGGCCGAGAAGAACGCGCTCACGGCCTCGCGCTGCCGCGAGAGGTCCGGATCCGGCACCGGCGCCCTCCCCTGGACCCGGCGGCGCGCACGGCTGGCGAGCTGCCGGGTGGCCGCCGGCGTCTTGTCGAGCATCGGGGCGATCTCGTCGAAGGGGACGGCGAACATGTCGTGCAGGACGAACGCCAGCCGCTCGGCGGGCGCGAGGGATTCGAGGACCACCAGCAGCGCCAGGCCGACGGAGTCGGCCAGCAGGACCTCGTCCTGCGGGTCGATCGCGCCCTCCCGGCTCAGCACCGGGTCGGGCATCCGGACCGGGCCGTCCAGGCGGGCCTCCAGGGAGTCCTCGCGGCGCGTCTCCCGCGCGCGCAGCCCGTTCAGGCACAGCCGGGCCACCACGGTCGTCAGCCAGCCCCCGAGGTTCTCCACCTCGCTGACGTCGGTGCGGCTCAGCCGCAGCCAGCCCTCCTGGACGGCGTCCTCGGCCTCACCGATCGAGCCGAGCATCCGGTAGGCGACGGCACGGAGGTGGGAGCGGTGCTCCTCGAAGCGGGCGGCCAGCAGCTCTTGATCGTCCACGTCCCGGGTGTTCCTTCCTCAGCAGGTCCCAGAAGTAGATCACCGGACCGGCGGTGAACGAAGGCCTCACGGGGCGTTGTTGTGGGCGGCCGGCCATTCCGGGGGGCGTCGGTGCGGTGGTCCACGACCGGCCGGGTCAGTCCTTGCGTCCGGTCACGGCGACGGTCACGCCGAGCCCGATCATCGCGAGTCCGCCGGCCCCGCCGATCGCGGACAGCCGCCGGGGCGACCGCGAGAACCAGCTGCGGGCGGTCGCGGCGGCCATGCCCCAGGTGCTGTCGCAGACCACCGCGATGAGGTTGAAGACCAGGCCCAGGAGCAGCATCTGGGCCGCTACGTGGCCTTGGGAGCGGTCCACGAACTGCGGGAGGACGGCGGCGAAGAACACGATGGTCTTGGGGTTGGCGACGCCGACGGCGAAGCCCTCCCAGAGCGAGCGCCAGGTGCCGTACGCGGCCCCGCCCGCACCGAATTCCGCCTGGAGGGAGCGCCGCTGCCGCCACGCCTTGACCCCGAGGTGGACGAGGTACGCGGCGCCCGCGAGCTTGAGCGCGGTGAACACGACCACCGACCGCTCCACGACGGCGCCCACGCCGAAGGCCACGGCGATCACGAGCACGTAGGCGCCCAGCGTGTTCCCGGCCACCGTGGTCAGTACGGCCCCCCGCCCCTGGGACAGGGCGCGCCCGATGACGAAGAGCACGCTCGGCCCGGGGATCAGGATCAGCAGCAGCGACATCGCCGCGAAGGCGAACAGCCGGTCGGTGGAAACCATGCGGACCATCGTTCCGGACGGGGGGTGGGAGGGGAAGGGGATTTCGGGTGGGGGGCGTGGGGTGGCCGGGCGGGGGCGTTGACGGCTGGGCGGGGGTGGGACGCCCCCAGGGACTGTCAACGCCCCCGACAGGCCGCAGCTCAGGCCCCGGTGACCCCGCCCACGAACGCAGCCCAGGACCCGGGCGTCACCGCCATTTCCGGTCCGGCCGTCACCTTCGAATCCCGGATGTGGACGGAGTCGGCGCAGGCGGCCACCTCGACGCAGTCGTCGCCGTCGCCGCTGCTGTACGTCGACTTGTGCCAGGACAGGGCCACCTCGACGCAGCTGTCGCCCTGGCTGCCGCTGTAGCTGCTCTTGAACCACCGCAACTGGGAGTTGTTCACAGGGATCCTCGCATTCGCATCAACAGGCCCATGCCGTCGACAGGGTTGAGGGCCTGAATGCGAAGTTTGGCATACCGCTGGTGGAGGATGCCGACGTCTTTCTGGTTGGTGATCACCTGGCCTGACTGCTGCCCCTCTGCGTAGCCGAACCATTCGTTCTCGTCGGTTTCGAGCAGTTGGAAGGGGCCGTCCGTGCCCGCGTGCAGGGGCTGAATCGTCGGGATGATCTGGAGGTCCACATTGGGTAGTGCGGCGCACTCCAGTAGGTGGTCGATCAGCTCCCGCGTGACCTCAGGTCCGCCCGTCTGTCGTTCGATCACCACCTGGTCGATGATGAAACTGAAGGCGATGTACGGGGTTCGGTGCAGGAGCTTCTGTCGGTTCAGGCGATCCCTGACCCGCGCTTCCACCTCCTCGGGGGTCGCCAGCGGCGGCACGTTCTCGATGAGCGCCCGCATGTACGACTCCGGCTGCAGCAGCCCCGGGATCACCCTGCACTCGTACGTGTTCAGCGTGATCGAGGTGTCTTCCAGCTCCGCCCAGCGCCGGAACCACGACGCCAGTCCCCGCCTCCGTTGCAGCTGCTTCGCCGCGATTTTGAGGACGCCGAAGGCGTCCAAGGCCTCCTCCGCCCGGTCGACGAATCGCGTGGACGGATGTCGTCGGCCCTGTTCGACTGAGCCGATGTACTGGACGGAGTAGCGGATCAGAGGATGTAGCTGCTCCTGGGTCAGGCCGGCGCGTTTGCGAAACGCCTTGACCGTCTGACCGAAGCTCACCAGGTCGCCGTCAGGTTCCTTCTCTTTGGCGCCGTTGTCATCGACTTGCACGCTCGTCATCACGGTCACCTCCCCGCGAACATCCTCACGTTCGGTGACCGACACTGTCCAGAAGGTGAACTCGTACAGTTGAAAAGTAGCGGTTGCCTTGCTGGGGAAGACCCCTCCCCACACGGGACGTTGCTCCCATGACCGCACCCTCGGAGTCCCCCCAAGCCCTCGCACGCGTGTTCACGCAGCGTTTCACCTCCACCCACCGCGGCGCGCGCCTCGCCCGCCAGCTCAGCCTCGTAGAGCTGCACGCGTGGGGCGTCCCCGACCGCACCGGGCTGTCCGAGGACGCCGGGCTCCTCGTTGCCGAGCTCGCCACCAATGCCGTCACCCACGGGCACGTCCCCGGGCGGGACTTCGAGCTCCGGATGACGCTCTTCCCCGCGCCCGGGGCCCTGCGGATCGAGGTGTCCGACGCCCGTCGGGACCGGCGGCCGGTCGTGCGGCCGCGTTCGTACCAGGCCGGGGGTGGCTACGGCATGCGGATCGTCGACGCCGTCGCCGCCGACTGGGGGGTCATGGACCGGGTGATCGGGAAGACGGTCTGGGCGGAGCTCAGGGTGTAGCCGGGTGGGTGTCCCGCCAGCGGGGGAGCCGGTCGTCCGGCGTGGCCGGACTGGCGAAGTGGAACGGGACCCCCAGGTGGGCCGCCAGCGCGGTGCCCGCGCGGGTGGCCGCGGCGGCGTGCGGGTTCAGGGGGCCGGGGCCGGCGCCTTCCGCTTCGAGGGCGCGGGCGCCGGTACCCCAGAAGACCGTGGCCAGTTCGTGGTCCCCGGGCGGGTCTTCGGTGACGGCCAGGAGCCGGACGAACCAGTCGTGCACGGTGTCCCCGTCCCAGACGGCCTCGACCGCCACCACGCGCGCCGGGAGGCCCGAGGTGATGGCGGCGAGGGATTCCAGATCGAGCGGGGAGTCGGGGGTGCGGGCCACGCGGTCGCCGAAGTGCGCGTACCGGGCGGCGACCAGGTCCTTGGCCACGCGCAGACCCACCCCCCGGGCGCGGCCGGCCTCCCAGACGGTGTGGACGGCGTACATCAGCCGGTCCTGGAGGACGTACCCGTCGACCTGCCGGCGGATGCCCTCGGGGAGTCGCTCCCACGTCTCGTCCGTCATGCGGAGGCCTCCGGCACGAAGATGCTGACGCGGTACGCGGTCGGAAACTCCAGACGGCCGCAGAACGTGTCCAGGCGCACCTGGCTCGCGTCGGTCCCCTCGGCGGAGAGGCGCTGGACGTACGCCTTCAGCTCCGCCCCGTCCTCCGTGGTGAACAGCGGCTCCCAGTGGCCCGGGACGGCCGTCCGGGCCCGCTCCCGGTCCCTGCTGCGCTTGCGCTTGCGCTGTCCCGGCATGAGGTCATTCTCGGGGCGCGCGCGAGGCCTTGGCCAACGGGTTTCGCGGCGCGGGTGCGTGCCCGCTACCGGGAGGACCGCCACGGCGGGCCGTGCCGCCGACGGTGTTCCTCCAGGAGGTCCTGATCCGAGCGCCGCCGCAGTCCGGCGGTGAGCAGGGTGCCGCCGACCAGGAGGAACAGCCCGCCCGTGATGCCCAGGCCGAGGGGGTCGAGGGAGCGGTCGTCCTCGGCCTCGATCCAGGGCGACAGGGCGCCGAGCGGATCCTTGTAGAGGACGACGCGCTGTTCCGCGGTGAAGTCCTCGGAGCAGTTCTGCCGGTTGGCGAGCTCGCTGACCTCGCCCTCGTCGTCGATCACGTGGCAGAAGGCCTCGCCCTTCTTCGCGGCGCCCGCGGGGCTCCCGGTCCGTACGACCACGGCGCCGACGCGTTCGCCGAGGAGCTTCGCGTACGACTCGTACAGGTTCGGCCCGGCGAAGAGGGCGAGGGCCATGACGCCGAAGCCGACGATCACCGCGGCGCCGCTGCGGTGCCAGTTCGAGCCCGCCACGATCGCGCCGAGGGCGGAGGCGGCGAGCACGAGGGCCACACCGGCGTACAGCCCGCCGTACGGATACTGGGCGACAAAGCCGGCCACCGTGGCCGCGCCCGGGACGAGCAGGGCCCAGAAGAGGGAATTGCGGGAGGTGCGGGCCGGCTTGTGGCCCGTCCGGGCTGGGAGCGTCGGCGGGGCCGCCTGGGTGGGCAGGGCCGCCTGGGTCGGGAGGGCCGGCGGGGCCGTCCGGGGCATCTGGTTCTTTCGCGCCGCTCTCATGCCTGTTCCCCCCGAACCCGCCGCGTGATGTCCGCGATCACCCTACGGGGGTGCCCGCACCGCCCCCGGAGCCGGCGGCGCACGTCGGCCGGGCCATGGGACCCGCCCCGCCCCGCCCCGGCGCGGCCGGCCCGCAGGACGCGCAGCAGCAGGGCGGCGGCGAGGGGGGCGAGGAATCAGGTGGCTCCCGGACTCCAGAGGCTCAGAGGTACTGCGCGAGGCCGTCCAGGACGCGGAGGATCTCCGGCTCGGTCCCGGAGGGGAGCTGGAGGACGACCTCCTCGATGCCCAGGTCCGCGTAGTGGCCCATCTTCCCGGGGGTGGGCTGGACCGCGTACGGGACCACCTGGAGCGACTTCGGGTCGCGGCCGGCGGCTTCCCAGACCTGGCGCAGGACCGGGAGGGACTCCGTCAGACCGCCGCCGCCGATCGGGAGCCAGCCGTCGGTGTGGTCGGCGATGGCCGCGAAGAGCTTCGGGCCGGCCTGGCCGCCGATCAGGGTGCGGGGGCCGTACAGGGGGATGCCCGGGGCGAGTTCGCGGGGGGCCTGGGCGGGCTTGGGGTGCGCCGCGCTGGCCTGGACCGAGGAGAACTGGCCGACGTACGCGGTGGGTTCGGGAGACCACAGGGCGCGCATCAGGGCCATGCGGTCGCGGACCAGTTCGCGGCGGGTGCGCCACTCGACTCCGTGGTCGGCGGCCTCCTCCACGTTCCAGCCGTAGCCGATGCCGAGGGTGAAACGGCCGCCGGACAGGTGGTCCAGCGTGGCGATCTTCTTCGCGAGGTCGATCGGGTCGTGCTGGGCCACGAGGGTGATGCCGGTGCCGAGCCGGAGCGTCTCGGTGACGGCGGAGGCCTGGCCGAGGGCCACGAAGGGGTCCAGGGTGCGGCCGTACATCTCGGGGAGCTCGCCGCCCATGGGCGCGGGCGTGACGCGGTCGGCCGGGATGTGGGTGTGCTCCGGGAGGTAGAGGCCGGAGAACCCGCGTTCCTCGAGGGCACGGGCGAGGCGTACGGGAGAGATGGTGCGGTCGGTGAGGAAGACGGTCGTGGCGATCCGCATGTGCGCTGGCACCTCCGTGACGTGGGAGGGCCAAGGTACGGCTTCGCGTGCGAGGAGGGCAGGGGCGCGAGTCGGCCATGTCGTGGCGCTCGCCGGGGTGGCCGGGGCGGCTGCGCGGCTGGGCGGTTGGGTGGCCGGGCAGGTGGGTGGGTGTGCGGCCGTGCGGCCGTGTCGTGTGCGGGGGCCGGGTTCGTACGGGCGGCGGTGCCGGTCAGCCGCGCGGGTAGCGGGTCAGCCAGCCGGAGGACGGCAGGGACGGGCCGTGGAGGGCGGGGCCCTGGGTCATCTCCAGGGCGAAGTCGTCGGCGAGTTCCAGGATCGTGGCGCGGCCCTCGAGCTCCGCGAGCCAGCTCGCCGGGAGGGCGGTCTCGCCGTGCTGGGCGCCGAGCAGCGCCCCGCACAGGGCGCCGGCGGCCGTGGAGTCTCCGCCGTGGTTCACGGCGAGGCGCAGGCCGTGGGCCACGTTCTCGGCGACGAGGGCGCAGTACACGGCGATGGCGAGGACGTCCTCGGCGCTGTGACCGGCGCGGTCGGTGTGGTCTGCGTGACCGGTGTGGCCTGCGTGGCCCTCGTGGTCGTGGCCGGGGGACAGCTCCTCGACCGTCCGCGCGGACGGGACTCCGAGGGTGACGGCCGCGAGCGCGCGCTGCAGGGCGTCGGTGACGGGCTGGTGGCCGGGGCGGGCGCCGAGCAGGCCGAGCGCGCGCTGGACGGCGGAGTCGAGGGACTCGCCGCGGGTCAGGCCGTGGACGATGACGGCGAAGGCGCCGGCCGCGAGGTACGCGGTCGGGTGCCCGTGGCTCTGCGCGGCGCACTCGACGGAGAGCTGGAGGACGAGCGCGGACTCCCAGCCGACCAGCAGGCCGAAGGGCGCGGAGCGGGCGGCGGCGGCCGCGTCCCGGGCGGCGGGGTTCTTCGGCTGGTCCAGGGTGCCGAGGAGGGCGTCGGCGAAGCCGGTCAGGCAGGCGCGGGCGGGGTCGCGGCGGGTGTAGAGCCACTCCTGCCGCGCGAGCCAGCCGTTGTCCTCGCGGCGTTCGTCGGGGCCCCAGTCGTACTGGGTGGCGGCCCAGCGGAGGTACGCGCGGTGGACGTCGGTCGGCGGGTGCCAGGCGCCGGTGTCCCTGCGGACGTGGGCGCGGATGAGCCCGTCGACGGTGAAGAGGGTGAGCTGGGTGGCGGCGGTTATCGCACCCTTCCCCTGGCCGGGGGTCGCGTGGGTCCGGGCCCGGCCGCCGCCCGGGGCGTGGCCGGGGGGCAGCTGCGGGGCCGGGGTCGGGGCGGGTTCCGTCAGGCCGGCCGGGCCGTGGGCCTCGTGGATGGCGTCGAGGGTGAGGGCGCCCACCGGGGCGCCGAGGGCGTCGCCGATGGCGGAACCGAGGAGCGCTCCTCGGACGCGGCTGCGGAAGTCCTGCTGCTCGGCGCGGCCCCACAGGCCGGTGGTGACGGCGGTGCGGCCGCTGAGGGTGTCACCGGCGGTGGGGCCGGTGGCGGGGCCGAGGCCGGTGTGTGGGGTGGGGGGATGGGCCGTGCCGGCCGGGCTCTGCTGCTTCCCGGACGTTTCCGTCGCCGTGTCCATGTCGATCCCCCCGGGCTGCGCGCGCGTGCGCTCGCGTGCGCCTGCGTGCTCTGGCGGGCACTGTAGTGGACAGGATCGGTCGGGTCCGGAAGTAGTCGGTCATGCGGGGGGTGTCCGGGGCGGGAACGGCTGGTTTCGATCGGTCCCCTGCGGGGCCCTGGCCGGGTGGGGGTGCGGGTGTGGGTCGCTGCGCGGTGCTCTCCCCGACCCGCCCTTCCACCGTTCCCCGGGCCGGCCCGGACCCGCTCCCCGCTCCCGGTTCGGGCGAGGCGCCGCTGCCGGGGTCCGGGGTGGAGCCCCGGGGGGGGCGGGGTCTGGCTGGAATCGTGACCCGCCGGACAGGCGACTGGCACGTTTTGCCATCCGCCTTGCCGGTGGCCTGTTTCGGCCATGCCGTGTTCACCTTGCGTTGTTCGGGGGCCAACAGCCTCGGGGGCATGAACAAGGCACTGCTCGCCGCGACCGTCGTCGCCACCACGCTCACCCTCGCCGTCGTCGTGGCCCCCGCCGCCTCCGCGGAGTCGGCTTCCGCCGACTCCGGCTGGGACCTCCACTGGGGCGGCCGCCACGGCCACCGGTCCTCCATCCCGTTCACCGAGGCCACCGTCACCGCCGGCGCCGACGGTGCGTTCACGCTGAAGTGGAGCGCCAAGGGGACCGCGCGCGTCGCGATCAAGGCGAACGGCAAGGTCGTCGCCAAGGGCGGTGCGCGGGGCCAGGCCGTCGTCAAGGGGCTGCCCGCCGCCGACCGGCAGTGGTTCGACTTCGAGCCCGAGCGCGGCGAGGGCCTGCGCCTGGCCGACCGGCTGGTCAAGCTGGAGGGCACCGCCAACTTCCGTGACGCGGGCGGCTACCGCACCACCACCGGCCAGTGGGTCAAGATGGGCGAGATCTACCGCTCCGACGCCCTCGACAAGCTGACCGGCAACGACCTCGCCAAGCTCCAGCGCCTGCGCGTCAAGACGGTCTTCGACCTCCGGATGGAGAGCGAGCGGACCAAGGACGCCGACAAGGTTCCGGCGGGCGCCACGTACGTCGTCGCGGACGTCTTCGCGGGCTCGCCCTCCTTCCAGGCCATGCCGACCTCACCCGAGGCCGCCGTCAAGGCCATGGTCGACGCCGAGAAGTCCATGGTCAGCGGGGACGGCGGCAAGAAGGCCTACACCCGGGTCTTCGAGGGCGTCGAGCGCGACCGTGACCGCGCCGTCCTCTTCCACTGCACCGCGGGCAAGGACCGCACGGGCTGGGCGAACGCCTCGCTGCTGACGGCCCTCGGCGTGCCGGACGAGACCGTGATGGCCGACTACCTGGCCAGCAACGACTACCGCAAGGCCGCCAACGACGCGATCCTCTCGCACCTCCCCGCCGCCCAGGCCGCCGTCTACAAGCCGATGCTCGACGTCCGCCCGGAGTACCTCAACGCCGGCTACGACGAGGTCAAGGCCACGTACGGCACCTTCGACCGCTACCTGAAGAACGGCCTCGGCATCGACGCCCGCGAGCTGCGCGAGCTGAAGGACGACCTCCTCGTCGGCTGACCGGAGCGCGGTTCGGACGAAGGGCCCGGGCGGGTGTGATCCCCGCCCGGGCCCCCTCGCGTACCCGGACCCGGACCCGTACCAGTGGCGGGGCCCGTACCCGTCAGTCCAGGACCGGGAGGAGCTCCGGCAGGTGGCCGTCCGAGGCGCGGGCCGCGGCCTGGCGTTCCTCGGGGACCTCGCCGTAGAGGGTCGTACGGGCCTTCGCCGGGCGGCCCGCCGCCTCCGCGACCGCGATCAGGTCCTGGACGGACTTGTACGAGCCGTAACTCGAACCCGCCATCCGCGAGATGGTCTCCTCCATGAGGGTGCCGCCCAGGTCGTTCGCCCCCGAGCGGAGCATCTCGGCGGCGCCCTCCGAGCCCAGCTTCACCCAGCTGGTCTGGATGTTGGTGATGTGCGGGTGGAGCAGGATCCGCGCCATCGCCGTCACCGCACGGTTGTCGCGCACCGTCGGGCCCGGACGGGCGATGCCCGCCAGGTACACGGGGGCGTTGGTGTGGATGAAGGGCAGCGTCACGAACTCCGTGAAGCCCAGGACCCCCTTGGCCCGCGCGGACTCCTGCATGCGGGCCAGCGTGCGGAAGTGGCCGAGCCAGTGCCGGGGCTGGTCGACGTGCCCGTACATCATCGTGGAGGAGGAGCGGATGCCGAGCTCGTGGGCGGTGGACACCACGTCGATCCAGTCCGCCGTGGGCAGCTTCCCCTTGGTGAGGACCCAGCGGACCTCGTCGTCCAGGATCTCCGCCGCCGTGCCCGGGATGGAGTCCAGGCCGGCCTCCTTGGCCGCCGTCAGCCAGTCGCGCACCGACATGCCGGTGCGCGTCGCGCCGTTGACCACCTCCATGGGGGAGAAGGCGTGCACGTGCATCCCGGGCACCCGGGCCTTCACCGCCCGCGCGATGTCGAAGTAGGCCGTCCCGGGCAGGTCCGGGTGGATCCCGCCCTGCATGCACACCTCGACCGCGCCCACGTCCCAGGCCTGGGCGGCCCGGTCGGCGACCTGGTCGAGGGAGAGCGTGTACGCGTCGGCGTCCGTGCGGCGCTGCGCGAAGGCGCAGAAGCGGCAGCCGGTGTAACAGACGTTGGTGAAGTTGATGTTGCGGGTCACGATGTACGTGACCTCGTCGCCCACCACCGACTTGCGCAGGTCGTCCGCGATCCGGCAGAGCGCGTCCAGCGCCGGGCCGTCCGCGTGCAGCAGGGCGAGGGCCTGGTCGTCGGTGAGCCGGGTCGGGTCGTCCGCGGCCTGCGCGAGCGCCGCCCGTACGTCCGTGTCGATGCGCTCGGGCAGCATCCCCGGGGCCGCCGCCTCGCGCAGGGCCTCCCAGTCGCCGTAGACGTGGTCGAAGTCCTCGCGGCGGTCCCCGGTACGGCCCCGCGTGTCGATCGTGGCGTGCAGATCGGTACGGCCGGACGCCGTGAAGCCCTCGTCCGGTTCCTGCCACGGCCGGCCCTCGACGGTCGCGGACTCGTCCGCGAGGCCCGTCCCCGCGTCGGCCAGCGCCCGTACGTGCGGCAGCAGCCGGGGATCGAGCCACGGCTCGCCGCGCTGAAGGAACTCCGGGTAGATGGTGAGGCGTTCGCGCAGCTCGAAGCCGGCGGCGGCGGTGCGCTCGGCCAGCTCGTCGATGTGCGGCCACGGACGCTCGGGGTTGACGTGGTCGGGAGTGAGCGGGGAGACCCCGCCCCAGTCGTCGATGCCGGCGCCGATGAGCAGCGCGTACTCGGCGTCGGCGAGGTTCGGCGGGGCCTGGATGCGGGCGGACGGGCCGAGGATGAGGCGGGCCACCGCGATGGCCGCCGCCAGCTCCTCCAGCTCGGCGTCGGGCATCCCGCGCATGGCCGTGTCCGGCTTGGCGCGGAAGTTCTGGACGATGAACTCCTGGATGCCGTGGTAGCTGCGCTGGATCCGGCGGAGCTCGAAGAAGGCGTCCGCGCGCTCCTCGAAGGTCTCGCCGATGCCGATCAGCACCCCGGTGGTGAAGGGGACGTTGGAGCGGCCCGCGTCCTCGAGGGCGCGCAGCCGGACGGCCGGGTCCTTGTCGGGGGAGCCGTGGTGGGGGCCGCCGGGCTCGGACCACAGGCGGGTGGCCGTGGTCTCCAGCATCATGCCCATCGACGGCGCGACCGGCTTGAGGCGCTGGAGCTCGGACCAGGTCATGACGCCGGGGTTGAGGTGGGGGAGGAGACCGGTCTCCTCCAGCACGCGGATGGCCATGGCGCGGACGTAGGCGAGGGTGTCGTCGTAGCCGTGCGCGTCGAGCCACTCGCGGGCCTCGGGCCAGCGGTCCTCGGGCCGGTCGCCGAGCGTGAACAGGGCTTCCTTGCAGCCGAGGGCCGCGCCCTGGCGGGCGATGTCGAGGACCTCGTCGGGAGACAGGTACATCCCGTGACCGGCCCGGCGGAGCTTGCCGGGGACGGTGACGAAGGTGCAGTAGTGGCACTTGTCGCGGCACAGCCGGGTGAGGGGGATGAAGACCTTGCGCGAGTAGGTGATGACGCCGGGCCGGCCGGCGGCTTCGAGTCCGGAGTCCCGTACGCGGGCGGCGGAGGCGGCGAGGTCCCTCAGGGCCTCGCCGCGCGCTCGCAGGAGTACGGCCGCCTCGGTCGCGTCGAGCGCGACGCCGTCGCGGGCGCGGCGGAGCGCGCGGCGCATCGAGTTCTCGGTCGGAGCGTCACTCGGAGTGGTCATGCGCCGAGCATACGATCCGCTCGGACGGGGGCGGGCGGCCTCATCGCATCAGCTCACCGGCGTTGACCAGCAGGGACTGGCCGGTTATCGCCCGTGCCCGGTCGGAGGCGAGGAAGGCGGCGGCGTCGGCGACGTCCCCGTCGGTGGCCAGGTCGGGCAGCGCCATGCGGTCGGTGAGCCGGGCGTGGACCTCGGCTTCGGGGACGCCTTCGGTGTGCGCCGTGAAGGTGACGAACGCCTGGACCGGGGGGCCCCACATCCAGCCGGGGAGCACGGTGTTCACGCGGATGCGGTGGGGGCCGAGCTCGCGGGCCATGGAGTACATGGCGGAGGTCAGGGCGCCCTTGGAGGCGGCGTAGGCGGCCTGCTGCACCTCGTTGGGGGAGGCGATGGCGGACTGGGTGCCGATGATGACGACGGAGCCACCGGTCCGCTTGAGCGCGGGCAGGCAGGCGCGGGTCATCCGCAGCGTGCCCAGCAGGTTCACGTCGAGGATCTGCTGCCAGGTGCCGAAGTCGGCGTCCTCGAGGCCGCCGAAGTAGGAGTCCCAGGCGGCGACGTGGACGACGGCGTCGACGCCGCCGAAGCGTTCGACGGCCAGGGCCGCGAGGGCCTCGCACTGGCGCTCGTCCGAGATGTCGGTCGGCCGGTACGCGGTGTGCGCGCCGTCGGGGTCGATCTCGGCGGCGGACTTGGCGAGGTTGGCCTCGGTCCGCGCGCCGAGCACGGCGTTGCCGCCGTCGCGGACGACGGTGGCGGCGACCTGGTGGCCGAGTCCGGCGCCTACGCCGGAGACGATGACGGTCTTCCCTTGCAGCAGCGGCATGGGGCGGGCTCCTGGGTGACGAGGCGTGGGCCTGCATCTGACGGGGCGTCAGGCTACGGCGCGGGGCGCGGGGAGGGAAGGGGTGCGCTCGCGCGACCGGGGCGCCGTGCCGCGTCCCTCGCCCCTACCCGCGCCGCACCCCTGCCGTGCCGCGCCCCTGCTCTCCCGGCGCCTCTGCCGTGCCGCGCCTCTGCTCTCCCGGCGCCTCTGCCGCGCCCCCGCCCTGCCCGTGCCGCCCCGCCCGGCAGGGCTACGCGCCCGCCAGGCGGCGCAGGCCCTCCTCGATCTCCTCCGCCGTGTGCGTCGTGAACGACAGGCGCAGCGTGCGGGGGTCCGGGGGGCCCGCGAAGAAGGGGGCTCCGGGCACGAAGGCGACGCCCCGGGCGGCCGCCTCGCGGAACAGGGCGGTCGCGTCGTGGCCCTCGGGGAGGCGGGCCCAGACGAACATGCCGCCCTCCGGACGGTTCCACGTGGAACCCGCCGGGAGCGCCGCGCCGAGGCCCGCCAGGAGCGCGTCCCGGCGGATCCGGTAGGCGTCGCGGACCGTGGCCACGTGGGCGTCCAGGTCCACCGTCCGCAGGTACTCCGCCGTCGCCAGCTGGTCCACCGTCGAGGTGTGCAGGTCCGCCGCCTGCTTGGCGAGCACCGCCGCGCGCAGCAGCGCCGCCGGCGCGCGCAGCCAGCCCAGGCGGAGCCCCGGGGCCATGACCTTAGAGAAGCTGCCGAGCAGCGCCGTACGGTCCTCAGCGCCCGGGTGGGCGGCGAGCCAGGGGAGCGCGCGGCCCTCGTAGCGCAGGTCCCCGTACGGGTCGTCCTCCAGGAGCCACAGTCCGAGGCGGGCCGCGATCTCCGCGACGGCCGCCCGGCGGGCGGCGGGCAGGGTGCGGCCGGTCGGGTTCTGGAAGGTGGGGACGGTGTAGAGCAGCTTGGGGCGTTCGCGCGCGACGATCTCCTCCAGCGCGTCCGGGAGGATGCCCTCGTCGTCGCACGGCACCGGTATCAGCCGGGCGCCGGCCAGCGCGAACCCCTGGAGCGCGGCCAGATAGGTGGGGTCCTCGACCAGGACCGCGTCGCCCGGCTCGATCAGCGCGGTCGTGATCAGGGCGAGCCCCTGCTGGGAGCCGGTGGTGATGAGGACGTCGTCCGCGCCGGTGGGCAGCCCGCGCCCGTCGAGCCGCGCCGCCACCGCCGCGCGCAGCTCGGGGGCGCCCTCGGTGGTCGAGTACTGGAGCGCGCGCCCGGCGGAGTGCGCGAAGGCGGTGTCGTACGCGGCGCGCAGCCCCTCGGTGTCGAAGAGCTCGGGCGCGGGCAGGCCGCCGGCGAAGGAGATCGTGCCGGGCCGGGAGGTGACGGCGAGGATCTCGCGGATGGCGGAGGGCTTCGTCGTGCGGACGCGGTCCGCGAGGGCGGGCGTCGGGGCGACCGCGAGGGCGGGTGCGAGGGCGGGCGCGGCGAGGGTGGAGGAGGGCGGGGCGGCGGGCACGGGAGCTCCTTCGCGGGGGTGCGCGGGTCGGGCGCGCGGGTGGGGTGCGCGCATCGTAGCCGCCATGAATGTGTACCCGCCATCTATGTATCGGATCGTGAACTCCCTTACGGAGGCTCCCCATCTGACGTGCTATCAGCTAGACCGGTCCCCATGACAGCAGACGAGCGCACCACCCGCGTCGACGACTACGCCGAGCTCGCCTCGGTCGGCCCCTACGGAGTCCACCCCGGCCACGCGCTGATCACCATGGTCGAACCGCACCCGGGGCACGAGTTCGCGTACAACCGCTGGTACGAGGACGACCACTACTACGCCGGAGCCATGGCCATGCCGTGGATGTACGCCGGCCGCCGCTGGGTCGCCACCCGCGAACTCCAGGAGCTGCGCTATCCGGAGAAGTCGGCCGTCGCCCAGCCCGTCACGGCCGGGTGCTACCTCTCCACGTACTGGGTCACCGAGGGCCGCTACGACGAGCACATGAAGTGGACCGTCGGCATCAACAAGCGCCTCAACCGGGACGGCCGCGTCTATCAGGACCGCACGCACGTCTTCACGGCGTTCCAGGACCACGAGGCCACCGTCTACCGCGACGGCGCCGCCGGCCCCCGCGACTTCCACGCCCTCGACCACCCCTACGGCGGGCTGGTGCTCCAGGTCGTCGACGCCGACGGTCCCGGGCGGCGGGGCGAACTGCTCGAGTGGCTGCGGGCGAGGGCACTGCCCGAGCGGCTGGCCGGATCCCCGGCCGCCATGGTCACGGTCTTCCGGCCGACGCCGCTGCCGGGTGACCGGATGACGTACGTGAAGCAGGTGGAGGGGGTCGATACCCGGCTGACCCTGCTGTGGTTCCTGGAAGCCGATCCGCGCGCCTGCTGGGACCGGTTCCAGGGGCTCGACGCGGAGGTCGCGGAGACGGGGCTGGGGCGGGTGGAGCTGGTGGCTCCGTTCATCCCGACGGTGCCGGGGACCGACCGGTACGTCGATCAGCTGAGGTAGCCCGGCAGGCGCGTACGGGGCTTCGTGGGCCTCGTACGGGGCCTCGTGCGGGTCCTCGTACGGGGCCTCGTACGGACATGGCCGAGCCCCCTCGGCCAGGACGGCGGGCCGGTCGAGAGGGCTCCAGACGGTGGTGCGGTGGTGCTGGTGGCGCTGTTCCTGCGTCGGCCGGCCGGGATGTTCGCCTCGGTGTTCAGCCGAGGCGCCCCAGCCGGCCCTCGGTCACATCGGCGACGAACGAGGTCCAGGAGCCGGGCGCGAAGGTGAGGGACGGACCGTCCTGCACCTTCGAGTCACGGACCGCGACGGCCTCCACGAGGGGGGACCTGACCTCGACGCAAGCGCCGTTGGCGGAGTACGAGGACTTGGTCCAGATGTCCGTTGCGCCCTGACGAATAGCCATGTGTTTCTCCGGTTCAGCGAGTGGTTCCGGTGTCTCGCCGGCCATCCCTCCGACCGACGTGATCGACGCTACCCGCAGCGCTCCGACAGCGAGGGCGGCGTTCACCCGACCGAGTGGCATATTCCATTCAGGCCTTCTGTGGCCGGGGAGTGACGGTGTACCGTACCGGCCTTCCGCGGAACGGAGTCCGTTTCCGCCTACTTTGCCTTGCCGGCGAACTCCTCGATGATCTCCGAGATGAACAGCCTGGTCTGGTCCACATTGAGCGCCTGCGCCCGCAGGTGTTCGTACATCACGCTGTATTTCTGGACGTCATTGGCCTTTTCCAGGTACAGATCGCTCGTCACGCCCTCGATGTAGACGACGGTCGAGTCGGAGGCGTCCGGGAACTCCAAGATGGCGTACTGGCCGTTGACGCCCGGGTGCGCCCCCATGGAGAACGGCATCACCTGCACCGTCACGTGCGGCTTCTCCGACTGCTCTATCAGGTACTCCAGCTGCCGGATCATCAGCTGGGCGTCGCCCACGTGCCGCTGCAGGGCCGCCTGGTCGATGACCGCCCACAACCGCAGCGGCCCGAGCTCGGGGTTGTTGTTGTCGGTCTCGGAGAGCCGCTTCTGGCGGTGCATCCGGACCTGGACCCGCTTGTCCACGTCGGTCGGAGCGGTCTCCGGCCACGCGCCGCGGACGAGTGCCTGGGCGTACTCCGGGGTCTGGAGCAGGCCCGGGATCACCAGGGGTTCGTAGGTGCGCAGGCTGGCCGCGTCCGTTTCCAGGCCGATGTAGACGCTGTACGGGATGTCGCCGAAGGCGTGCCACCAGCCCTGCTGGCGGGAGTCCTTGGCCATCTGCATGAGGGAGTCGACGAGCCGCCGGTCCTCGACCTCGTAGACGTCGCACAGGTCGCGGACGTCGCGCTGGCTGATGGAACGGCGGCCGTTCTCCAGCCGGCTGATCTTCGACTGGGAGACGAGCAGGCGCTCGGCGACCTGCTCGGCCGTCATGCCCTTGTCCTCGCGGAGCTTGCGCAACTCCATGCCCAGTCGGCGGCGTCGGACGGTGGGATTGACATTGGACGCCACGTGAACGGCACCTCCGCCTTCTTCTGTCGCTGTCTCTCTGCGTGTCTGATGGTGAGCAGACTGCCACCGAAGCATGCGGCCCCGCTGGGGAACGGTCCGGAACGGGCCCCGGAGGGTTCTCGGACCGGGGCGCACACGCGAACGCGCGGGGCGGCGGGGGGGGGGCGGGGGGGGGGGGCGGGGGGGCCGCGCCGCCCGGGGCCGCCCGCCCCCGCGCGCGCCCCCGGGGGGGGGGGGGGCGCGGGCCCCGCCCCCCCGGGGGGGGGGGGGGGGCGGGCCGCGCCCCCCCCCCCCCCCCCCGCGCGTCGGCGGCTTCCGGACCGGGCCCTGGGGACGCCGGTCACGGTGGTGGCATTACGCGTGCTGCGTGCTGCGTGCTGTGGTGCTGTGTGTCCCGCCGGTGGATCAGTGCGCGGCCGCGCGGGCCATCGCACCCGTCCGGCGCGGCTGCAGCGGAACGGCTGCCGTCGCGGTCCGGGCGGCCGGCTGGGCCGGTGCTCGGTCGCGGCGTGGCTGTGCCGCCACACCGTTCTGGACGTCCATGACGGCGTGTGCCACCAGACCGCCCATCGGGTCGTGCCGGATCAGATCCCGCAGCCGGGATCGTGACGACCGCCCCTCGTTGCCGGGGTACAGGTGCTTGCCGAGTCCGACCGCGTGGGCCAGTGCGGCAAGCGCCGCGGTCCGCGGGTCCGGCGGTACACCGGTGCGGATCGCACTGTCCAGCCGGGCACGGATCTCCCGGCTGATCGCCGTGTCGGTCGCTTGGTAGCGAGTCGTCGGCAGCACCCCGCACATCTGGCCCGCGACGGCACTGACCATGCCGCAGCGCTCCAAGTGAGCGAGGTACACCTGGCGGAGCCCCAGCCGGGGCCCGCCGATCCAGTGGACGGCCCGAACCGGGCTGCCACGCCTGCGCAGCAGCTCCAGTGCGGAGTCCAGAGTCGGATCTCCTGTCGGCCGTGGCATCACCACGGCGATACGATCCCCATCAGGGGCTATCCGTCCTGCCAGAGCCAGCTCCACTAGCTGTGCCCCGGCCAGGCCGAGGTCGAGCGTCTGCGGCTGCGCCGTGGTGCCCGTGGTCGGGTCCAAGGCGAGCAGCAGAAGCTCCTCCGGAATTGTTCTGCGGCTCCTGCCCATCCATGCCTCCCCGCGTGGATGAGTGACAGGGTGACGCCTCTCACATTCATCTGTCGAGAGCGCCTGACCGCTTTGCGGGGGAACCATCAGCTATGTCGTTCTCGTCTAGCACGGGGGCGATGCCCCCTAGACGGGACACTGTTAGACATTCGGACAGCCGGACGTGGTGGCGATCGAGGAGGAACTGGTGGCGGGCGAGTCCCCCGACAAGTCGGTTGATGAAGGAACGTCGGGGGCGACGGAGTCCTCGGAGGGGCGCGACCCGAGGGCGGCGGTGTTCCGGCCGCGCGATCCCGAAGACGGGTCCGGCGGGTCCTCCGGTTCCGCGGTGCGCGACCGCGATCCGCTGAGGGAGGCGGTCGCGGCCTGGGTCGCCTCCGCGGAGCCCTCCGCGAGCACGCCGGGCGAGGTCGCCCCGGGCGGGAAGACCGAGATCTTCGAGGCCCTGCCCGAGGACGCGCCGGCTGCCGCCCGGAGGCCTGACGGGGAGGGCGGCGGGAGCGCGGCTGCCGAGCGCGAGGCCGAGCGCGAGGCCGAGCGCGAGGCCGAGGCCACGGCCGGAGCCACGGCCGCAGCCACGGCCGGAGCCGAGGCCGGAGCTGGCGCGGGAGCCGGTACCGGTGGCTCGAAGGGCCGTTCGGGCGCCTCCGTCGAGCCTTCGGCCGGTCCGGCCGCCGAGCCGACCTCGCGGCCGGCTGCCGAGCGCACCGCCGAGTCCGCCGAGTCCGCCAAGTCCGTTAAGTCCGCAGAGTCCGCCGACAGCGACCGTACGGCCGTGTTCCGGGTGTCGACCCCTCCGGCCGACGCCGCTGACGAGCCTGCCGCCACTGATTCCGCTTCGGCTTCCGGCCGTGCTTCCGGGGCTGCCTCCGCCGCCGGGTCGGGCGGCCCGGAAAAAGATTCCGTTTCTGCGCGGGCGGACGCCGCCGGCACCTCGGACGCGCCCGCCGCGGGATCCGCGTCCGCCTCGGCCGTGAGCGAGCGCACGACCGCGTTCCGGGCCGTGAAGCCCTCGACTCCGGCCGCCCCCGCAGCCCCCGCCGAGCCGTCCGCGCCCGCCGACAGCGAGCGCACGGCCGTGTTCCGTGCGGTGAAGCCCGGCTCCACCGGGGATTCCGCTTCGGCTGGCGCGCCCGTGGACAGCGAGCGCACCGCCGTGTTCCGTGCGGTGAAGCCGCCCGTTCCGGTCGAGCCGGTCAAGCCCGCCGAGCCGGCCGTGCCCGCCGAGCCCGTGGACAGCGAGCGCACCGCCGTGTTCCGTGCGGTGAAGCCGCCCGTTCCGGTCGAGCCGGTCAAGCCTGCCAAGTCCGCCGAGCCCGCCGGGTCGTCCGCGCCCGCCGAGCCCGTCGACAGCGAGCGCACCGCCGTGTTCCGGGCCCTCAAGCCCGGATCGCCCCGGCCCGGGACCTCCGAGGAGGTGCCGCCCGGCGCCGCCGGCGGTGAGCGCGCGAGCACCTTCGTACCGCTGCGGACCGATGACGCGTCCGCCCGCCCCGTCGCCAGCCGGCTGCCCGGGACGGAGGCCGCGCCCGGGACCGGGACCGGGGCCGGTGCCCCGAAGTCCACCCCGGCCGCCGTGCCGGCTCCGGCTCCGGCTCCGAAGGCCACCCCGGCCCCGGCGTCCACCCCCGCGTCGAAGCCCCCGAGGCCCACCCCGGCCTCCCTGCAGTCGCCCGAGCGGACCACGCAGCAGCCGCTGCCGCCCAAGCCGCCGCTCGACATGCTCGCGGACCTCACCAACAACCCGCCCCCGCCGCCGAGCCCGATGCGCACCGCGGTGCGCCGGTTCAAGATCTACGCGCCGGTCGTCGCGCTCCTGGCCGTCGTCCTCGCCGTCGTGCAGCTGGTGCGACCGCTGCCCGAGCCGGTGCTGAAGATGACCGCGAAGGGCTCGTACTCCTTCGACGGAGCGGCCCCGTCCCTGCCGTGGCCGAAGGAGGGCCAGGCCTTCATGGCCGCGGCCGGCCTCGGCCCCGTCGGGACCTTCGGGGAGCAGAAGCCCGTGGCGATCGGCAGTGTCGCGAAGGCGATGACGGCGTACGTCATCCTCAAGGACTTCCCCCTCAAGAAGGGGGAAAAGGGCCCGATGATCCCGATCGACAAGACCGCGGTCGAGGACGGCAAGAAGGAGACCGAGGGCGAGTCCACGGTCAGCACGCTGAAGGAGGGCGACAAGATCTCCGAGTACGACGCCCTCGCCGCGATCATGATCCCGTCCGCCAACAACGTGGCGCGGCTGCTCGCGCGCTGGGACGCCGCCGGCGCCGGCCAGGAGGCGTTCGTCAAGAAGATGAACGACGCCGCCAAGGACCTCGGCATGACCAACACGACGTACACGGACCCCTCGGGTCTGGACGCGACGACGGTCAGCACCGCCGAGGACCAGGTCAAGCTCGGCCTCAAGATCGTCGAGATGCCCGAGCTGATCGCCATCACCAAGCTGCCGAGCTGGACCGACCCCTACGGCAAGCAGTGGCGGAACTACAACACCCTCATCCCGTTCAACGGCTCGGTCGGCATCAAGACCGGCTCCACCACCAAGGCCGGCGGCAACCTGCTCTTCGCCGCCGAGAAGAAGGTCGGCCAGACCAACCAGCTGATCGTCGGCGCGGTGCTCGGCCAGCACGGCGTGCCCATCCTCGACACGGCCATCTCGGCGAGCAAGGACGTCATGCTCGCCACGCAGAAGATGCTGACGGCCGCGACGGTGGTCAAGAAGGGTGAAGTCGTCGGCTACGTGGACGACGGACTCGGCGGCCGCGTCCCGGTGGTGGCCACGGCCGACGTGGAAGCGGTCGGCTGGCCGACGCTGACCGTCGCCGTCAAGCTGGGTGACGGTGCGGCGAAGATGCCGCAGACCGCGAAGGCGGGCTCGGAGATCGGCATGCTGACGGTCGGCGAGGGCGCCAGCCAGGTGAAGGTGCCGGTGGCGCTGCAGCGCGACCTGGCGGCCCCCGGCATCGCCGAGAAGCTGACGCGCATCGGCTGACCGCTCCACCGTCGGGTGTGAGCGCGGACGGACGGTCCGGGGGGCCCCGCGCGACCCCCCGGGGGCGCCCCGCGGGGGGGGGGGGGGGGTGTGGGGGGCCCCCCCCGGGGGGGCGCGCGGCGCGGCGAGCGGGGGGGGGGGAGGACGCACCCGCGGGAT
>NZ_JBSGWY010000002.1:73537-84570 GCF_053609145.1 Streptomyces sp. NPDC054961 | reverse complement strand
GTCCCGAGACGCCCCCCGCCGTCGCGGGGGGGGGGGCGCCGGCTCGCGCCGCCCCCCCCGCCACCCCCCGCCCCCCCCCCCCCGGACCGCGTCTACGGGGACTGAAGGGCTGACCGAACAGCGGGCCGCGCGGCGGACCGAGGAGCGGGCCGAGGAACGGACGACCGGAGACTCATCGTGCTGGGGAGTGCGGCGGCGTGACCATTGCTGAGCGGCAGGGGCCCGGCAAGGCCCAGGGCCAGGAGCACAGGCATGGGCAGAAGCCGGAGCCGGAGTCGGAGTCGAGTCCGCTGACGGAGCTGACCGGGCTGACGGAGCCGACCGGGCCGGCAGGTCCGGTCCGGCGCGCCCTCGGCTGGGCGCGGCTGCACCCCGTCGCCGTGGCCACCGCGGTGGCCGCGCTGCTGCACGTGGTCTGGTTCTTCGCCGTCGCCAACAGCGGCGGCGATCTGGCCGCGCAGGACGCCTGGGCCGAGTTCGTGGGGCGCCATCCCGACTCGGCGTACAACCTCGCCTGGTACGGCGGCATGCACCCGGTCTCGTACAGCGTCGTCTCGCCGTACGTGATGCACGTGCTCGGCGTCCGCACCACGATGATGATCGCCGGGACGGTCTCGGCCGGGCTGCTGGCGATGATCCTGACCCGCTGCCGTGGGGCCGTGCGCGAACCGCTGTGGCCCGCGCTGGCCGGGGTGTACGGGCTGCTCTGCAACGCGCTGTCGGGCCGCGTGACCTTCGGGCTCGGCGTGATGTTCGCGCTCGGGGCCGTCGCTGCCGTCTTCTGCTGGCCCCGCAAATGGGCCGAGCGGCGCTGGGCGAAGGCCGCCGTGGCCGCCCCGCTCGCGGGGATCGCCACCGCCTCCAGCCCGGTCGCCGGGCTGTTCCTCGGGGTGATCGCGGCCGCGCTGTTCCTGAACGGGCGCCGCCCGGGGGCGTACGCGCTGGGGCTGGCCCCGGCGGCGGTGGTCGGGCTGTCGTCGTGGCTGTTCCCGTTCTCCGGGACGCAGCCGATGAAGCTGCTCTCGGCGGCGCTGCCGTTCGGGTGCGCGCTGGCCGCGCTGTTCCTGGTGCCGAAGGGCTGGAAGACGGTCCGGACCGCGTCCGCGATCTATGCCCTCGGCGTGGCGCTGACCTGGGCGATCGACTCGCAGGTCGGCTCGAACGTGACCAGGCTGGCGATGCTGTTCGGCGGGGCGGCGCTGCTCGCGGCCCTCCCGTACGCGTCCCCCGGCCCCGGCCTGCCCGGTACGCCGGCGGGCGGGAGCGGCACTCCGCCCAGGGGGCTGCGGGGGCGCACGCGCCGGTGGTACGGGCTGGTGCTCGCGCTGGCCGGGGTGACCGCCTGGATCACCGCCAACAGCGTCACCGACATCGTCCGCACCACCCCGCTGGCCTCCTGGAGCCGGGAGCTCGCCCCGCTGGTGGACCAGCTCCAGAAGGCGGGCGCCGACCGGGGACGCGTCGAGGTGGTCCCGGCCAGCAGCCACCGCGAGTCCTCGGCCTTCCCCGCGTACGTGAACCTCGCGCGCGGCTGGAACCGCCAGGCCGACCTGGAGCGCAATCCGCTCTTCTACGACGACACCCTGACGGCCGGCACCTACCGCGACTGGCTGGAGCGCTGGGCCGTGCACTACGTCGTCCTGCCCGCCGACAAACCCGACGAGGGCGGGCGCGACGAGGCGAAGCTGGTGCGGGAGGGGCTCCCGTACCTCCAGCAGGTGTGGGGCGACGCGAACTGGCAGCTCTTCAAGGTCGTGGACCCCTCGGACCTGGTCGCCGGGCCGGCGACGGTGGTGCGGGCGAGCGCGGACCAGCTGGTCATCGACGTGAAGCACGCCGGGCGGGTGCTGGTGCGCATTCCGCACTCGCCGTGGCTGGGCCTCGTGGACGCCGCGGGCAAGCCCGTGGAGCCGCCGCAGGAGACGGCGGCGTCCAAGGAGGCGGCGAAGCAGACGCCGAGGCCGGGCGAGAGCGCCGTACCGAAGCCGAGGCAGTACGCGAACACGGCCGGGTGCCTGTTCAAGGCGGCCCCGGACACCACGGGGGACGTCTGGACGGAGCTGCTGGCACCGGCCCCGGGCGAGTACCGGGTGGCGGCGAAGTACCAGCTGCCCCGGGGGACGCCGTGCCCGGAAGAGTTGATCTACGGGGTGCTGGGCGCGGCGGAGCGGCCGGCTCCGTCGCGCCCGTGAGCACACGCCGCCCATAAATTCTTTACGTCCGGTCCGGGTGCGTTAGTCCGCATATCTGCATACGATCCCAGTAGTCCGATCGGGTGTCCCGAGTCTTGAGGGAGTTGACGGCGGGATGAGCAAAGAGCAGAAGCAGGACTTCCAGGCGGCTGTGGCGAAGGCCGTGGAAGCGACCCACATGCCACGTACGGCCCAGTCGCACGGCTTCGACGGTCCGCTCCGGACCAAGGTCAAGGGCGGAGCGCACACGAAGGCGGAGCTCAAGCGGGCCGGGACCCCGCAGGGTGACCGCATCGGCGAGCGCAGCCGGGGCCTGAGCTGAGGCCCGCGGCCCGCACCCGGCCGTTCCCCCGTACGTGAAGCAGCCCTCCCGGCGCCGGCCGGGAGGGCTTTCGCGTGCCCGCGCCCGGGGCGGGCGGCTACTGCGCGGCCGTCGCCGCGGGGATGTCGACGCGGGCGGCCCTGCGGGCCGGCCAGAGGGAGGCGAGCAGCACCCCGAGGGCCAGCCGTCCCCAGGGGATGACCAGGCCGTACCCGGCGACGTTCCCCTGGAGGGTGCGGCCGAGGGCCCAGCCCGTGAAGACGCCCATGGCCGTGCCCACGACCGCGCCGAGAGCGCCGACGAGCAGGGCTTCCCCGTGGATCATCCGGGTCACTCCGGCGCGGTCCAGGCCGAGGGCGCGGAGCGTGCCGATCTCCTTGCGGCGTTCGAGCACGGACATCGCGAGGGTGTGCGCGATGCCCAGCGCGGCGATCACCAGGGCCAGGCCGAGCAGGGCGTGGAACACGTTCAGCCGGTCGCCGCGGCCTTGAAGTCCGCCACGGCGATCTTGCCGTCGGCGAGGCCGTCGAGGGAGCCCTCGTCCACCTCGTGGCGCAGGAGGCGGCCGATGGCCATAGGGTCGACGCCGGTCAGAACGGAGGCGACACCGCCGACCTGGTACCCGGTGGACTGGTCCCGCGCGCCACCCGGTACCCGCCCGGTACGAAACCCGCTCGGCCCCTGCCCCGAATCAGCCGGACAGCGTGACGAGCCCCGCCTCGTAGGCGGTGATCACGAGCTGAACCCGGTCCCGGGCGCCCAGTTTGGCGATCAGCCGCGACACGTGCGACTTGGCGGTGGCCACCGTGATGAACAGGTCCTCGGCGATCTCGGTGTTCGACAGGCCGCGCCCGATGAGGGTCAGCACTTCCCGCTCCCGCTCGGTGATCCCGTCGACGGGCCGCGGCGAGCGCCGCGCGCCGGTGCGGGGAAGGGCTTCGGAATGCGCGCGGGGATGCGCGGGGGAGGGCGCCGGGGGGCGCCCGACGAAGTCCGCGATGAGGCGGCGCGTGACCCCGGGCGCGATCAGCGCGTCGCCGGAGGCGACCACGCGGATCGCCGCGAGGATGTCGTTCAGCGCCATGTCCTTGACCACGAAGCCGCTCGCTCCGGCTCGCAGCGCACCGTAGACGTGGTCGTCCTCGTCGAAGGTGGTCAGCATGAGGACGCGGGCCGCCGTCGGGCCGGCGGTGATCAGGCGGGTGGCCTCGATCCCGTCCATGCCGGGCATCCTGATGTCCATCACCACGACGTCGGGGCTCGTTTCCCCGACCAGCCGGACCGCTTCGGCGCCGTCGGCGGCCTCGCCGACGACCTCCAGGTCGGGGTGATCGGCCATGATCATGCGCAGGCCGGAGCGCACCAGCGGCTGATCGTCGACGAGGAGGACCCGTACGGCGGGTGTGGCGGGTACGGCAGGTACGGCGGGTGTGGCGGGTACGGCAGGTACGGCGGGCGCGAGGGGCGCGGCGGGCGCGAGGGGCGTGGCGGGTGCGGTGGGCGCAGTGGGCGCGAGGGGGCCGTCGGTCATCGCGCGGCCGCCGCCGCGACCGCGGCCGGCGCGGGAAGCGGCAGCCGGGCCGCCACCCGGAAGCCGCCCTCGGGGCGCGGCCCGGCGCTGAGGTCGCCGGACAGCAGGGCGACCCGCTCCCGCATGCCCACGAGGCCGAAGCCGTGGGCCGGGCCGCTCCCGGCACTGCCCCGTCCGTCGTCGACGATCTCCACCGACAGCTCCTCGTCCCCGTAGTCGATGAGCACGCGACAACGTCCGGTGCCCGCGTGGCGGACCACGTTGGTCAGCGCCTCCTGAACGATACGGAAGGCGGACAGGCCGATCTCGGCCGGCAGGGCCCGCTCCTGCCCGCTGCGCCGCACGTCCACGCGCACCCCGGCGTCGCCCGTGGCCGCCGCCAGCCGGTCGATGTCCTCCAGACCCGGCGAGGGCGCGAGCGCCGCCCGCCCCGGATCCGCCGCGGCGGGGTCGGCCTGACGGAGCGCCACCAGCGTGCGCCGGAGGCCCGACAGGGTCTCCCGGCTGGTGGCCTCGATCGCCCGCAGCGCCTCACCGGCTTCCGCGGGCCGGGTGGCGATGACCTGGCTCGCCGCCCCGGCCTGGATGGCGATGATGCCGATGCTGTGCGCGACCATGTCGTGCAACTCCCGTGCGATCCGCAGCCGTTCGGCGACCACGGCCTCGGCCACCTCGTGCGAGCGCAGCGCCACCGCGTGCTCGCGGCGCTCGCGGGCCAGCAGCCCGACCGTGCAGGCCGCGGCCATCGCCAGGACGGTGATCACGAGATGGACGGTCAGGTTGTCCCCGTGGGCGAATCCGCTGACGACCAGGAGCTGGACGAGCAGGGACGCGGACGCGGCGACGACCGAGGTCCGCCGCGCACGGGTGGCGACGACGAAGCCGAGGACGAGGTCCGCGGCCCCGTACGACAGGAACTGGCCCTGGTACGCGACCGCCAGGCCGGTGTAGGCGGAACCCGGCATCCCCACCACCACGGCCGTGGACCCGAACAGCGCCAGGGCCAGGGCCAGGAGCGGGCTCCGGCGCACCACGCCCACGAGCAGGCTCGCGGCCAGGAGCGCCCCGACACCGTGGACCGTGCCCGATGCCCGCGGTGCACCTCCTACGAGCAGACCCGCCGCGAGGAGGTAGAGAGCGCCGCCCGCCCAGGCCATGGCCTTCGACCGCGTCATCGGCGGTGCGCCCGCTCGGGCGGCGTGCCGCACCGCACAACGCGCGGGGGAGGGAGGGCAGTCGGGACGGCAGCCGGTGGGGCAGTCGGCACGGCAGTCGGGAGGGCAGCTGGGAGGGCAGCTGGCAGGGCAGTCGGTGGGGCGTCCATTCCGCGAGGTTAGCCAGCCGCCGCCCCCGGAGCATCCGCCCGGGGACGTACGCCCGAGGGCGAAGGCCGCCGGGTGTTTGCCGCCCACGGCCCCATGACCGGACGGGCCCCTCCCGGCAGGGTTGTTCCCGTGATCGAAGTCAACGAACTCACCAAGCGCTACGGCGCCAAGACCGCCGTCGACCACCTGTCCTTCACCGTGCGGCCGGGCCGGGTCACCGGATTCCTCGGCCCCAACGGAGCCGGCAAGACCACCACCCTGCGGATGATCCTCGGCCTGGACGCGCCCACCGCCGGCACCGCCACCGTCAGCGGCGTCCCCTTCCGCAGCCACGCCCGTGGACTGCGGCACGTCGGCGCCCTCCTCGATGCCCACCAGGTCCACGGCGGACGCACCGCCACGGCCCACCTGTCCGCCCTGGCCCACAGCAACGGCATCTCCCCGCGCCGGGTGGAGGAGGTGCTGGGCGAGGTGGGACTGGCCGATGCCGCGAACCGCCGCATCGGCGGGTTCTCGCTCGGCATGAAGCAGCGCCTCGGGATCGCCACCGCGCTGCTCGGCGACCCGCCGGTGCTGATGTTCGACGAGCCCGTCAACGGCATGGACCCGGAAGGCGTGCTCTGGATGCGCCGCCTCTTCCGGCGCCTCGCGGCCGAGGGCCGCACGGTCTTCCTCTCCAGCCACCTGATGTCCGAGATGGAGAACACCGCCGACCAGCTCGTCGTCATCGGCCGGGGCCGGCTCATCGCCGCCGAGTCGGCAGGGGACTTCGCTGCTCGCGGCACTCGCGCCGGCATCGTGGTGAGCACACCGCAGGCCGCCGAGCTGGCCGTCGTCCTGGCCGCCGCGGGCGCGGTGGTCGAGCCGGAGGGCTCGCCGGGGGCGGAGAAGCTCGTCGTGACCGGCTTGCCGGCGGACCGGATCGGAGCGCTCGCCTTCGAGCACCGGATCCGGCTGAACGAACTGACCGCCCGGACCGCCTCACTGGAGGCGGCCTTCATGGAACTCACCGCCGACAGCGTCGAATACCTGGCAGGACAACCCCGATGACCACACGCGCCTCAGCCGTTCCGACGACCCCGACCGTTCCGACGGCTCCGACCGCTCCGACCAGTCCGACCAGTCCGACCGGTCCGGCCAGTTCGGCCCCGGCTTCCTCTTGGGGCGCGGCCGCGGCATCGGCCGCCGGGCCGCCGCCCGCCCGGTTCCGCAACCTGCTCGTCTCCGAGTGGATCAAGATGCGGTCCCTGCGCTCCACCCCGTGGACGCTCGCCCTCGCCGCACTGTTCGTCGTCGGATGCTCGGCCGCGGCCGCGCTGGCGGCTCGCAACAACCTGCGGGCCAAGGCCCCGGCCACGGCGCTGGCCCCCGAGTTCCTGTGCTTCGACGCCTATCCGGTGGCCGGTCACATGGTCCTGATGATCGTCGCCGGCAGCATCGGTGTGGTCTCGATCGTCAGCGAGTACAGCAGCGGCATGATCCGCACCACCACCGTGGCCGTACCCGCCCGCCACTCGGTGGTACTGGCCAAGGCCGTCGTCGTCGCGGCGCTCTGGACGGTCGTCGGCGCGGTCGTCTCCACCGGTTCCTTCCTGGTTTCCCAGGCCGTCCTGAACGGGGTGCACGCGGGGGTCCCCATCACCCACCCCGGTGTGGCCCGGGCCGTGGCGGCGTCCGCGCTGCTGGCCCCGGTCTGCGCACTGGTCGGGCTGGGGCTCGGCGTGCTGATCCGGCACACCGCGGCCGCCCTGGTCGCCACCCTCTTCACCCTGGTGATGCTGCCGACGCTCTTCTCGCAGTCCCGGCAGTGGTCCGCCGACGTCAACCACATGATGGTGGCCGGCGCCTGGAAGCGACTGGTCCAGTCCTGGGGGGACCTCCCCGGCAACCCCATCCGCGATGCCACGGTCTCGGGCTCCTGGGCCGTGTACGGGCTCTGGCCGCTGGCCGTCATCGCGGTCGCGCTGTTCTTCGTACGGCGACGCGACGTGTGAACGCGGCTCCGGTGCGGTCGGAGGTCGCTCAGGGGCGGCGGGGGAGTGGGGAGGGTGCGGGCGCGGGGGCGCGGTCCGCGTACATCGGGCCCGCGCTGCCCCGGAGGCGCGCATCGGATCAGGGGTGGTGCCGGAGCCGGTCGAGCTGGATCCGGCGCGCGAGGGCGCGGCGCACGGATGCGGTGGCGGGTGCGGGTGCGGATGCGGTGTCGATGCCGGTGGTCATGGCGGCCTGCGCGGGAACGGGAGCGGGAACAGGAACGGGAACGTCGAGGCCGCGGCTGATCTCGTCGTACGCGGCCCGGTAGCCGCCGGGCAACTCGGCCCGGTGCACCCGCAGGTCCTCCTCGACGAGACGCCGGAGCTCATCGACGTTCTGGGGAGTGAAGCGCTTCTTCCCCCTGCCGAGGGCGTCGACGTAGCGGGCGCAGCGGGCGGACGCGCGGAAGGTCTCGGCGATCTCCTCGGCGAGGCCCCACAGGCGCCCTTCGAGCCACGGGGCGTCGTACTGGTCGAGGGCGAGCCCCATGGGCGGCGGCGGGCCGTCGGCCCTGCACTTCACCACCTGCTTGGACACGGCGGGCTGGCTCATGTCGGTGAGCCGCGCGATGCGGTCCTGCGTCCAGCCGAAGCCCACGAACACCTTGATCATCTCGGTGCGCAGCTTGCGCATCTCCTCGCCCGCGCGGATGACCTCGTTCATCTCGGCGAGTATCCGCTCGGCTTGGGCCTCGGTCAGCGTCTCGGGGATCCGGTGCGTGCTCTCTTCGCCTGCCACCCTCCTGTTATACATCAGCGGACCTCCCTCCATAACCAGGTTGTACAACCTGGTTATGGATGCGAGGATCCCCGGCATGCCAAACTTCTCCGCGCCCGACGGAACCCTGCTCGCGTACCGCGTGACCGGTGACGGCGACCCCGTCGTCTGCGTCCCGGGAGGCCCTGCCGACTCCGCCTACCTGGGCGATCTCGGCGGCCTGTCCGCGCACCGCCGGCTGATCACTCCGGACCTGCGGGGCACCGGCCGGTCTGCGGTCCCCGAGGACGCCTCCTCCTACCGCTGCGACCGCCTCGTCGAGGACATCGAGGCGCTGCGCGAGCACCTCGGACTTCCCCGGGTGGACCTGCTCGCCCATTCCGCCGGTGCGAACATCGCGACGCAGTACGCGGCCCGGTACCCGGAGCGCGTCGGGAAGCTGGCGCTCATCGGCCCCGGTGTCCGAGCCGTCGGCATCCCGATCGCCGGGGCGACGCGACGCGGGCTCGCGCGGCTCCGCGAGGACGAGCCGTGGTTCCCGGCCGCGTTCGCCGCCCTGGAGGCGATCACCGAGGGCACGGGCAGCGATTGGGAAGCCGTCGCCCCCTTCTTCTCCGGCCGGTGGGACGCCGCGGCACGCGCGCACCAGGCGGCTGCCCGGCCGGGCAACCAGGAGGCCGTCGCCCTCTTCGGGGCCGAGGGGGCCTTCACCCCGGAGTCCACGCGCGCGGCGCTCGCCGCCTACGGTGCTCCGGTCCTGCTGCTCACGGGAGAGTTCGACCTGAACAGCCCGCCCGTCGCGGTGGCCGAGTTCGCGAAGGCCTTCCCGAACGCCACGCTCGCGGTCCAGCCGGGGGCGGGCCACTACCCGTGGCTCGACGACGCCATCCGCTTCGTGGCCACGACGGAGGCATTCCTCGCCGGCTGACCCGGCCGCCCCTCCCTCGGCATCACACTTGGGGACCGCTCGGCGAGGCCGTCCTGCGCCGCCTCGACCACGCCAAGATCTTCCTGATCACCGCCGGCACCTGCACCCCGCTGGCCGTGCTCCTTCTCGCCCCTGACCAGCGGTCCGCACTCCTGTGGATCGTGTGGACGGGCGCTCTGGCCGGCATTGCCTTCCGCGTCCTGTGGATCGGGGCGCCCCGCTGGCTGTACACGCCCTGCTACCTGGCCCTGGGCTGAGCACCGGTGCGCTGCCTTCCCGATTTCCTGCACAGCGGCGGGGCGGCCGTACTCACCCTGATCGTGACGGGCGGGCTGCTCTACAGCGCGGGCGCCGTCGTGTACGCCCTTCGGCGCCCCGACCCCTCACCCCGCTGGTTCGGCTACCACGAGGTGTTCCACGCCCTGACCGTGGCAGCCTTCACCACGCACTACATCGCCGTCTTCCGCGCTGCCTACTGAGCGCGACGACGTGTCGATGCTTGCCGGCTCAGTTGTGTGGGGGCTGGTGGGCTGTCGACCGGCTTCGGGTCAGGGTGCGGGCGGGCGGCGGAGGGGGACGTAGTGGTCGCCGACGGCGGACAGGCAGGGGTGGTCGGCGGTGTCGCTGTCGGTGGTGAACCGGGGCGCGGCTTTGATGTCTTCCTGCGTGGCCGAGAACTCACCGCCTGCGCTGCCGTATCGATGTGGGTGATGGCGCGCCGGCCGGGATCAGGACGCACCTGCCGAACACCCATACGCCGGTGTCAACGACCAGGTCCTGCATGCCCGGCTGGTCCTGCTGTCGGTCGACGTGTCCGATGACACCGTCAGGAGCTTCCACGGTGAATCCCACCAGTGACTGCCCGTCCACGCTGCGGCGAGCAGGACGACGAGGCCGCGGTGGTGTGAACGTCGGTCCCTGGGCCCGTACGGCGGGCGCAGCGAGGCATTCGTGTCCGGCTTGCGGTGCCGGAGGGCGGCGGCAAAGGGGCGGGGGTGGCCGAAGAGGCCCCGCGCCTACGCACCCGCGTCACCTCGGGAATCCGTCGACGAGATCGGGAGCCCGCCGATGCCGACGGGCACGAGCACCTCAGGCCGAGATCGATGGAGCCGAAGATTCGCCGGCTCGGCGGTACTCGGCGTTGATGCGCTGGGCTTCTTCGAGCTGGTCTTCCAGGATGATGATCCGGCAGGCGGAGTCGATCGGGGTTCCGTGGTCGACGAGTTCGCGGGCGCGGGCGGCGATGCGCAGCTGGTAGCGGGAGTAGCGGCGGTGTCCGCCGTCCGAGCGGAGCGGGGTGATGAGGCGGGCCTCGCCCAGGGCGCGGAGGAAACCTTGGGTGGTTCCGAGCATCGCGGCGGCCCGGCCCATGGTGTAGGCGGGGTAGTCGTCGTCGTCGAGCCGGCCGAACGAGTCGTCTGCTGTCATTGAACCTCTTTTCGGAACGCGTGGAGGGGCCCTGGCGCCTATGGCACCAGGGCCCCGAAGGAACTGCTACACCATCTGCCGGCCTTGAGACTGCGCCGGCCTTCTGTTTCCGCGGACCCGACTCATGCGTGGTCGGGGTGCGGGGATCGCGGTTGCTTGACCGGAGACCACCTCACTGACGATGTCCTGCGGTACCCGAGCTTCAACCTGCCGGCCCGGGCGATCCTGATGGCGCCAAGCTCCTCCGTTCTTCCCTCGGTGATCAACTACTTACCAAGCGGGGGACTGCGTACTGCTGGTGATGCGTACTGCTGGTGATGCGTACTGCGAACCGCTCGTACTGCTCGCGGCCTGACCCAGCGCCGCTTCGGCAGCCAGCCCCGTCGCCCGTCCTGCGTCTGCTCTGGCTTGGAACCCCACTGCCGAACTTCCTGGTGGCCGCGCCTGCACTCGACGCTTTCACCAAGGTGCTGCTCACTGACTTCACTGCTGGGTACTGCACCTACGAGAACTGCACTTGCAGGTACTGCCACTGCGTCAACTGCTCGTGGTGGCC
>NZ_JBSGWY010000002.1:72536-73439 GCF_053609145.1 Streptomyces sp. NPDC054961 | reverse complement strand
CCCCTGATCACTGCGGGCCACCCGGTCCGGTCGTCAGTCCCGTCGCCGTCGTTCAACTGCTCTGGCTTCGGAACTCCACCACCGCACCGTCCTGCGCACTGCAACTACGGGCACTACGGGTGGTGATACTTGCTGCTGCACTGCGAACCGCTTTACTCCTCGTGACCTGACCTAGCGCCACGCTCCGGCAGCCAGCCCCGTCGCCCGTCCTGCGTCTGCTCTGGCTTGGAACCCCACTGCCGAACTTCCCGGTGCGCGCGCCCGCAGCCGACGCCTTCACCGAGGTGCTGCTCACTGACTTCGCTGCTGGGTACTGCTCGTGGTGGCCCCTGATCACTGCGGGCCACCCGGTCCGGTCGTCAGTCCCGTCGCCGTCGTTCAACTGCTCTGGCTTCGGAACTCCACCACCGCACCGTCCTGCGTACTGCAACTGCGGGTCCTGCGTGCACTACTGCCGGCAGTTCGTCTCTGCCAGGCCCTGCTGTCTCTCTGGGCTACGAGAGAAACCATAACCACGCCACCGCCCAATGTCTACTCCAGCCGAGATAGATTTTTGAGTGCGCGCCGCTGAGGTAATCGGGTCCCGTCAGGTTGAACAGTCGTGGGCCAGGGAACAGCGACTGGGCGAGCAAGGCCGGACAGCGACCACAGACCCAGAGCGCGCGATGACCACGATGAGCGCCGAGTGCACAGCCCTTGCTTCTCTGTCCGCCGTCGCCGAGGCGCGCCAGGCCGCCCGGAGTGCGGTCCACCCGAACGCGCTTCCCTGTGGGTATGCGAAGAGGGGGGCCCCCCCCCCGGGCCGGGGGGGCCCCCCCCCGGGGGGGGGGGGGGGGGGCGGGGGCCCCCCCCCCGATGGTGTTGTAGGGCGTCCAGAGCCCACCCCCCCCGCGGCCCCTCGCC
>NZ_JBSGWY010000002.1:62754-72526 GCF_053609145.1 Streptomyces sp. NPDC054961 | reverse complement strand
GGGCGGGGCGCCGGCCCCGCGGGGCGGGGCCCCCCCGCCCGGCGCCCCCTGGTGTTTCGGCGAGGGGCGCCCCCCGGGGGGGCCCGGGGGGGCCCCTCTTCGCTGTGCGGGTGGTGGCGCGCCGGGCCCACCGGTCAGGCGGTGACGGGGGTGCCGAGCATCGCGGAGGCCCGCTGGAGTGGGCTGAGTACGCGTGTGGCCACGGAGGCTCGGGGGAGGCTTCCGCGGCAGGTGAAGCCGAGCTGGGTCATGGCGCGGAGGACTTCGCCGGCGGTGAAGTCGCGGCGGTCCTGGCGGGTGAGGACCTGGCCGACCTGCTTGACGGGGTAGGTGCGGCGGCCGATGATCACGGACTCGCCGAGGACCTGCTCGGGCTTGATGCCCTCATCGACTCCAGGACACCGCTCTTGGTCAGGTCGAACGGGAAGCGGGCGATGACACAGCGCATGATGCCTCACAGGGTGAAGAGGGGGACGGTCCGGCCACGGTGAGGTGGTTCAGCGGGCGAGGGCGAGGACGCCCAGGGCGCTGCCTTGTTCATCGACGACGGGCAGGGCGGCGAGCTTGCGGTAGCGCATCGCGTGCTCGGCCTCGGCCATCGTCGTCATGGGCGAGGTGAACGGCCCACGGTCGCCGAGGACATCGCGCAGACGGAGCCGGTCGGTGTACGCCGCGCTCTCGCGGACGGCGGTGAGCTGGGCCTGGGTGACCAGCCCGGTGCACAGGCCGTCCTCGTCGCAGACGAGCAGATGGTCCGTGCGGGAACTGGCCGTGACGGCCAGGGCCACCTCGACGGTCATGTCGTCACAGACCTGCGGACCGGCAGCCTCCATGGCGTCGTCCACCGTCCTGCGGACGAGGTCGGCATGCGCGGAGCGGGGCTGCATCTGGACCAGCGTCAAAATCTGCCTCCTGCAGAGATGGGTCAGTTTCCGGATCACGTGGCGCTCAGGCCGCCGCATCGAAGGCGGACCGCCGAGCGCTCGCGCGCCGGGCGGCCGACGCGGGCCCGCGGCGCCCGCGGGAGGCCGTGCTGCGCTTGGGCCGATCGGACACCGGGGCGGTGATGGTGACCGGGATGCCGGAGGGGGCCTGGGCGCCGGTGATGCGGTTCAGGGCCTCGTCGCCCGAGTGGACCTGGGTGGTCTGCGGGGTGACGCCGGCGGCCTGCATGAGGCGGGTCATGTCGCGGCGCTGGTTGGGGGTGACCAGGGTGACGACGCTGCCGGACTCGCCGGCGCGGGCGGTGCGGCCGCCGCGGTGCAGGTAGTCCTTCGGGTCGGTCGGCGGGTCGACGTTCACGACGAGGTCGAGGTTGTCGACGTGGATGCCGCGGGCCGCGACGTTCGTGGCCACGAGGACGCTGACGTGCCCGCTCTTGAACTGGGTGAGCGTACGGGTGCGCTGGGGCTGGGACTTCCCGCCGTGCAGGGCCGCGGCGCGCACCCCGTTGCTCAGCAGGTACTCGGTCAGCCTGTCCACGCCGTGCTTGGTGTCCAGGAACATGATCACGCGGCCCTCGCGGGCGGCGATCTCGGTCGTGGCGGCCTGCTTGTCGAAGTTCTGCACGTGCAGGACGTGGTGCTCCATCGTGGTGACCGCGCCCTGCGAGGGGTCGACGGAGTGCACGACCGGGTCGGTCAGGTAGCGGCGCACCAGCAGGTCGACGTTCCGGTCCAGGGTGGCGGAGAACAGCATCCGCTGCCCTTCGGGGCGAACCTGGTCCAGCAGGGCGGTGACCTGGGGCATGAACCCCATGTCGGCCATCTGGTCCGCCTCGTCGAGGACGGTGATCGCGACCTGGTTCAACCGGCAGTCACCCCGGTCGATGAGGTCCTTGAGCCGGCCGGGCGTGGCGACGACCACTTCCGCTCCGGCGCGCAGCGCCTGTGCCTGCCGGTAGATGGGCATGCCGCCGACGACGGTGGCCAGGCGCAGCTTGACCGCCCGGGCGTAGGGGGTGAGCGCGGCCGTGACTTGCTGGGCGAGCTCACGGGTGGGTACGAGGATCAGTGCGAGCGGCTGCCCCGACTCGGCGCTCTGGCCGGCGGTGCGGGCCAGCAGCGCGAGGCCGAAGGCCAGGGTCTTGCCGGAGCCGGTGCGGCCGCGGCCCAGTACGTCCCGGCCCGCGAGGGTGTTCGGCAGGGTGGCGGCCTGGATCGGGAACGGCGTGGCCATTCCCTCACGGCTGAGCGTGCTCAACAGCTGTGCCGGCATGTCGAGTTCGGCGAAGGCCTCGACGGCGGGCAGCGCCGGGGTGATCGTCTTCGGCAGGGCGAACTCGCCCTGGACCGCGGCGGGCCGACGCCCGTATCCGCCGGAACGGCTCGGGGCCCCGGAGCGGCCCGGGGCCGAAGAGCCGAAGCGGCTACCCCGACCCGAACCGGCGCCGCCGCCGCCGAAAGCGGGGCCGCCGGTGCGGCTGCGGGTGCGGGAGGAGCGGTCGTTCGTACGTGTGGGGTTCATGCGGAACCTTCCTTGATGCGGCACGTATCAAGGAATTCCCGCAGCGTAGGAGCGGCACGGAGAATTGCCAGAACGGACCGAATGGAATACGAGTGCGAATCTGACGGGCAGAAATTCTGTACGCGCTCAGTCGCTGGAATAAGGTGGCGCCATGTAGGCGCGGCAACCAAAATAATTGACTCGGGTGCAGATCCGAGAGAGCCGCTCGGCCGAGTGTCTCCATGCTCAATACCGCGGGTGAACCCACCGCGGCAAATGCGTGCAGCTGGGGCCCGCACCCCGAGGGATGCGGGCCCCAGCTGCAGAACGCGTGTCAGCGTCAGGCGGGAACGATGTTCTCGGCCGTCGGGCCCTTCTGGCCCTGCGCGATGTCGAAGATGACCTTCTGGCCCTCGTTCAGCTCGCGGAAGCCCTGGGCGGCGATGTTCGAGTAGTGGGCGAACACGTCAGGACCGCCACCCTCCTGCTCGATGAAGCCGAAGCCCTTTTCCGCGTTGAACCACTTCACGGTACCAGCAGCCATGCCATATCTCCTTTGGGGCAATACATCGGCGACTGCACTGTGCGGACGCCGTGTCGCCGCGATGATGCCCCGCCCGGTAAACGACCGGGAAATACAAAGCGCTTCCAGTGGAATGAATTCCGGTCTGGAGGCGCTTGAAGTTCTTGGGTACCAAAACTGCAACCGAGATCGACAGTAGCACGCTGCAGCGGCCTGTGTGCGTTGAATATTTCCGGCCGTCGTGTTGCGGTAGAAACTCTCCCCGCGGGATCCGTTAAATCCTTAGGTCGCGGTGACAGATATTGATTCACCCCGACCGCAGCGTTTTTTGGTTGTTCGCCACCGGCTGCAGGAGGCGGCGGCGAAGTCGGCCGGTGGGAGACGTGCTGGGGACAGGTTCCGACGCGACGGACCGCTGGAGCGGTCCGCGCGGTGAAGAAGTCCTGTACGGCAACGAACACGCCGCGGGAGAGGCTCGACCAACCCGGCGCCACCGGCGGTTCCTCCGGTCCGCCTCCACGACCTGCGCCACGGGCGCCGCGACGCCGGCCCACTCGGCGGGGGCCGACCTGAAGGACATCCAGGAGATGCTCGGCCACCCCTCGATCACCATCACGGCGGACACCTGCACGCGCCTGCTCCCCGAGGCCGACCTCGCGATCGCCGAGGCCGCAGCCCGGCTCGTACCGCGTGCTCGGCCGGCCGGCCAAGGTGCCCCTGCCAAGGCTTCCAAGGGCGCCGAACTCGGAGCAGAAGGTGCAGCGCCCGTGCCGGATCGTGCCGATCCATCGGCAGGAATCCCGGAGCCCGCTGGCACGTCCGCTCGCGCACCGCTCACGCAAACGGCCCCGGACGAGGAGTCCGGGGCCGAATAGAGCGCCTCCCTGGGAAGAAATCCCAGGTCGGCGGCTTACGTGCTGTGCCCTCGGCAGGATTCGAACCTGCGACACCCGCTTTAGGAGAGCGGTGCTCTATCCCCTGAGCTACGAAGGCGGGGGCTTGTCGGGAACCTTGCCGGAGATCCCGGGGGATCGCTCGGCCCTGCTCGACAAACATGCTGGCCAGGTGGCGTGCGCACGCGGTGGGGGAGATGCCCTCGCGGGTATCTTCCCGGGTGCGTGCCCGGTAGCCCTCTGACCGCTGACAGCCTAGCGGATCGTGCTGGGAGTGGTCGCCTGGATTGCCGTGGCGGCGGGGCCGCGGTCACGGCGTGGCGGTGACCAGGACGCGGTGACCAGGATGCGGCGGCCACCATCGACGGGCTCCTGCGCATCGCCGACAGGAGACGGCGGTCAGGACGCGGCGGTCAGGACGCGGCGTTCTTGCGGAGGCGCTTGGCCAGGGCCGGGTCCGTTTCCCACCACAGGCCCGTCCCGCTGTGTTCCTCCTCCGGGGTCCGGGCGTCCCCGGTGGTCGCGGGCTCGGCGTCGCGGTCCGTCCGCACGCGGAACAGCAGGCCGGGGACGGCGTAGAACAGTGCGCCGATCACCGCGATGGAGGCCACCACGTAGATCGCCGGGACCGAGATGCCGGCCAGGAGGGGAAGGAGGACGGCGGCCTTCAGGCCGGTGCCCTGGGCCGTGACCAGGACGTCCTGTCCCTCGGCCACGTCCACGGTCGCGGTGTTGGAGCGGGAGCGGTCCTTCCCGACGACCCGGACCGTGTGCGTGCCGACGGCCACGGGGAACCGTGCGGCGGCCCCCTGGCCGACCCGGCCGACCGTCACGTCGCCGACGACCACGTCGAACGTCCCCGCCCGGCCGAGACCCGGCTGTTCCGCGCGCACCACGATGGTCCCGCTCATGAGCTCCCCCGTTTTCGCTGATCACTCGATCAGGCCGTCCGCATTGTTGCCCGTCCGGGGCCTTCCTGAACAGGCCTTTTGTGGTGCGGGGGTGGGCGGGCACGGGGGTGGGCGGGCGCACGGGGGCGTCCCGGTGCGTACGGATCGAGTCCGTGCGAGGGGCGCCGGAGTCGGGGACGGCGCGCACGCGGTCAACTATGCGGTTCTCAGGGCCCGGTGCCCCGTTCTTGCCGATGCGCGCCAACATCGCGGCGCAGCGTTCTCGCGTAGCGGAACACCCGGGAGCGGCCTCGTCGCCGCTGCCTACACTGCGCGCACTTGATCAAGGGGTACGGGGGCCAGTCTTGGATCGAACCGCGACGCGCGTGTGTCCGTTGTGCGAGGCGACGTGCGGTCTGAGCATCACGCTGTCGGACGGAGCGGTCACCCGTGTCCGCGGCAACCCGGACGACGTCTTCAGCAAGGGGTACCTCTGCCCCAAGGGCGCTTCCCTGGGCCGCTTCGACAGCGATCCGGACCGCCTGAGCGCACCGCTGGTACGCCGGCCCGACGGCGGTTTCGACGAGGTGGGCTGGGCGGAGGCCTTCGAGGCCGTCGAGCGCGGGCTGCGGGGGGTGACCCGGCGCCACGGCCGCGACGCCGTCGCCGTCTACATGGGGAACCCCGTCATCCACACCCTGGCCCTGCCGCTCTACATGCTGGTGCTGCGGGAACGCCTCGGCACCCGCAACGTCTATTCGTCCACCACGCTCGACACCATGCCCAAGAGCGTGGCCTGCGGCCTGATGTACGGGGACCCGCTCGCCTTCCCCCTCCCGGACATCGACCGCACCGACCACCTGCTGATCCTGGGCGCCAACCCCATGGAGTCCAACGGAAGCCTGTGGACGGTCGCCGACCTGCCGGGACGCCTGAAGGCGCTGCGGGCGCGGGGAGGGCGGCTGGTCGTCGTCGATCCGCGCCGGACCCGTACCGCGGACCTCGCGGACGAGCACGTCCCGGTCCGCCCCGGTACCGACGCCCTGCTGCTGCTCGGCATCGTCCACACCCTCTTCGACGAGGACCTGGCGACGGATCCCGGCGCGGGCTTCGCCGGTTTCGCCGAACTGTCCGGCCACGTGAAGCCGTTCGCCGCCGAGGAAGTCGCCGAGGCCTGCGGCGTCCCGGCGCCGACGATCCGCCGGCTCGCCCGCGATCTGGCCGCGGCGCCCACGGCCGCCGTGTACGGGCGCCTCGGCACCTCCACCACGGAGTTCGGCACGCTCACCAGCTGGCTGGTGGACGTGGTCAACATCGTCACCGGCAACTTCGACCGCCCCGGCGGAGTGCTCTTCGGCGAGGCGCCGCACGCCACCCGCCGCCCCGCCGAGCCGTTCCGTACCGGGCGCTGGCACAGCAGGGTCCGGGGCCTGCCGGAGGTCAACGGGGAACTCCCCACCGCGACCCTCGCCGACGAGATCGACACCCCCGGCGAAGGGCAGGTACGGGCCCTGCTGTGCGTGGCCGGGAACCTGGTCCTCGCCGCTCCGCAGGGCGAACGGCTCGACCGGGCCCTGCCCGGTCTGGACTTCATGGTCTGCGTGGACCCGTACCTCAACGAGACCACCCGCCACGCGTCGGTGATCCTGCCGCCTCCGAGCGCCATGGAATCGCCGCACTACGACGTGGTCCTGGCCGGCCGTTCCGTCCGCCGCAACGCGCGCTTCTCGCCGCCCGTGCGCGCCCTCGCGCCGGGCCGCCCCAGCGAGGCGGAGATCATCGCCCGGCTGGTCCTCGTCGCCTCGGGCAAGAGCGTGGCCGGGGATCCGCAGAGCGTGGACGAAGCGCTGATCGACCTCACCCTGCGGGCGGCCGTCGGCCGGCCGGGCTCGCCGCTGCGCGGCCGCGATCCGGCCGAGCTGAAGGCCCGGCTGACCGGGGACGACGCCCTGGAGCGGCGGCTCGACTCGATGATCCGGCTGGGACCCGCCGGCGACCTGTTCGGCATCCGCGCGGACGGCCTGAACCTGGCCCTGCTCAAGGAGACCCCGAACGGCGTCGACCTCGGGCCGCTGCGGCCCCGCCGCGAGGAGGTCGTGATGACCGCCTCTGGCCTGGTGGAACTGTGCCCGCCCGCCGTCACCGAGGACCTGCACCGGCTCCACGGACGGATGCGCGCCCTGCGGTCCGGCGAGCTGGTGCTCATCTCCCGCCGTCAGCTCAAGTCCGTCAACAGCTGGTCCCACAACATCCCGACGCTGTCGGGCGGGACCAACCGCTGCGCCCTGGAGATCAGTACGGAGGACGCCGAGCGGCTGGGCGTCACCTCCGGCGACCGGGTACGGGTACGGGGCCGGGGCGGTGAGGTGGTGGTGCCGGCGGAGCCCACCGACCGGCTGCGCGCGGGCGTGGTGAGCCTCCCGTACGGCTGGGGGCACGGCCGCAGGGGCAGCCGGCTCGCGCACGCGGCCACCCAGCCGGGCGTGAGCATGAACGCGGTCACCGACAGCTCGGTCGTCGACCCGCTGTCGGGGACGGCCGTCTTCAACGGGGTGCCCGTGCGCGTGGAAAGGGTGGCCGGGGAAGCGTCCGGGACGGAAAACGGAAAGCCGGATTCCGAGTAACCGCATTCCGCTATTCGAATTGCTGATGGGATACGGCTAAAACTGTTCTTCCATTACCGACGCCTCTAGGCTGTGCGGGTGAGACCAATCGCCAGTCAATGGGAGATTTCGTGAATCTCGTCCGTCGCATCATGATTCCTGCTGTTTCTCTCGTGCTCCTCGCCGGAGCGGCCACCGCGGCCAATGCCTCCGGTGAGTCCGAGGACCTGGCCGGCCTGTCGTGTTCTCCCACGCAGACCGCCATCACCGACGTTCCGCACCGGCTGTTCGACGCCTGGAACCGTGGTGACGCGGCCGGTGTCGCCGCGCAGTTCACGACGGACGGGCACATGATTCCGAGCAATGGCTCCTACCTCACCAGCCGGACCGCCATCGCGAGCTTCTACACCTCGGCCTTCGCCGGCCCGCTCAAGGACACCCGCATGATCGGCAGGCCCCTCACGGTGCGCTGCCTGTCCTCCACCACCGCGGTGATCGACGGTCTCGGCGGGCTACTCAAGCCCGGTGACACCTACACCGACCCGGAGCAGGTGCCGATCGGCCAGCGCATCATCGTCTCCTGGACGGCCGTGCGGGTCGGCAACACCTACTACATGAAGGAATTCCAGAGCACTTCCATCCAGGGCTGATCGCCGGGCTGGGTACGCGAGGAATCGAAAAGGAACGGAGTATTTCGTTGCCACGCACGGTGCTGGTCACGGGAGGAAACAGGGGGATCGGCCTGGCCATTGCCGAGGAATTCCTCGCGCAGGGCGACCGGGTCGCCGTCACCTATCGCAGTGATCCGCCGGACGGGAAGTTCTTCGCCGTGCGGTGCGACGTCTCCGATCCGGAACAGGTCGACGCCGCGTTCACGGCGGTCGAGGCGGAACTCGGGCCGGTGGAGGTGCTCGTCTCCAATGCCGGGATCACCGACGACCGGCCGATGCTGCGGATGAAGGAGGAGCACTTCTCCCGCGTCGTCGACACCAATCTCACCGGTGGCTGGCGCTGTGCCAAACGGGCGCTGCCCAAGATGCTCCGCGGCCGGTGGGGGCGCATCGTCTTCGTCTCGTCCGTCGCGGGGCTGCGGGGGAACCAGGGCCAGGTCAACTACGCGGCCAGCAAGGCCGGCATGGTCGGCATGGCACGTTCCCTGGCCCGCGAGTGCGCCGCGTCCGGGATCACCGTGAACGTGGTCGCGCCCGGTCTGATCGAGACGGACATGACCGCGGCCCTGGCCGGAGCCCGCAAGACCGCGCACCTGGCGGAGATCCCGGCGGGGCGGGCGGGCCGTCCCGAGGACGTGGCCGACACGGTGGCCTGGCTCGCGGGCGAGCGGGCCGGTTACGTCACCGGCGCGGTGGTGCCGGTCGACGGCGGCCTGGGAATGGGGCACTGATCCCATGACCGTCACCGCATCCGCCGCCCCGGCCTCGGCCACCCCGGCGGCCGTCACCACCCCGCCCGCCACCGCGCCCGCCACAGAGACGCCGCCGCTCGCCCCGGGCGGCGGTCTGCTCGCCGGCAAGCGCATCGTCGTCACCGGTGTGATCACCGAGCGTTCCATCGCGTTCGCCGCGGCCAAGGTCGCCCAGGAACAGGGGGCCCGGATCGTCCTCACCGGCTACGGCCGGATGTCCCTGGTCGAACTGGTCTCCCGCCGGCTGCCCGAGAAGCCGCCGGTCGTGGAGCTGGACGTCACCGATCCGCGCCACCTCGAGCGGCTGCCGGACACCGTGGGCGAACACCTCGGCGGCGTCGACGGCGTACTGCACTCCATCGCCTTCGCCCCGCCGAGCTGCCTCGGCGGATTCACGACCGCGCCCTGGGAGGACGTGGCCACCGCCGTCCACACCTCCGCCTACTCCTACATGTCGCTCGCCACGTCCCTGCTGCCCCTCATGGGCAGGGGCGGGTCGGTGGTCGGACTCACCTTCGACGCCACGAAGGCCTGGTCAGGCTACGACTGGATGGGCGTGGCCAAGGCCGCCCTGGAATCCACCAACCGGTACCTCGCACGGGAACTGGGGCCGCACGGCATCAGGTCCAACCTCGTGGCGGCCGGACCCCTGCGGACCACCGCCGGGAAGGCCATCCCGGGCCTCGCCCGCACCCAGGACGACTGGGCGGCCAAGGCGCCGCTGGGCTGGGACGTCACCGAGACGCAGTCCACGGCACGGGCCTGCGCCGCGCTGCTCTCGGACTGGTTCCCGGCGACCACGGGCGAGATCGTCCACGTCGACGGCGGACACCACGCGATGGGCGCCTGACGGGCCCGGCCGGTCCGACCGGTGTGACCGGCGTACGAACGGAGGTGGGGCGGGGCGGCGCGCGCGGCCCCGCGCCCGCCCCGGGACCCCGACCCCCGGGGGCGGGGGGTGCCCCCCGCGGCCCAGCCCGCGCAGGGGCGCCCCC
>NZ_JBSGWY010000002.1:1813-62744 GCF_053609145.1 Streptomyces sp. NPDC054961 | reverse complement strand
CCGCGGGGGGGGCGGGCGCCCGGCCGGCGCGGCGGGGGCGGGGCGCAGCGCGCGCGCGCGGGGCGCCCGCCGCGCCCCCCCCCCCCCGCCGCCCCCACCTCCTGTTCCACCGTCACGCGGGGGCCGGTGCGACCCCGCGCGTCACAGCGCGAGGCGGCTGCCCGCCTCGGGAACGACCAGCAGCCCGGCCCCGCCCGCCTGCGCGAACGACGCGGTGACGGCGTCCTGGCCCTGCGTGAAGTGCTCCCAGCCGTCCTGGTGCACCGCGAGCACCTTGCGGGCGCCCAGCAGGTCCGCCGTCGCGGCCGCCTGGTCGGCGGTCATCGAGAGCAGCGTCGGGCCGAACGGGGCGAGCTGGGCGGCGCCCACGTGCAGCACCGCCAGGTCGACGCCGTTCCCGCCGAGGCGCTCGGCGAGCTCGCGCACCGGGTCGAGGGAGACGTTGTCACCACTGACGTACACCGTGGGCAGGCCCTCGCCCGTCAGCAGGAACCCGGTGACGGAGCCCAGCATCCCCTCGGTGCCGGCCGGGCCGTGCTGCGCCGGGACGGCGGTGACGACGAGCCGGCCGCCGTCCGGGCGCTCCAGGACGTGCTCGGCCCACGGCGCCAGCCCCGTACCGCCGACGCGCTCGGCGGACTGCTCCGTGGTGAGGACCAGCGGGACCTCCTTGAGGAAGGCACGCCCGGCCCCGTCGAGGTTGTCGGGGTGCTGGTCGTGCGACAGCAGGACGGCCGCGACCCCGCCGAGCTCGTCGAGGGAGAGCGCCGGGTCCGCGAGCTTGCGCAGGGCCACCGGGCCCATCTCGTAGGACGAGCCGGCGATGTCGAAGGTCGGGTCCGTCACGAACCGCAGCCCGCCCAGGTCGATGACCACGGTGGGACCGCCCACCCGGGTGACGGCGAACTCTGCGGCGGTGTTCTGTGAACTCATGGAACTGCTCCTCGGAAGTCGAAGGGGTGGGGAGTGTGGGGAAAAGGGAAGGGGCCCGGCCGGTCAGGCCGGAGGCACGACCACCAGGCCCCCGGTGAATCCGCGCGGCAGCCGCAGCGGATGCCAGACATGACCGACGTCCTGGTCCGGAGCGCGGCCCAGGGCGCGGACCCCGGTGCCGAGGGCCTTCACGTACGCCTCCCGCCTGGTCCAGATGTCGAGCCAGAGCAGGTCCCCGGTCCCGTCCGCGGCGGCGCCCAGGCGGGCGCGTTCGGCGGGGGAGAACAGCCGCTGGGCCAGCGCCCCGGCCCCGGGCACCGTACGGACCGCCTCGATGTCGACACCGATCCGGGTACGGGGCGCGAGCCCGGTACCCATGGCGACGGCGACGAGGCCCGCGGCGTGCGCGATGCTCACGTCCACGCCCGGCGCGCCGGCCACCCACGGGCGGCCTGCGCGGTCGGCGGCGAGTCGTACGCGGGCGGGCGGGCGGCCGAGCGCCCGGCCCAGCGCGCTGCGCAGCAGGAACCGGGCGAGGACGAACTCGGCCCGGCCGAGCGGATCGGAGACGGCGTCGTACCTCAGGCGCTCCTGCGGCGGCAGCACGGCGGCCGCCAGCTCGGCCACGGCGCGGGCCGACAGGCCGCGCCCGTCGGCCCACCAGGCGCGCACCAGGCCGGGGCCCGCGGGCACCCGCGCCGCCGACGCGGCCGGAGCGGCCGACGCGGCCGGGGCCCCCGACGCGGCCGGCGCGGCCGGGACCGGCGGCCCCGGACGCGCCGACGCCGGCTCACCGGGATCCGGCCCGAGATCCGGCGCCGTCTCCGATCCGTCCCGGGTCACGGCCGGCCGACCGCCAGGACCCGGTCGGCCAGCTGTTCCTCGGTCAGGCCGAGGTGCGTGGTGAGCGCGCTGATCCAGCGCTCCAGGCCGAACGCCACGCAACCGGTGAACGCGGGCTCGCCGTCCGCGGTGCGGATGTCGCAGCGCTCGCCGAAGAAGTTGCGGTGGAAGTTGAGCGAACCGATGGCCAGGGACCCGTCGAAGACGAACTCCTCCTTCACCGGGAAGAGCTGGGCCATCAGCGCGCGTCCCGCGCTCGCGTCGAAGAACGGGTCGGTGGCGGCCTGGATCTCGACCGGCAGGCCGAGCCCGGTCAGGTAGCCCGACACCTTCTTGCGGAACACCTGGAGGTGCTCGAGGACCTCGTCCTTCTCGCCGACGCAGACGATCTCGCGCATGCTGAAGCCCAGCAGCCGGCGCAGGCCGTCGTAGTGGGTCTCGCGGCGGAAGCACGTGGCGACGGTGGTCACCGTGTGCGGACCGTCCGTCAGCGTGCGGCCCGCCAGGTCGAGGTAGACGTTGTAGCAGGCCGCCGAAGGCAGCGCGTAGGCCGCCTCGGTGAGGTGGGCGGCCGGCAGGACCGGCTGGCGCGGTCCGCCCGTGGCGTACTCGGGCGCGGCCTCCTCCGTGAGGGCCGCGCCCAGGATCGCCAGGTGCGGGAAGTTCTGGAAGTAGTCGAGCCGGTGCAGGTCCTCGACCCGCATCAGGGGCGGGTACTGGACCGGGTCGGCGCCGGCCTCGACGCCCCACTGGGTGAACACCCCGTCGAGCGCGGCCCGCAGCTTCAGCGCTCCCGGTCCCAGCGTGGCGAGGCCGCCGCGGGTCGCGGGGCCGCGCGCCGCTTCAGGAGCCGGACTGGTCGGACTCATGGAAGAACCTCTTTCGAATGGCGTTGATCGTGCGGAAATCCGAAGGTGTGACGTTCTCCATCAAGATCTCCTCGCCCGTCTGCTCCTCCAGCACGTAGAGGAAGTTGACGAATCCGAGCGAGTCGAGGATGCGGTTCTCGACCAGGTCGAGCTCCGGGTCGATCGAGGTGAGATCCGGACGCTTGCCCAGCAGGTAATGGACCACCGCGTCGAAACCGGTCGGCGCCGGCCGCGTGGTCGGCTGTGCGGCCTGCTGCGTCGTCTGCTCCGCGACCCCGCTCATGAGCGCGGCAGAACGTCGTCGGTGAAGATGCCCTCGTTCACCAGGAAGCTCATGGAACGTTTCAGCATCTTGCGCTCCAGCTCGTGGAAGGCCGGGTCGGCCAGGATCTCCGTCCGCACCTGGTACGGGTTCGGGATGCCCGCGTCCCTGAACGCCGCCGGGTTCACCAGTCCGTCCACCGACTTGCGCAGGTAGCGCTTGAGGTACAGCTCGAGCTCGGCCAGCTCTTCCGTGCCGAGCTTCTGCCGCAGCTGACGGTGGAGGTGCGAGACGATCTGCCGCCCGAAGGCGACGTGCCGGGACTCGTCCTGGTGGTGGATCGCGTTGATCTTGCGGATGGTGGGGTGCAGCCGCTCGTCGTCGCCCATCCGCTTGTTGAAGAAGTCGACGACCTCTTCGAAGAGGAGGAGCCGCGCGAAGACGAGGAAGTGGGCGGACTCGCCCTCGGACTTCATCTCGAGCTGGACGCCCTTGTCCGGGTAGACCTTGCCGCCGTACAGCAGGCAGAAGCGGGCGAAGAACCACATGTGGGCGTTCTCCTCGCCGATCATGTGGTGGAAGTACTCGGAGGAGAGGGCGAAGTCCTTCGTGTGGATCCGCGCGATGATCTCGGTGATCAGCTCACGGATGCCGTCGACGTTCAGGCTGTAGAAGTTGACGCTCTCCCACTTGCTGATCGCCCACTTCTGCTCCTCGGTGAACGACTCCGCCACCTTGGTCCCGTGGATGGAGAGCAGCTCCGGGGTCATCCAGTACGCGTTCTCCGGCAGGGTCTCCGGCCAGTCGAACATCGTGTAGGGGTCGTAGTGGTCCCGCTCGGACATGGCGACGAGCCGGTCGAGTATGGACTGCAGCTGCTCGTCGGCTTGCAGGACGGGCACGGGCGCGGTCATGGATCTGCTTCCTCTCTTAGCTGTCGGAGCCGTTGCCGGCACCGACGCCCTCGCGCGGAGCGGGCTGCTCCGCCGAGAGCTGGATGTTGGTCCGGTGGCGCGGATGGGCGAACAGGCCGTCACGGCGGTAGCCGTTCACCGGTTCGTCCGCGTGGTGTTCCGTGGGCAGCAGGCGGTTCAGCAACGAGCCGGTGAACGCCTGCGCGATCGCCGGGTGCGGGGACTCGGCGTGGTGGTCGGCCAGGATGACGAAGGCGGGGTCGACGTTCTTGACCAGGCCGTCCTCGTCCACGACCTCCAGCCACGAGTGGGCGAGGTCGAGCATGCCCATGATCCAGCCGCGCCGGGTGCGGGCCTCGAAGCCGGCCTCCCGGCACCGCTCGGCGAGCTCCAGGCACACCGAGATGCAGGGGGCGTAGCCCTGGGACAGGACCTCGTCCTTGCGCCACTGGAGTTCCTCGGGCATGCGCCCCCAGCGGAACCGGTCGGGCCCGAAGGAGGTGACGATCTCGCGCAGCCGCTCCGAACGGATCTCGCGCCGTTCGCCCGAGGTCACCAGCACCCCGGAGACCTCGAGTCCGGACGCGGCGCGCGCCGTGACGTCCTTCTCGCCGAGTGCGGCGCCCGGCCCGATCGACAGAGACTCGGTCCAGCCGCCGCTCAGTTCGGGGTGGGGCGTGGCCAGGTTCCAGTCCATCCGGCCCGGGCCGGCGTCCGCGTGGGCCGCCGGCGGCGAGAGGGCGACGGAGTAGTCCCAGCGCAGGGGACGGAACAGGGACTGCGGGTCGGCGTGCATCCAGCGCAGCGCGTAGCGCATCGTCTTCTCGGGGACGGAGTTCCCGGAGCCGGAGTAGAGCGCGAGGTTGACCAGGTCGAAGCGGTCGAAGCGCTCGGCCCCCGGTGCCCCTTCGTGCGGCAGGCCGTTGCGCAGGAGCTCGTCGAGGACGTCCGGCCCGCACTGGAGCATCTCGAGGGCGGCGTCCCGCGCCACCCATGCGTCGCGCAGCTCCGGCGGGATCACCAGGAGGTCCCGGAGGGAGTCCAGCCAGCCGTCCAGGCCCCGCGGCTCGGCCGGCCGGATCCACGGCTTGGGTGCGAAGTTCATCCGTTGCTCCCGGTGGACGTCGGGTTCGTGGGGGCGAACAGGGCGCGCAGTGCGGCCTTGTCGGGCTTTCCGTACGAGGCCGTGGGCAGGTCCCGGGCGAACTCGATCCGTACGGGCACGTGCGCCGCGCCGAGGGCGCCGCGCACCGAGGCGCGCAGTTCCTCCACGACGTCGGACGGGCCGTCGCCGGAGCCGTCCGGCCCGGTCTGCCCGGTCTGCCCGTCCGGCCCGTCCGGGGCGGCGGTGCAGACGGCGATCAGGGCCTCGCCCGTCCGCGCGTCGGGCACGCCGAAGACGGCGGCGCGCCCGACGGCCGGGTGGGCCGCCAGCACGTTCTCGACGGCCTGCGGATAGCAGTTGGTCCCGTCGACGATGACGAGGTCCTTCTCCCGGCCGGTCAGGTACAGGTAGCCGTCGTCGTCGAGCAGCCCCAGGTCGCCGGTGCTCAGCCAGCCGTCCCGCAGCACCCCTTCGGTCAGGTCGGGCCGCCGCCAGTAGCCCGCCATGACGGTGGGGCCCGAGACCTCGACCGCGCCTTCGGTACGGGGCCCCAGCGCGCGGCCGTCCGGACCGGTGACCCGGAGGGACACGCCGGGCACCGCGCGCCCCACGGAGCCGAACAGCTCGGGCCGGGAGGCGGCGGCCGCGGCGTGGTCCTCGGGACCCAGGCTGGTGATCGCGATGGCCTCGGTCAGGGCGTAGCTCTGCCGCAGCCGGGGGCCGAGGACACGGACCGCCTGTGCGAGGCGGTCCGGGGTCACGGGCGCGCTGCCGTAGCTGACGGCCGCGAGCCCGGAGAGGTCGGTGGCGGCCAGGCCGGGGTGGTCCAGGAGCCGCTGGAGGAACGGCGGGTAGAGGTACGTGGTGACGGGGCGCCCCTCGGCGGAGGCCTCGGCGATCCGCCGCAGCAGCAGATCGGCGTCGAACGCGTCGAACAGCTCGACGCTCACGTGGTGGCGCAGCAGACCGCAGGCGATGGCGCCCGCCGCGTGCGCCATCGGGGTCATGGCCAGGAAGCGCAGCCCCGGCGGGGGAGCGGCGCCCGCCCAGGCACCGGCGGCCGCGGTCAGCGCGCCGAAGGTGTACACCACTCCCTTGGGCAGCCCGGTGGTGCCGCCCGTGTACAGCACCCGGGCGATGTCGCCCTCCCGGGCCGCCACGGGGAGGGGCTCGTCCGACCGGCGGGCGGCCTCGGCGAGGAGGTCCGTCACGTCCGGGTCCGGGCCGGGGCCGAGGCCGAAGAGGAGCTTCACCCCGGCCGCCCGCGCGAGGGCGATCATGCGGTGCGCCGGCAGGATCGGCCCGGCGCAGGCGAGGACCACGGCGGCGGGGGCCGCGTCGCGCAGGACGTGGTCGGCGACCTGCTCGCCGCCGGCCGCGTACACCGGGGTGTAGCTGAGGCCGAGGAGGTGGGCGGCCAGGCCCACGGCCGACATCTCGAGGGGGTTGGCGGCCAGCAGGACGAGCCGGTCGCCGCGGCCCAGGCCGTTGTCCCGCAGGACCCGGGCCGTCCGGTAGGCCAGTGAGAGCAGCTCCGCGAAGCTCATGCTCCGCTCGCCGTGGATCAGCGCGGTCAGCTCGCCCCGGGCGGTGAACTGCTCGACGGCACTGGTGACGTACGCGGCGGGTGCGCCGGCGTCGGGGATGGTCACGGGGTCTCCCTCCCAGGGGCCGCGTCGGTGCCGGAGGTGCCAGAGGCGCCGGAGGCGCCAGAGGACGCGGCGCCCGTGGCTGCCGTAGTCGCCGCGGGGGCCGACGTGCTCGACTGGAAGCGGCATGCGGCGCCTCCGGTGCGCAGGCACTCGACGCGGTGGTCGTCGACCTCGGTCTTCAGCCCCTCGAACCAGCCCGCCCGCATCTGCGGGCACGGGCAGTCGTAGCCCTCCAGCGTTCCGGCGCGCGCCAGCATCTCCAGGGCGAAGTTGCGGGTCACGGCCGTCTCGAAGGACTCCTCGCCAGTGACCTTGTTGGCGGCCTCCACGCTGTCCCCGGTCATCAGCTCGGAGATGCCGGTGAGCGCGGTGGCGAGGTCGGCGGCGCAGAGCCCCGGCCCCAGCCCCTTGTCCCGTGCGTACGCGGAGGCGATCCGGCGGGTGACGAACTGCATCGCCTCCGCGTTGATCTCGTTGGCCGCGTCCTGGCCGAACCGGCGCGCGACCCCCTGGTACCAGCGGGCGTCGTGCAGCCACCAGAACTGGCGCAGCAGGTCGGCGGTGGGCCCGTCGGCGTCGGCCGGCCCCGGGGCCCGGGATGCGGAACTGGTCACGGTGTCCTCGTCCTTCGGATGGAGGGGTGCTGGGGCGGAGGGGATGGTGGGGGCGTAGGCGGTGGAGGGGGCGGAGGGGGTGGACGTCCCGGTGGGAGCCGCGGGCCGGTGGGCTCAGATCGCTCCCGGGGCCCGGCCGAGCACGAGGCTCACGTTGTGGCCGCCGAAGGCGAAGGAGTTGGACAGCGCCGCCTCGGGCGTCGCGGCGCGGGGCGCGCCGCGGACGTGGTCGAGCGCGCACTCGGGGTCCGGCCGGTCGAGGTTGGCCGTCGCCGGGAGGCTGCCGTGGTGCAGGGCGAGGACGGTCGCCGCCGCCTCCACCGCGCCCGCCGCGCCCAGGAGATGGCCGATGGCGCCCTTGACCGAGCTGACCGGCGGCCCGTCGTCGCCGAAGACCGAGCGCAGGGCCCGCGCCTCGGCGAGGTCGCCGACCTTGGTGCCGGTGCCGTGGGCGTTGACGTAGCCGATGTCCCGGGGGGACAGGCCCGCGTTGGCCAGGGCGAGGCGCATGGCGTCGGCCGCGCCCGAACCGTCGGGCCGGGGCGAGGTCGGGTGGTGGGCGTCGCTGGTCGCGCCCCACCCGAGCACCCGGCCGTACGCGCCCGCCGAGCGGGCGCGGGCGTGGGCCGCCCGCTCCAGGACGAGGACCCCGGCGCCCTCGGCGAGTACGAACCCGCCGCGGTCCAGGTCGAAGGGGCGGCTGGCCGCGGCCGGATCGCCCTCCCCGGCCCGCGCCAGCGCCCTGGCGTTGCCGAAGGACGTGGCCACGGAGGGGGCGAGGGCCGTGTCCGTGCCCCCGCAGATCACGACGTCGGCGGTACCTTCGCGGATCAGCCGCAGCCCCTCGGCCACCGACATCGCGCCCGCCGCGCAGGCGGTCGCGAGGGAGCTGCTGAGTCCGCGGACGCCGTGCCGGATGGCGATGCGGGCCGCCGCCATGTTGGGCAGCATGCCGGGAAGCAGGTACGGGCTGACCGCGGCCCGGCCGCGGGCGGAGCGGGCGACGGCCTGCTCCTCGTACGTCGCGAGGCCGCCGGCGCCCGTGGACACCACGACGGCCACGCGGTCCGGGGCCACGTCCCGGCCGACGGTCAGCCCGCTGTCGCCGAGCGCCTCGTCCGCGGCGGCCAGGGCCATCAGGACGAACCGGTCCACCGACCGTGCCTCGGCGCGCGGCAGGAAGTCCAGGGCCGAGATGCCCGGGGCGACGCCGGCCACGTCGGCGCCGGTCGCGGCCCACTCGGGCCCTTCCAGGCGGCGCAGTCCGGAGCGCCCGGACGCCAGCCCGTCGACGAAGGCGGGCACGCCGAGCCCCAGCGGGGTGACCAGCCCGATCCCGGTGACCCAGACGTCGTACTGCTCGCGCAGGCCGCTCCTCACGCGCCCTCCCCGGCGCCGGGCGCGGGCCGTACGAGCAGGGCGCGGGCGCTTCCCGGGCCGCCGTCCGGACCGACCTGCTCCACCAGCAGGACGAGCGCCTCGTCGGCGTCCGCGCCGGCGAACAGGGAGCCGGAGACGTCCAGGGCCTCGCCCAGCGCGTCGCCGGTGGCGTCGTCGGGGCTGAAGCAGATCACCGGACCGGTGAGCTCCCAGCGCTTGGCGATGTGTCCGACCACCGCGTTGGGCACGGACTGGAAGAAGAGCAGGGGCGCGGCGGACTTGCCGGCGTCCACGGCGAGCGCGGTCGCGGTGTGGGTCTCCAGGTCGCCGCCGCGGGTGGCGAGCACGATCGCGGTACGGGCGGTACGGGCGGTACGGGCGGTACGGGCGGCCCGGTGGCCCGGCTCCGGCCGTCCGTCGCCCGCTCCGGCCCCGGGCATTGCGTGGACCTGCTCCAGACAGCGGTCGGCAGCAGCCGAGGCCATGGGACTGAAGGCCGATACGACGAACCCGGCCAGCGGAGGCGGCAGTTCGCCGTCGCCCGGGCCGGGCCACGCGGCCTCGGCCAGGATCTCCACGGCTTCCGCGCGGAGGGAGGGGGAGGAGGAGAGGGGAGAGGAGGTCATGGCGCGCTCACCACCCATGCGGTGTTGGCTCCGCCGAAGGCGGCGTTCAGGCTGAGGACGTGCCGGGGGGAGACCCGGCGGGGCTCACCGAGCACGAGGTCCAGGCGGCACTCGTCGTCGGGGCCCGTGTAGCCCGCGTTGACGGGCAGTTCTCCGTGCTGGAGGACGAGCGTGCTCACGGCGAGTTCGAGCATTCCGGAGGCCTCCAGGGCGTGCCCGTGGAGCGACTTCGTGGAGCTCACCGGCGTGGTGTCGACCGCGTCGCCGAGGGCCCGGCGCAGGGCGGCGCTCTCCGCCGAGTCGTTGGCGGGCGTGCCGGTGCCGTGGGCGTTGACGTAGCCGATGTCCTCGGGCGCCAGCCCGGCCCGGTCCAGCGCGGAGCCGATGGCCCGCGCCATGCCCAGGCCCTCGGGATGCGGCCGGCACACGTGGTGGGCGTCGCCGGCCAGGCCCCAGCCGGACAGGACGGCGAGCGGCCGGGCCCCGCGGGCAGCGGCGGCGGCCGCGGACTCCAGGACCACCGCGCCGACTCCGTCGCCGAGCAGCAGCCCGCGCCGGTCGGCGCTGAAGGAACGCAGGACGCCTTCCGGGGAGAGCGCCCGTCCGGCCGAGAACAGCGCGAAGTTGTCCTCGTCGACGAGATAGCCGGCGGACACCACGATCCGGTCCTCGCGGCCGGTGCGGATCCGTACGGCGGCCTCGAAGAGCGCGGTGCTGGCGGCGACACACGCGTTGGTGTAGGTCCGCGCGGCCTCGCGCAGCCCGCAGGCGCGCGCCAGCGCGGCCGTGGTGTCCGAGATGGCGCTCTTGCCCTGGGCGGCCAGGGGCCGGCGGGCGACGGCGGGGTCGGCGTGCCGGCCGAGCAGCAGTGGTGCCTGCGCCCGCTCCGCCGGCAGCAGCCCGGCCCGGTCGCAGGCCTCGTCCACGACGCGGCGCAGTTCCTCGTCGAGGTCGGGCGCGCCCGGCAGCGCGGCGGCGATGCCCGTGCGGTAGCGGTCCGTCGCGAAGCGGTCGAGCGGGCCGAACGCCGCCCGGGAGGCCGCGAGTCCCTGCCACAGGGCCTCGGCGCCGCGCCCGAAGGCGCTGGTGACGCCGAGCCCGGTGATGACGACCTCCCGGTCCGTCCCGCTCACGACGCGCTCCCGCCCGGCGCGGGCGCGGCGGCCAGGGCGCCGCCCAGGACCGCGACGGCGCCGTCGACCGTGTCCATGGCTTCCAGGTCCTCGTCGAGGTCGAGCCGGATGCCGTACCGCTCCTCGACGACGTGCACCAGCCATGCCAGCTGGAGGGAGTCGATGCGTTCGCCGACGGCGTCGGGAGCGCACTCGTCGTGCTGGGCCAGGAGGGCGATCACCTCCTCGCGGCCGGGAGCCAGGGCCTGGTCGCTCATACCGAGCCCGCCTCGACCGGGGCCTGCGTCGAGCGCTGCTCGACCTGGGCGATGAACGCGCCGAAGGTCATGGTCTGCAGCGCCTCCACGTCCTCGTCGGAGAACGTGACCCCGAACTCCTCCTCGACCTGCATGACGAGTTCGGCGGTGGTGAGCGACTCCAGCTCCAGGCCGTCGTCGCCGATCGGGGTGTCGTCCGTGAGACCGGCGGTGTCGAGGTTCATCGTCTCGAGGGTGTTCACTACGAATGCGCGCACGGAGGTGCTCATGACGGGGCTCCTTGTATCGGTGTTCGTGCGGGTGTGCGGGTGTGCGGGTGTGCGGGTGTGCGGGTCTGCGGGGCGTCGGGCGGCGAGGACGAACGGGGTGGTGGTGGCGGTGTCGGTGGCGGCGTCCCGGGTCGAGGTGTGGCTCGCGGTTCCGGTCGGAGACCAGCGGCGCCACGCGAGGGCGCTGCTGCGACGGGCCGCGGCCGCCGTGCTGGGCGTCGGGACGGACGAGCTGGACCTGGCCCGGGAGCCGGGCGGACGGCCGTACGTGGTCTCACGGTCCGGCCGCGTGAACGTGAGCGTGAGCCACACCCGCGGTCTGACGGCGGTCGCGGTCTGCACCGGCGGCGACGTGGGCGTGGACGTGGAGCCGGTCCGCGCGTTGCCGGCGGTGGACCTCGCCCGCCGCTGGTTCGGCGAGGAGGACGCGCGCTGGATCGAGGGCCATGACGCGGCGCTGCGGGACCGCGCCCTGCTGTGGGTCTGGACGCACAAGGAGGCGCTGGGCAAGGCGCGCGGCACCGGGCTGGCCCGCGGCGGCCGGCTGGAGCCGGTGCCGCTGCCCGCCGGGGGCCTGCCGCGGGAGCCCGCCGGGCGTCCCGTGGCCCTGCGGGAGATCTTCCCGGGAGCGGGCCTCACCAGCGCTGTTCCCGAGGCCCCCGAGGGCTACGTCCTGTGCGTGGCGGGCGGCCCGGGGACCGGAGGAGTCCCGGTGTACGTGACCCGCGCGGACGGCTGAGGAGCGCTGCGCGCCGCACGGGTGGAGGGCCGGACTCCCGCACGGTGCCCCGCGGATCACACCTGCTCCAGCGCGGCTGCCCGCAGGGCGGCCGGGTCCCGTACCGGCTTGCCGGTCGTGGTCCGGGGCAGCGCCGTCACCGTGTGGATGCGGCGCGGCAGCTTGAAGCCGGCCACGCGTTCGGCGAGCAGGCCCTCCACGGCGCGCGCGGTGACCTCCTCGTCGAGGACCGCGTAGGCCTCGATGGCCCCGTCGTGGACGACCACGGCCTCGCGCACGCCGGGGAGTTCGGACAGCGTCCACTCGACTTCGGTGAGGTCGACCTTGAGGCCGCCGACCGACACCTGCGAGTCCAGTCGCCCCAGGACGCCGAGCAGGCCGGTCCGCGGGTCGAGCGTTCCGGCGTCGCGCGTGCGCAGCCAGCCGTCGCTCCAGCGGCCCGGGTCGGCGGGCCCGAGGTACGGGCTCACCGGCCGGCGTACGAGGAGTTCGCCGTCCAGGATCTTCACGTCGATGCCGGGCGCCGGCCAGCCGGTGGCCGGGCGGTTGGCCCCGGACAGGTCGGCGGCGATGACACCCGTCTCCGTCATCCCGTACACCTCGCCCAGCGGGACCGCGTACCGGGCCGTGAAGGCCTCGGCGACCCCCGGACGGACGGACTCGCCGGCGGTGATCGCCCCGACGAGGTGGGGCAGCGGCGGGGGAGCGGAGACCGAGGCCAGCAGCTGGGCGTGGAACGGCACGCCCGTGATCACGGTCGGCGCGGTCCGCGCGGCCACGGCGCCGAGGATGCCCTCGGCGGTCATCCGCTCCGGGAGCACGATCTCCACGCCCACGTGCAGGCTGTGCAGGAGTCCCGCCACCAACCCCATGGCGTGGACCAGCGAGTTGAGTACGACCATGCGCGCCCCCGGCCCGGGCATGCCGGGGATCAGGGTGTAGCGCCGGACCTCGGCGGCGAGGTCCTCGGCCGTGCGTCCGATGACCTTGGAGGGGCCCGTCGACCCCGAGCTGAGCTGGACGAGCGCGTGCCCGGTGGCGGCCGGACGGCCGTCGGCGTACGGCTCCACGACGGCGTCGACGGCGTGGAAACCGCGCAGGGCGCCGCTGCGTACCGGACCGGCCGGGCGGATGACGAACTGCGGGGCGACCCGGCGCAGCGCCCGGTCGGTCTCGTGGCCCGTCAGCCGGTGGTCGAGCAGGACCACCTGGGCTCCGGTCCGCCAGGCGGCGAGCAGGTCCGTCAACAGCGCGAGGGAGGGCGGTAGGTGCAGGGCGACCGTGCCGCCGTCGCGCAATCCGCTCTCCGTGAGCCGCGCGTGCCGGGCGTGGACCCGGCGGCGGAGGGCGGCGCGATCCAGCCGCTCGCCCATGTCCACCGCGGGAGCGGTGTCCTCTCCATCGGTGTGCAGGAGCAGATCGTCGACCCAGTTCCCGCCGTGGTGTTCCAGCCCGGCCGTCTCGGGCCGAGGACCTCCGGAATCCCTGCTCACGAACGCACACCCCCCGTTGACCTGCTGATTCACCCTGAATGGTTCAGCGGCAACGCATAATAGAAACGGCCGCTCGGGGGCTGTCAAGTTTCATTGTCCATACGCGACAGAGGGCTTGCGGAATTGCGAATTCCTACTCCTGAGTTCTCTCGTAGAGCGCGCCGGGCTGGCCGGATTGTGTTTGACAGGGCGGGAACTCCCTGTACGGTCTCCCAGTGTTGAACGGGGAGAGCATTTGCTCCCGGGTTTCTCGTACGGGGAATCGGGAGATGTCCGGAACGTGGCGTGGAGTGAGGCCCGGTACAGCGCCCGCCCAGAAGTGGGCGGACCCTCGGGCCGCCTGGAGCCGCCTCCTGTTGCCGGCCCGATGGCCTGCGGCGGCATCTCCATCGAGGCGGTCCCTCCGGACCGCTTCGTCCGCCTGAAATCCAAGCGTCCGAATCTCTCGGTCGAACCCCGGCTGTTCTCGGTGCGCGCAATACCTTGCCGCCCTGGCCTGGTCGGATTCGACAACCTGATCGAATCCGTCCCTCCATGACCTCGTGAGGTGAGTATGCGCACTCTCCTGGTGGATAATTACGACTCCTTCACCTTCAATTTGTTCCACCTCTTGGCGGAGGCGAACGGGCAGGAACCCGTCGTCATTCGCAATGACGAGCCGGGGTGGAATATCGGCGACCTCGAGGGATTCGACAACGTCGTCCTGTCCCCCGGCCCCGGAACACCCGAACGCCCCGAGGACTTCGGGATCTGCGGCGAGATAGTCCGCGCGGCGGACCGCCCGGTCCTCGGCGTCTGCCTCGGCCATCAGGGCATCGCCCACCTGAGCGGTGCCTCCGTCCTGCGCGCCCCCGAGCCCCGCCACGGGCGGGTCTCCCCGGTGGAGCACGCCGGGACGGACCTCTTCGCGGGCATTCCCTCGCCCTTCGACGTCGTGCGCTACCACTCGCTCACCGTGGCCGACCTTCCCGAGGACGTCCTCGAGGCCACCGCGTGGGCGCCGGGCGGCCTGCTCATGGGCCTGCGTCACCGCGAACGCCCGCTGTGGGGCGTGCAGTTCCACCCGGAGTCCATCAGCAGCGAGCACGGGCTGCGGATGATGCGGAACTTCCGCGACCTCACGGCCCGTTGGCAGGAGGACCACCCCGCGGCGCGGGCCGTCCTACCCGCCGCGCCGGACACCCGGCCCGTCCGCCCCGCACCGGCCCGGCACCTGCGCGTCCTGACCGAGCGGCTGCCGACCGACTGGGACGCCGAGATCGTCTTCGACGAGCTGCTGCGCGGCGGGAACCACGCCTTCTGGCTCGACAGCAGCCGCAGCGACGGCTCCGTGGGCCGGTTCTCGATCATGGGGGACGCCTCGGGTGACCTGGCCCGCGTGGCCACGGCCGACGTCTCGGCCGGCACGGTCACCGTCGTGTCCGAGCGGGACGGCGTCCGCAGCGCGCAGGTGGCCCGGCGCCCCTTCTTCGACTGGATCGACGAGGACCTGAAGTCCCTGCGGGTGGAACTGCCCGAACGCTCCGAGAACCCCTGCAACTTCGCCCTCGGCTGGGTCGGGTACCTCGGGTACGAACTCAAGGCGCAGTGCGGCGCGGGCCCGGGCGTCCACCGCGCGCAGGAGCCCGACGCCACGATGGTGTTCGCCGCCCGCGCCCTGGCCTTCGACCACCTGACCGGCACCACGCACCTCCTCGCCCTGGCCCCCGCCGACCCCGCCGCCCAGGGCCCCGAAGCGGTCGCCCTCGACGCGTCCGCCCGCGCATGGCTGCGCACCACCGCCGGGCGGCTGCGCGCCCTCGCCGGGAGGACGGCGGACGCCGACGTGCCCGCGCAGCCCGTGGACGCCGGCGACCTGAGCCTGCGGCACGACCGGGACGCCTACCTGGACCGCATCCGGCGCAGCCAGGAGGACATCGCGGCCGGCGAGACGTACGAGGTCTGCCTCACCAACGAGCTGCGCAGCGAGGCGAAGGTGGACCCCTGGGAGGGGTACCGCTTCCTGCGCCGCACCAGCCCGGCGCCGTTCGCCTCGCTGCTCCTCTTCGAGGACCTGGCCGTCCTCAGCACCTCGCCGGAGCGGTTCCTGCGCGTGACGGCCGACGGGCTGGCCGAGTCCAAGCCGATCAAGGGCACCCGGCCGCGCGGAGCCACCCCGCAGGAGGACGAGGCCCTGCGGGCCGACCTGCGGAGCAACGAGAAGGACCGCTCCGAGAACCTCATGATCGTCGACCTGGTCCGCAACGACCTCGGCCGGTGCGCGGAGGTCGGATCGGTCCACGTGCCCAAGCTGTTCGACGTGGAGACCTTCGCCACCGTCCACCAGCTCGTCAGCACCGTACGGGCCCGGCTGCGCCCCGGGGTGAGCGCGGTGGAGTGCGTCCGCACGGCGTTCCCCGGCGGCTCCATGACGGGGGCCCCCAAGATCCGCACCATGCAGATCATCGACGACCTGGAGGAGGGCCCGCGCGGCGTGTACTCCGGAGCGATCGGCTACTTCTCCCTGTGCGGCGGCGCCGATCTCAGCATCGTCATCCGCACCGCCGTCGTGACCCCGCAGGGCATCCGCTACGGGGTCGGGGGAGCCATCGTCGCCCTCTCCGACCCGGACGACGAGTACGAGGAGACGATCACCAAGACCACCCCGCTGCTCCGCCTGCTCGGCACGGGCTTCCCCGGCGGCGACCCCGGCGGCGACCCCGGCCACGCCTCCGACGCGGCCCCCGGGGCTACGGTGGACCGATGAGCGAACGGACCCGGCAGGGCGGGGCGACCGAAGCGGCGGGGCAGGGCGGGGCACCGGCACCGGCGGCGGCCCGCGGCGAACGGCTCTTCGCCCTCACCCCCTCCGGGGCCCTGTGCGAGGTCCGCGGTACGCCGTCCCGCGGCGAGCTCCTCGCCGCGGACTCCTGGCTGGTCGCCGACGGCCGGGTCCGTGCCCTGGACCGGCACCGCCGCCGCTTCGCCGCCACCTGCGCGGGGACCGAAGGAGCCCCCGAGGGGCTCCTGGAGGCCTTCTGGACCGCCATGACGGCCCTGCTGCCCCGCGATCCCGGCCCGTGGTTCCCGCGCGTCGAGCTCGAGCGGGCGGCCGCGGACGCGCCGCCGGACACGGTCCTGCCCGGCGGCCACCGGCTGCTCCTCCGGCTGCGCCCCGCCCCCGCGCGCGGCACGTCCGCCCGGGTCTGGGGCCTGCCCGTCCGCGATCCCCGCCGGGCGCCCCGGCACAAGGGGCCGGACCTGGACGCGCTGGCCGCCGTACGGGCGCAGGCGGCGGCCGCGGCCGCGGACGAGGCGCTCCTGGTCACCGCGGACGGGGTGGTACTCGAAGCCGCCAACTCCTCGCTCCTGTGGTGGGAGGGCGACGCGCTGTGCCACCCGGCCGCCGAGCTGCCCGTCCTCCCCGGGGTCACCGCCTCGCTGCTGCTGGAGCACGCCGCGCGGACGGGCGTGGAGGTACGTCCCTGCCGGCGCCGGCTGTCCGCCCTGGCCGGGCGGGAGGTCTGGGTGGTCAACGCCCTGCACGGACTGCGCCCCGTCACGGCCTGGCCGGGGGGCTCCCTCCCGGCCGGCGAACCGGTGCGGGCCGCCGTCTGGCAGACGTGGCTGGACGGCCTCGGGGAGCCGCTGCCGGGGTGAGCGCGGGAGCCGCGCCGCCGCCGACGGCCCGCCCCGGCCGGTACGGGCCTCAGCCGGCCGGTTCCAGGATCCCGGAATCGGCCAGCAGATAGCCCAGTTGGGCCCGGCTGCCGCTGCCCAGTTCCACGGAGACCTTGCGGATGTGCTCGGCCACGCTGCGCCGGCTCATCCCCAGGCGCCGGGCGATCGTGCTGTCCGTCTCGCCGCCGACCACCGCGCGCAGGATGGTCTGCTGGAGGTCGGTGGTGACGATCGGGCTGCGCGGCGCCGGCCCCCCGTGGGGGACCGGCGTGGAGCGTTCCCAGACCTGCTCGAAGTAGCGCGTCAGGAAACGCACCAGCGAAGGCTCGCTGATGTGCAGGGCGCCCCCGGCCGGCTCGTCGGACAGCGGGAGGAAGGCGTGTTCCTGGTCGCAGATGATGACGCGCTCGAGGACCTCCGCCTGGCTGCGCACCTCGCCGCCCGCCGCGGCGATCCGCTCGATGTACCCCATGGTCGGCCGGTGGGTGTGGACGGTGTGCTGGTAGACGGTGCGCTGGCGAACCCCCCGGCCGAGCGCCCGCAGGTCTCGTTCCAGGGCCGCCTCCAGCGCCGATTCGGGCCGCCCGCCGCCGGGTTGCACCGTACGCAGTTCCTCCCGGCAGCCGCCCACGGCCGCCTCCAGCACCGAGTTGATGACGTCCTTGCCGACGAGCCGGACCAGTGAGGGCCGCGCCGCGTCCCGCTCCCGCGCGTAGACGGCCTCGAAGGCGGACAGCGCCGCCCTGGCGGATTCCATGGCCCTGACCTGCTCCGCGAGCAGGTCCTCCAAGGGGGCCATCGTCGCGAACGTCGCCGCGGCGGGCGTGAGGGGGACGGCGTACGCGGGGTCCCCGGCGTCCTCCACGACGAGGTGGAGCCGCCACAGACAGGCCGGCACGTCCTCGCGGGGTACGCGGCCCTCGCGCAGCGCCGTGCGGTAGACGGCCAGCCCCGCCTCGCAGGGGCGGGGGTCCGCGGGTGATTCGCCGCAATCGTCTCCGGCTGTACCGACATGACCTCGCTTCACAACTGTGCACATTACCTTTGTGCATCCCCCCGTGCGCATGTGCCGGAGCCGGCCGGCTGCCTATGTTGGCCCGGTACTCCGTGCGCGTGTTCCGAAGGGGAAGTCACTCATGTCCGACTCGGTTCGAGCCGACCCCCTCTCGGTGCGGGTCCGTCCGTGACGTCCGGCACGGCCCTCAGGGAACGCCGCTACCGGCTCCTGGTCGGCGGCTACGCGATCTCCTCGTACGGCACCTTCCTCAACCTGATCGCGCTGAACCTGTACGTGTACGCGGTGACCGACCGGGCCCTGGCCGTCGGCGTGTTCCTGATCGTCCGCTTCGCCGCCGGGTTCCTGACCGGCCTGGTGTGCGGCCCCCTGCTCGCCCGCTGGCCGGCGAAGAGCGCCATGCTCTGGGCCAACCTGCTCCAGGCCGCGGCGATGGTGCTCCTGGTGGCGGCCCCGGACGGGTACCGCACGGCCGCGCTGTTCACCGTCTCGGCCGCGGTCGGCGGCGCCGGAACCCTGTTCATGGTCGCGTTCCGCAGCTCGGTCCCCCACATGGTCGGCGAGGGCCGCACCACGTGGGCGAACTCCCTGATGGTCAGCTGGCGTTCGCTCGCCATGGTCGCGGGCTTCGCCTCTTCGGGCCTGGTGGTCTCCCTGCTGGGCTACACCGCGGCCTTCCTCGCGGACATGGTCACCTTCCTGGTCTGCGCCCTCGCCGTCGCCCTGCTCCCCACCGGCCGGGACGGGGCGGACCAGGAGGACGGGGCGGACGGGGCGGACGGCGCGGACGGCGCGGGGAGCGGCGAGAAGGGCGACGGCCCGGCCGGCGGGACGGGGGACGCGAACGGCAAGGTCCGCTCCTCCGCCGCGCTCGCCGCACTGGCCACGGCCCCCGCCCTGCTGCTCATGGTGGCGCTGCGCGGAGTCGACGCGCTGGGCTCCTCCTCGCACAACGCGGCGCTGCCCGTGTACTCCACCCGGCTCGACACCGACGACCCGGCCGTCTTCGTCAGCGTCTTCTGGTGCGTGTGGGCCGTCGGCAACGTCCTCGTCCAGCAGGTGCTGCGCCGGTACACGAAGCGCACGCGACGCTCGGTCGGCGCCCTCGGCTTCGGGCTCGGCACCATCGCGATGTCGGCCACCTTCATCCTGGCCTTCGCCGGGTTCCCCTGGGCCGCGACCATCGTGGTCGCCGTGCTCGCGGGGGCGGCGGACGGGCTCACCGAGGTCGCGTACACCTCGCACCTGCAGACGTTGCCGAGCGGCCTGCGCACCCACGCGTTCGGCCTCTCGGCCACCGTGGAGAACCTCGGGTTCGGCATCGGAATGATCGTGGTCGCCACGGCGCTCGACTCCTTCACGCCCCTGTCGGTGGTCGCCGTCGCGCACGGCGCCGCCATCGCCGTCGCCCTGGTCTTCGTGGCCCAGGTGCTGTGGCAGCGCGGGGCGTCGCGCGGGGCGGCGGGGAGCGAAGGAGAGGGGAACGGCAATGCAGGACCGGCGCGTGGCAGTCATCGGGATGGCGCTGAGGTTTCCGGGCGCTGACACGCCCGAGCAGTACTGGCGCGACATCGTCTCCGGAGCCTCGCACGTACGGCCCTTCACGGAAGCGGAGTTCGCGGCGGCGGGCCTTCCCCCGGAGCTCTACCGGGACCCGGACTTCACGGGATCCAGCGCGCTCCTGCACGGCATCGACGGCTTCGACGCCGCCTTCTTCGGGATGAGCGGCCGCGAGGCCACCCTGACCGATCCCCAGCAGCGGCTCTTCCTGGAGTGCTGCCACCACGTCCTGGAGGACGGCGGCTACGCCGGCACCGCGGACCGGGTCGGCGTGTACGCGAGCACCGGCTACCGCCTGTACTCCCTGCACAGCTACCTGGCCGCCCAGATCGGCGCGCCGGGCCAGGGCGCGGACTGGGCCGAGGTCAAGCAGATCCAGGTCGGCAACTACGCCGACTTCACGGCCAACCGGGCGGCCTTCCGGCTCGGCCTCGAAGGCCCGGCGGTGAACGTGGCGACCGCCTGCTCCAGCGGGCTGGTCTCCGTCCACCTGGCCGCCCAGGCGCTGCTCGCGGGCGACGCGGACCTGATGGTGGTGGGCTCCGCCGCCCTGCACCTGCCGCAGGTCACCGGGCACCGGCACGTCCGGGGATCGACGATCTCCCCCACCGGCGCCGTACGGGCCTTCGACGCGGCGGCGGACGGCACGGTCGGCGGCAACGGCGTCGCGGCCGTCCTGCTCAAACCGCTGGCGAAGGCACTGGCCGACGGGGACACCGTGCACGCCGTCCTGCTGGGCTCCGCCGTGACCAACGACGGCGCGGGCAAGGCCGGTTTCGCGGCGCCCGGCGTCGCGGGCCAGCGGGACGCGGTGCTCGGAGCCCTGGACAGCGCGGGGGTCGCGGCCGACACGATCGGTTACCTGGAGGCGCACGGGACCGGCACCTACAAGGGCGACCCCATCGAATTCGCCGCGCTCACCGAGGCGTTCCGCCGGCATACCGACCGCACCGGATTCTGCGCCCTCGGCTCCACCAAGCCCGCCATCGGCCACCTGGACAGCGCCGCGGGCCTCGCCGGGCTCATCAAGGCCGTCCTCGTCCTGCGGCACGCGACCGTGCCCCCGCTGGTGAACCTCACCCGGCCCCATCCGCTGCTCGGCGTCGAGGACAGCCCCTTCCTGCTGCCGCGCCGGGCCTCGCCCTGGACGGCGGACGGCCCGCGCCGCGCCGGCGTGCACTCCATCGGCATGGGCGGCACCAACGCGCACGTCATCCTCGAGGAGGCCCCGCCCGCCCCGGCCAGGACCCCGGGCGCCCCGGTGCCCGGCCTGCTGCCGCTGTCGGCGCGGAGCCCCCGGGCCCTGGAGGACAGCGCCCGCGCGCTGCGGGACACCCTGCGCCGCCACCCGGACCTCGACCCGGCCGACGTGCTGACGACCCTGGGGCTCGGCCGGCGCCACCTGCGCCACCGGCTCGTCCTCACCGCGCCCCGGGAGGACCTGGCCGGGGCGCTCGACGCGTTCCTGACGGACCGCGCCCGGCGGGAGCCGGGGCAGGAAGCGGACGGGCCGGGCGGGTGGGCCGGCGCGGCCGACACCGCCCCCGGGGGTTCCCGCGGCGGCGCGAGCACGGGGAACGCCGCCTACCGCACCGGAACGGTGGAGGAGGGCCGGGCCGTCGCGCCCGCCTTCGTCTTCAGCGGTCAGGGCAGCGGCCGCCCGGGGATGGCCGCCGCGCTCGCCGGGCGGTTCCCGGTGGTGGCCGAGACCCTCCGGGAGTGCGCCCGCGTCCACCGGGAGGAGACCGGCGAGGACACCTTCCTCGAGCGGCTGGTCGACGGCGCGGGACCCCGGCAGTGGGACACCGCCTTCGCCCAGCCGGCCCTCTTCGCGTTCCAGGTCGCCCAGGTCCGGCTCTGGCGGCAGCTGGGCGTGGAGCCCGGCGCCGTCGCCGGGCACAGCGTCGGGGAGTACGCGGCCCTGTGCGCCGCCGGCGCCCTGTCCGCCGAGGACGGCATGCGGCTGCTGTGCCGCAGGGGGCGGCTCATGCAGGGCACCGAGCCCGGCGCGATGCTGGCCGTCTTCAGCCCCCTGGAGCGCGTACGCGAACTGCTCGAGGCCCTCGGCCGGCCGGAAGGCGGGCCACCCGGGCAACCGGCCTGCGGGCGGCTCGAACTGGCCGTGTCCAACGGGCCCGCCCAGCACGTGGTCGCCGGCCGTCCGCGGGCGGTGGAGGCCGCCCGCGCCTGGCTCGCCGCGCGCGGGGAGGCGAGCGAGCCGCTGCCCGTGGACCGCGCCTTCCACACCGCCCTGCTCGACCCGGTGCTGGACGCGTTGCGCGCCGCCGCCGAGCAGGCGGAACTCAAGCCGGTCCAGGTCGAGTTCGTCAGCGGGCTCGACGGTACGGCGCATCCGCCCGGATGGCTGCCCGACGCCGGCTACCTCGTGCGCCAGGCCCGGCGGACGGCCGACTTCCACGCCGTCCTGCGCACCCTGGCGCCCCGCGCCCTCCTGGTCGAGATCGGACACGGCGCGCCCCTGTCCGCCCTGGCCCGCCGCGCCGTGCCCGGTACCCCCTGCGTCCCGACCCAGCAGCGGGGCAGCGGCCCGGAGGACCTGTGGGCCGCCGTGGCCGGGCTGCACTGCGCCGGAGCGGGAATCGACTGGACGGCGCTCCTGGACGGCTGCGCGGGGCGGCGGATCCCGCTGCCCGGATACCCCTTCCAGCACCGGTCGTACTGGACCGGCCCCCCACCGCACCCCGGCCCCGCGGCCCGCTCCGGCACCACCGCGGACCACGCACACACGAACGAAGGCTCCATGGAGGACGGCATGACCGAACAGGACGTACTCGAGCGGGTACGCGAACTCACCGCGCGGCACCTCGGCTACGCGGTCGACGAGATCGGTGCCGGGCAGACCTTCATCGGCCTCGGGGCGGACTCGCTGCAGCTCATCGGCATGCTGAGGCAGCTGGAGGGCGAGTTCGGGGTGCGGCTCGCCGTCCGCGACGTCCTGGAGGACGCGGGGACGCCGGAGCTGACGGCCCGCCTGATCGCCTCGCGCGGGGCCCAGGCGGCTCCCGCGGCCCCGGCTCCGGCCCCGGCCCCTGCCCCGGCTCTGGCCCCGGCTCCGGCCCCGGCTCCCGCCCCCGCTCCGGCCCCGGCTCCCGCCCCCGCTCCGCTCACCGCCGCCGCGCCTTTCGTGACGGCCGCGCGGCACCTCGTCGCGCCGGGTTCCCCGGAGCCCGCGCCCGCACCGGCTCCCACCGCGCCCCTGGCCGTCTCCGCACCGGCGCCGGTGGCCGCGCCCGCACCCGCGCCCGTGACCGCGCCCGTGACCGCGCCCGCGCCCGCGGCGGAGTCCGTGGCCGCGTACCGGTCCGAGGTGGCCGAGCTCCGCCGCCAGATCGACGTACTGGCCGAGACGCAGGCCGCCATGCTGGTCCAGCTCTCCGAGGCGGTCGCCCTGCTCGGCGCCGAGCGCGCCCGATGACCGCGAGCGCGGCGGACCGGGCCGCGGAACTCTCCCGGCACCTGACGGCGCAGCTCGCGGCGGCCAAGGAACGCCTCGCGTCCCCCGCCCCGCAGCCCGCTCCCGCCCCCGCCCCCGCCCCGCGCCCGTCCCCGGCCGCCGGTCCGGCGCCCGAGCCGCACGGTCCGCGCGTCACGCTCCTCCCGGGCTCCGGCATGGCCGGCGACGGCGCCGACGCCGGCCAGCGCGCCCACGCCGCCGGCCTCGCCCGCCGCCTGACCGAGCGCACCCCGACCTCGAAGGAGCTGGCGCAGAGCCGGCGGGCCGTCCTCGCCGACAGCCGGGCCGTCGTCGGGTTCCGCCGCTCCACCAAGGAGACGCTGTACCCGCTCGCGGCCCGCTCGGCGCACGGCGCGCGGATCACCGACGTCGACGGCAACGACTACACCGACATCACGATGGGCTTCGGGTCCCTCCTCTTCGGCCACGAGCCCGAGTTCGTCACCCGCGCGGTGCGCGAGCACCTCGACTCCGGTCTGCGCTTCGGCCCCCGGCCCGTCGAGGCCGGCGAGGTGGCCCAGCTGCTGGCCGACCTCACCGGCCTGGAGCGCGTCGCGTTCGCCGGCTCCGGTACGGAGGCCAACTCGGCCGCCCTGCGGCTCGCCCGGGCCGCCACCGGGCGCGACCGCGTCGTCATGTTCCGCGGTTCCTACCACGGCCACATCGACTCCGTACTGGGCCGCCCCGGCCCGGACTCCGGCCGCGCCGTGCCCGTCACCCGTGGCATACCGGACAGCGCCGTGGCCGAACTCCTCGTGCTGGAGTACGGCAGCCAGGAGGCCCTGGAGACCATCGACGCGCTCGGCGACACCCTCGCCGCCGTCATCGTCGAACCGGTCCAGTGCCGCAACCCCGGCCTGCGCCCCGTGGAGTTCCTGCGCAGCCTGCGCGCACTGACCCGGCGCCGCGGCATCGTGCTGCTCTTCGACGAGATGCTCACCGGCCTGCGCCCGCACCCGCGCGGCGCGCAGCACCACTTCGGCGTCGTCCCCGACCTCGCCACCTACGGCAAGGCGCTCGGCAGCGGCTTCCCGATCGGCGCCGTCGCGGGCCGCGCGGACATCCTGGACGGGGTGGACGGCGGCTTCTGGCGGTACGGCGACGACAGCCGCCCCGAGACCGAGACCACGTTCTTCGGCGGCACGTACATGCAGCACCCGCTCTCCATGGCGGCGGCCAAGGCGGTGCTCACCCGTCTCACCGCCGAGGGCCCCGGCCTCCAGGAGCGGCTGAACGCGCGGACCGGCGCCTTCGCCGACGACCTGAACGCGTTCTTCCGTGACGAGGAATTCCCCCTGGAGCTGGCCCACTTCGGGTCCATGTTCCGGTTCACCCACAAGGCCGACATGGAGCTGCTCTACCAGCACCTGCTGCTGCGCGGGGTCTACGTGTGGGAATGGCGCAGCTTCTACCTGTCGACCGCGCACACCGACGGCGACGTCGAGCGGGTGTCCGACGCGGTGAAGGACTCGCTGCGCGCCCTGCGCGAGGGCGGCTTCTTCCCCGTCACCCGCCCGCGTTCCCTCCCGCGGGCGCGGCCGCGGCCGGCGCCCGCGCGCCCCCGGCCGGCCCCCGACTTCGGCGTGTACTTCTTCGGCGACCACCCCGACGCCGAGGGGGCGGGCCCCACCGGCGCGTACGAGGAGATCGTGCGGACGGCCCGCTTCGCCGACGAGCGCGGCTTCAGCTCGCTGTGGGTGCCGGAGCGGCACTTCCACTCCTTCGGCGGCCTCTTCCCCAACCCGTCCGTCCTGGCGTCCGCGCTGGCCCGCGAGACCAGCCGGATCCGGCTGAACGCCGGCTCCGTGGTCCTGCCCCTGCACGACCCGGTCCGGGTCGCCGAGGAGTGGTCGGTCGTCGACAACCTGTCCGGCGGACGGGTCGGCCTCGGCTGCGCCACCGGCTGGCACGCCCAGGACTTCGCCCTCCACCCGGACCGGTTCGCGCGCCGCGAGGAGATCGGCTTCGCCCACCTCGAGGACGTACGGACGCTGTGGCGGGGCGGCGCCCTGCGCCGCACGGGCGGCGACGGCCGGGAGGCCGGGATCCGGATCCACCCCCGCCCCGTACAGGACGAGCCCCCCATGTTCCTGGCCACCTCGGGGCGGAGGGAGTCCTACGAGCGGGCCGCGGAGCGCGGTCTGGGCATCGTCACCAACCTGATGAACCAGACGGTCGCGGAGCTCGCCGAGAACATCGGCCACTACCGCGCGGCGCGCGAGCGGCACGGCCTCGATCCCGATGCGGGCCGGGTGACCGTGCTCCTGCACACCTACCTCGGCGAGGACCACGCGAGCGCCCGCGCGCAGGCGCTGGAGCCGATGATCCGCTACCTGCGCTCCTCGCTCCAGATGCGTTCCGCGGCCGGCGCGCTCGGGGGCGGCCCGCAGGACGTGGCCGCGGCGAGCGACGAGGACCTGGACTACCTCTTCCGCCGCGCGTACGACCGCTACTGCGACGAGCGCGCCCTGATCGGCACGCCCGAGACCTGCACCCCGGTCGTGGACGCCCTGCGCGCCGCGGGCGTGGACGAGATCGCCGCGCTGGTCGACTTCGGGATGCCGGCCGAGCTGATGCGCGCCGGGCTCGAACACCTCGACGCGCTGCGGGCGCGCCACCACGAGGACGCCCGGCCGGCCGCCGACGCGTCCGCGCCCGCGACCGACGCCCAACGCCGGATCTGGCTCGCCTCCCAGCTGATCGGCGACCGGGCCGCGTACAACGAGGTCCAGGCGGTCCGGCTGCACGGCGTGCTGGACGAGGGCGCGCTCGGCGCCGCCGTCACGGGCCTCGTGGAGCGGCACGCCGCGCTGCGGACCGTGTTCCGGGCGGGCACCGGGGACGAGACGGTCCAGCAGGTCGTCCGGTCCGCGCCGGACATCGCGCTGCGGCCGACCGACCTGCGCGGCCGGACCGGGGAGGACGCCGACGCGGCCGTCGCCGCCGTCCTGCGGGAGGAGAGCGCGCGGCCGTACGACCTGGCCGAGGGACCCCTGTTCACCCCGCGTCTGCTGACCCTCGGCGACGAGGAGCACGTCCTGGTGTTCGGCATGCACCACATCGTCACCGACGGGCACTCCGCCACCCTTCTCGCCGCCGACCTCGAGGAGCTCTACTCCGCCGCCGTCGAGGGCCGCGCCGCCCGGTTCGGGGCGCCCGCCGGCACCACGCTCGGCGCCGCGGAGCCCGACCGGGACCCGGCCGACCTGCGGTGGTGGCGGGACCGGCTCGACCCGTTGCCGCCCGTGCCCGCCCTGCCCACCGACCGGCCGCGCGGCCGCCGGGTGGCCGGGAGCGGGGCGGCCGCGGAGATCCGGCTCGACGCCGCCCGCACCACCGGGCTCCAGGAGTGGAGCGGAGGGCGCGGCGTCACCCTCTTCGCCACGCTGCTGACGGCCTGGCAGCTCGTCCTGCGCGAACGGTCCGGGCAGGACGAGTTCGTCGTCGGCTCCACCTTCGGCCGGCGCACGCCGCAGACCGCCGGCACGGTCGGCTTCCACGCCTGCGTCCTGCCGCTGCGCGCCGCGCTGACGGACACGACGACCCTGACGGACGCCGTACGGGCCACGCGCGACGCCCTGTTCGAGGCGGACGCCCACCAGTACGTCGACCTCGACGCGCTGCTGGCGGCCGTCAACCCGGACCGGGGCAACCCGCGGCCGCTGATCACCGTGTCGGCCGATCTGGACACGGCACCGCTGACCCGGGTGAACCTGCCCGGACTGCGCGCGCGGGAGGTCGACGGCGGTACGGAGTCGGCGCCGCTCGAGATGGCCCTGATGGCCGTCCGCACCCGCTCCGGCCTGCGCCTGCGCCTGCGCTACGACGCGGACCTCTTCGACGCCGGGACGGCCGCGGCCTACCTGGGCGACCTCGACCGCGTCCTCGCGGCCATGACGGGCGGAGCGGCCGAACGGGTGCGGGACACCGCACGGGCGGCCCCGGCCCCGGCGGCGGCGCAGGCCGGGGGACGGGATGCCGGGCGGGGCGCCGGGCCGGTCGTCACGGAGGAGCTGCGGAGCCTCTGGAAGGCCGTCCTCACGGCGGACGAGGTGGCCGACGACGCCGACTTCTTCGATCTCGGCGGGAACTCGATCGCGGCGATCCGCCTCGTCAACCGGGTCCGGGACGCGCTGGACGTCGACTTCTCCCTGGCCGACTTCTTCGCGGACCCCCGGCTGGACGCGATGGCCCGCCAACTGGCCACCGGTGCGGCGCGGAAGCGGCCCGCACCGGCCGGGGCATCCGCTCGCACCGGGCCGGCCGGGGCCGCCGTTCCCGCCGCCGCCCCCGCCCCCGCCGCTGCCGCCCCCGCCCCCGCACCCGCTTCCATTCCCGCCGTCCCCGTCCCCGTCCCCGTCCCCGCCGCCCCGCTCGACGGAGGAGTCGTCGACCGGGCCAGGGTCAGCGACCAGCAGGACCGGATGATCGCCGGCCACTACTCCTTCCCGCAGCCGCAGATCTGGAACGTGCCGACCAGGATCCGGTTCCGGGGCGCTCTGGACCCCGACGCCCTGCGCACGGCGCTCACCGGACTGGTCGCCCGCCACTACGCCCTGCGCCTGCGCTTCGTCCAGGACGAGGCGCAGGACTGGTGGCAGGAGGTGCTCGCGGCCGGACCGGTGCGGCTCCAGACCGACGACCTCACCCGCCTGGGGCCCGCCCGGAGCGCCGAGCGGGCCGACGAGGTGTGCCGTCGGCAGGCCGCGACGCCCATCGACATCACCCGCACCACGCTCGCCCCGCTCCGGCTGCTGCGGGTCGCCGAGGACGAGTGGCTGCTGATGTTCACGCTGCACCACATCTGCGCCGACGGCTGGTCCCACTCGGTGCTCGTCTCCGAACTCGCCGAGCTGTACGCGGCGGCCGCCGCGGGCCGGGCGCCCGAGCTCGACGCGCCCGCCTCCCAGCCCACGGACTACGCCCGCCACCAGCGGAGGGAGAAGAGCCCCGCCGTCGAGGCTCGACGGGCCGCGCACTGCGCCGCGTACCTGCACGGCGCGCCGGTCCGGCTCGACGTCCCCACCGACCGCCCCCGGCCCGAGAAGCTCAGCGGCGACGGCGACACGGTGCGCGGGCTGCTCCCCGCCGCGGCGCGGACGGCCGTCGAAGCGCTCGCGGCCGCCCGCCGGGTGACCCCGTTCGCGGTCTGCGCGGCGGCGCTCGGCGTGCACCTGGCACGGCTGTCGGGGGAGCGGGACGTCCTGCTGAGCGTCCCGTACGCGAACCGCGAGGGCGCCGAGTTCGAATCGCTCGTGGCGCTGACCACCACGGCCGTCATGGTCCGGGTGCGCATCGATCCGGAGGAGACCTTCGCCGAACTGGTCGGCAGAACGGGCGCGGAGGCGCTGGCCGTCATGGCCAACGTCCTGCCGACCGCGCACATCATGCGGGCGATGCGCGACGCGGGGGCCATCGAGGTCCCCGACCGGGTCCCGTACGTCCTGGCGTTCCAGAACTACACCGACACCGACATCGAGATCCCCGGCCTCCGGGTGGACGTCGAGGACCTGGCCCCGCCGGTGAGCCGGGCGGAGCTGGCCTTCGGCCTCTCGCCGCGCCGGGACCCGGGCCTGGGCTACAGCACCTTCCTGGAGTACTCGGCCGACCTGTGGGAGCGGGAGACGGCGGAAGGCCTCCTGGCCTCCTACGCAGCGCTGCTCGCGGATCTGAGCGCCGACCCCGACCGTCCGATGGCAGCCCTGCTCGCCGCAGACGGCCCCCACCCGACGCCCCGAGAGGCGGAAGCCGAATGACCGCGGCCACCGACACCAGCCACGACACCAGCCACGACACCAGCCCCGCGCCCGCCGACGGCCTCCACCCCGACCGCGACCGCGGCCGGGCCGAGGACCTGCTCGCCTTCCTGCGGGAGGGCACCTCGCCCTACCACGCGGTCGCCGAGTCGGCCCGCCGCCTGGAGAAGGCCGGATTCACGGAGCTGAACGAGAGCGACGAGTGGAGCGGCCGCAGCGGCGGCAGCTTCATCGCCCGCGCGGGCGCCCTCGTCGCCTGGTACGTCCCCGAAGGCGCCCCGGCCCGTGCGCCGTTCCGCATCATCGGCGCGCACACGGACTCCCCGAACCTCCGGGTCAAGCCGACCCCCGACACCGGCTCCGCGGGCTGGCGCCAGATCGCCGTGGAGATCTACGGAGGGGTCCCGCTCAACACCTGGCTCGACCGGGACCTGGGCATCTCCGGACGGGTCACCCTGCGCGACGGCACCTCCGCCCTCGTCAAGATCGACGAACCGCTGTTCCGGGTGCCGCAGCTGGCCATCCACCTGGACCGCACGGTCAACGAGGGGCTCGCCCTCGACCGGCAGCGCCACACCCAGCCGATCTGGTCCCTGGGCGACACCGAGCGGGGCGCCCTGCTGCGCCGGGTCGCCGGCGCGGCCGAGCTGGACGCCGGGCAGATCCTCGGCTGGGACCTGATGCTGCACGACGTACAGGCCCCCGGGTTCCTGGGCGCGGAGGGGGAGTTCCTGGTGTCCGCGCGCCTGGACAACCTGCTGTCCGTGCACGCGGGCGTCGGCGTCCTCACGGCGGCCGCCGAGGCCTGGACCGCGGGCCCCGGACCGGCCGGCCCGCCGCGGATCCCGGTGCTCGCGGCCTTCGACCACGAGGAGTGCGGCAGCGGTTCCGAGACCGGCGCCATGAGCCCGCTGCTGGAGCGGGTGCTGAGCCGCTCCGTCGATGCCCGCGGAGGCGGCGGCCAGGACTTCTCCCGGGCCATGGCCGGCTCGTTCTGCGTCTCGTCCGACATGTCGCACGCGGTCCACCCCAACTTCAGCGAGCGGCACGACCCGGACACCCACCCGCTGCCCAACGGCGGCCCCGTGATCAAGGTCAACGTCAACCAGCGCTACGCCACCGACGGCACCGGCATCGCGGCCTTCGCGGCCGCGTGCGAGCGGGCCGGCGTGCCGTGGCAGCGGTTCGTCTCCAACAACGCGATGGGCTGCGGCACGTCGATCGGGCCGATCACCGCGGCCCGGCTGGGCGTGACCACCGTCGACGTGGGCGTGGCCGGCCTGTCGATGCACTCGGCGCGGGAGCTGGCCGGGGCCCGGGACCCCGGCCATCTGACCCGGGCGCTCACCGAGTTCGTCATGACGGCCTGATCCCCGGGCTGATCCCCGGGCCGACACCACCCCGGCGCGGGGGCGCGGCGCGTTCCGCGTCCCGCGCGTCCGGTCCACACCCCTTCCAGGAGAGACAGAGCGTGTCCGCGAGAAACGTCGTCATCAGGGGCGCCGCCCCGCAGGAGGCCGCGCTGCGCGTCCTGATCGTTCCGCACGCCGGCGGCGGCGCCGCGAGCGGTCTGGCCTTCGCGCGCCACGCGCCGGCCGACTGGCTCGTCGCCACGGCCCGCATGCCGGGCCGCGAGTCACGCGTCCGGGAGGAGGTGCCGGAACTGCCCGGACTGGTCGACGACGTCGTGGCCACCCTGCGCTCGCTGCCCGGCACGGCCCCGCTGATCGTCGTGGGAGTGTGCTCGGGGGCCGTCATCGGGCTGGAGGCCGTACGGGCCGTGCAGCGCGAGGACGGTGCGCGTGCCCCCGGTCCGGTCGCGGGCCTGGTGGCCGTCTCGCAGTGGGCGGTGACGGAGCGGCCGGATCCCGGCGCCCCCTCCCTGCGGGACACGGACGAGCCCGCCCGCGTCCTGGAGGTCCTCGAGGAGTTCGGCGGGGTCCCGGCCGGGCTCCGTGCCAACGCGGAGGTGCTCGCGCTGGTGCTGCCGGCCATCGTGGCGGACATGCGGGCCGTCGAGGACTACGTGTCCGGACCGGACCCGCTCCTCGCGTGCCCGCTGCTGACCGTGTTCGGCGACGGGGACGCGCTGTGCCCCGACGAGCGGACCGCCGACTGGTCCCTGTTCAGCCAGGACGTCCGCAGCGTCCTCGTCCCGGGCGGGCACATGCTGCTGGCGGAGGATCCCGGGGCCCTGGTGGACGCCCTCGCGGACAGCCTCGACCACTTCGCCGCCACCGCCTAGGGCCGGCCCGCACCGACGGCCCCGTTCTCGTTCCCACCGCTTTGCCCGATGTGAGGTTCACTTCCATGACGACCGCCGCAGCCGATCCCGGACACCGGATCGACGTCCTCCTGCTCGAACGGTGGAACCGCCGCCCCGAGCTCCCCGCGCTGATCTTCGAAGACACCGTGCTCACCGCGGGTGAGCTGAGGGACCGGGTCCTGCGGGCCGCCGACGCGCTGCGCGCGCGGGGCGTCCGTCCCGGGGACCGGGTCGCGGTCTACCACGAGCGGTCCGTGGAGTTCGTGGTGGCCGTGCTCGGCGCGGTGTTCGCGGGCGCCGCCCACGCGGCCTTCGACGTGCGCGAACCGCTGCGGCGGACCCTCGGGACGATCGAGGACTGCGCTCCGCGGGTCCTGATGACCGCCTCCGGGCTGCGGTCCCGCTTCGCCGGGGTCCCCGGCCTCCTCGTGCTGACGGACGAGGAGTACGCGGCCCCGTCCGCGCGGGAGCCGGGGCCGGGGCAGGACCCGGGGCAGGACCCGCGGCCCCTTCCCGGGTCCGCGGACGATCCCGCCGTGGTCATCTACACCTCCGGTTCCACGGGCCGCCCGAAGGCCTCGCTGATCAGCCACCGGGCCCTGGTCTCCCGGCTCCGGGCCCTGCAGGACACGCACCCCATGGACGAGCACGACCGGATGGTCCACCACACGGTGTGCACCTTCGACATGTACCTCTGCGAGCTGTACTGGCCGCTCCTGGCCGGGGCCACCGTCGTGATCGCCGCGCCGGGCCGCCAGCGCGACGCCGACCACCTCGCGGCGCTGATCCGCGACCACCGGATCACCACGTTCTACTGCGTGGTGTCCCTGCTCGAACTCTTCCTGCTGACCCGCGATCCGGCCGAGCGCTACGACGGACTGCGCCAGGTCCTGACGGGAGGCGAGCCGCTCGCCCCCGAGCTGGTCAAGCGCTTCCACGCGCGCTCCACGGCCACGCTCACCAACCTCTACGGCCCGAGCGAGTGCACCCTCTACTGCACGGCCTGGGTGTGCCCGCGCGATCCGGACCCCGAGACGGTGTTCATCGGCGCGGCCATCCGGGACACGGAGCTGTGGATCCTCGACGAGAGCGGCGCTCCGGTCCCCGAGGGGGAGCCGGGCGAACTCCACATCGGTGGCGCCGGCCTCGCCCTGGGATACCTGAACCGGCCCGAGCTCACCGCGCAGCGCTTCCTCGACGATCCGCCGGTGAGCCCGGGCGGCCGCCTCTACCGCTCCGGCGACCTGGTCCGGTCCCGCCCCGACGGGGTCCTCGAATTCCTGGGCCGCGTCGACGGGCAGGTGAAGATCCGGGGTGTCCGCGTGGAGCTCGGCGAGATCGAGACCACCGCCATCCGGTGCCGGGGCGTCCGGCAGGCGGCGGTCGTCGCGCACGGCACGGGCAGCGGGAAGAGGCTCACGGCGTTCGTGGTGCCCGAGGAGGACGCCCGGACCCGGGACCTGGCCCCGGCCGTCCGGGAACTGCTGCGCGCCTGGCTGCCGCACCCCATGGTGCCCACCGCCATCGAGACCGTCGGTGAGCTGCCGCTGACGGCGAACGGCAAGACCGACCGCCTCCTGCTGGAGGAGTGGGCCGCGAAGCGCTCGGCCGACGCGGCCGCCGCCCGCCCGGAACGGGTGGACGGGGGCGCCCCGGACGGCCCGCGGTCCGCCGGTCCCGTGGCGTCCGCTCCCGTGATGTCCGCTCCCGTGACGTCCGCGGAGGCTTTGGCGTCCGTGGTGTCCCAGGTGTGGTGCGAGGTGCTCGAGGTGGCCGCCGTCGGTCCCGACGAGGACTTCTTCGACCTCGGAGGCGACTCCTTCAAGGTCGTCCACGTCGTCGGGACGCTCCGGGAGCGGCTGGGCGCCGACATTCCGCTGGCGGCCCTGCTGACCGCGCCGGCCCTCGCGGAGTTCACCGAGGAGCTGTGGCGCATCATGGAACAGGAGACCGCACGGTGAATGCTTCCGTACCCAGACCCCTCGTCCGGTCGTTCGCCGACCTCTCCCCGCGGCGGTTCGACCGCACGCGTCCCCTGGTCACGCTCTTCAGCGGGGGCCTGGACAGCAGCTACCTCCTCCACCGGCTGACGAAGGCCGGGTTCACCGACATCCACGCCGTCAGCGTCGACCTGGGCGCCGGCGAGGACCAGGACGAACTGCGGCTCGTCACCGACCAGCTCCGGGTCAGCCTGCACGTCATCGACGGACGCGCCAGGTTCGCCGAGGAGTACGTCCGCCCGGCGATCGCCGCGCAGGCCGTGTACCTCGGCACGCACCCGATCAGCTCCTCGCTGAGCAGGCCGCTGATCGCCGAGCTGGCCATGGACGTGGCGGAGGGCCTCGGCGCGTCGGGGGTCCTGCACACGGCCAACCGCTCGCAGAACACCCTGCGCCGGCTCAACGGCGCGTTCCGCCTCCTGGGCTACGAGGGCCAGTACGGCACGCCCTACGACCTCGAACCGGTGGACCGGGAGGAGAAGGCCCGGGAGCTGGAGTCGGTCGGGCTCGTCCACATGAGCAAGCGGATCGCCAGCATCGACGCGAACCTGTGGTGCCGGGAGTTCGAGTCCGGGATCCTCGACGATCCCGAGGAGCACACGGTCCCCGAGCACCTGTACGTCTGGAGCGTGCGCGGGGAGCGGACCCCGGAGGAGGACGTGGAGATCGGCTTCGAGGCCGGCGTGCCCGTCCTGGTCAACGGGGTACGCCTCCCGCTGCGCACGCTCGTCGAGCACCTCAACCACCGGGTGGGCGCCCACGGGATCGGCCGGTACAGCGGGCTCGAACACCTCCCCGGCGGCCGGAAGGTCATGGAGCTGCGCGAGATGCCGGCCGCGGAGATCCTGCTGAAGACCTACCGCCACCTGGAGACGGCGACGCTGGACGCGGAGACCGTCCGGGAGAAGATGCACCTCGAGCAGGTGTGGGTGCGCGAGGCGCTGGAGGGGCGCTGGTTCGGCCAGCTGCGCAGGGCGAGCCAGTGCTTCATCGACTCCTGCGCCGCACGGGTCACCGGAACCGTCCGGTGGCGCCTGCGGCCGGGCTCGGCCGAGACCCGGTCGATCGTCGCCCCTTCCCCCCTCTACGTGCGCCATCGGGAGGACTGGGAAAGGGAGTCGATCCGCGAGGAGGGCTGAGCCGGGCCGAGGCCGGGCCCCGGCGCGGGCGCCCGGCCGGCGGCGCGGCGCCCGCGGTCAGGGGCTCGCGGTCGGGGCGCCCGGGCGGTGTCAGGGGAGCGCGGGCGCGTTCTTCACGTGCCGGCCGACCTCGCGCGAGACGATCTTGAAGCAGGAGTGCTCGTCGAGAGCGGTGTCCACGAGCACGCCCTCGAACTTGCTCCGGACGATCTCGAAGGCGTCGATCCGCTCGTTGAACAGCAGGGGGTCGACGAAGTCGTCGCGCTCCGCCGCGCGGGAATTGATCCGCTTGCGGGCCTCGATGAAGCTCACCCGGGTGAAGAACGCCACGTGCGGCGTGGGGAACTCGGAAATGATGTCCGAGATGACCCGCCACTGCGTGGGCGTGAACCCGCTGGAGGAGATGACCGCCTCGCAGATCGCCGAGTAGAGGTAGCGGTCGACGATGACCGCGTACCCCGCGTCGAGCAGCGGGAGGATCCTGGTCCTGATGGTGTTGAGCCGGTCGCCGGTCACCGCCAGGAACATCGAGAAGATGTCCACCCGGCCCTCGGACTCCGCCGTCAGCGGGTCCTTCTTGTACTCCGTGAACAGGCGGAGCGTCTTGGCCTCGTTGCTGGGCAGCTTGAACACGCGGACCCGGTAGCCGTTCCTGCGCAGGGTCCCCTTGAGGCGCCTGATGCTCGTCGTCTTCCCGGACCCGTCGATTCCGGAGAAGCTGACGAGCAGCCCCCGCTCGGGCCGGGGGCCGGTCGCGAGGGGAACGGGAATGCTGATCACTGTGCGCTCCGGGTGATGAGTTCCGTGATGAATTGCATGTTGCGCTGCGGGTTGAAGAGCAGCCCCTCGGATGCGTTGGGCCGGTTGGCCTTGAAGGAGGGGCCCAGTCGCCGGATGAGGTCGATGAGCCTCAGGAACCGCGCGTCGCGGAGCAGCTCGTCATGGACGCCGGGACGGAAGAAGGAGTAGTACGTGAAGTCGTTCGCGTAGAGCGGCATGTGACCTCCGTACACCTCCGGCGTGATCTTGAACGGTACGCCGCGCAGCGGGTTCCCGGGCCAGGTGGTGCCCGGCTCCCGGTCGTGCGCGGCGTCCGTGATGTGGCCTCCGGTCAGCACGCGGGCGATGTTCGACTTCTGGAACATCTCGGGGTCGCGGCCGCGGTCGGGCAGGGCGGCTATCAGCCCGTCCACGCCCGGCGCCGTCCGGATCCCGTGGATGCTGTGGGCGATGACCGAGGTCTGGTCGTCGCTGGTGAACACCCCGTCGAGGTGCCGCGGGAGGTTGAACCGGGCGTACTTCACCTCGGAGAGCGACTGCACCATGGAGATGCCGGCCTGGTGCCCGGCGACGAAGGGGCCGTGCAGGTTCATGCCGTTGTAGGTGAAAGCCGAGTTGATCATGAAGGGGAAGGAGAGGGGCCGGCCCGACTCCCGGAGCGGGGCCAGCCGGACGTCGATCGAGGCGTAGCGGAGATCGATCTCCTTCGGATCGAACCCGGCCTCCTCGATCTTGAGGTTCGCCCAGTCGAAGAACTCCGGCTTGACGTAGTCGCGTTCGATCAGGCGCGGAAGGCCGGTCGGAGGCTCCTGGTAGAGATAGTCACTCAGGCTGAGGCTCTGCAGGTACTCCTCCCGGAGGTCCTGGTCCAGATATCGCACGCTGACATCGAGAACTGCCTTGGGCACGGGCACCTCCTACTCGGTGGAATGAAACAAAGGGGCGGGGTTACGCGGTCCAGTCGAGACCGAGGTCCACGGCGCGCGCCGAGTGGGTCAGCGCGCCGATGCTCACGACGTCGACGCCGAGGGCGGAGATGTCCCGGATCCGCTCCCGCGAGACGGAACCCGAGACCTCGATGACGGCCAGCCCGCCGGTGAACTCCACGGCGGTGGCGATCTGCTCGTCGGTGAAGTTGTCGAGGATCACGATGTCGACGCCGACCTCGATCGCCTCGCGCAGCTGCTCCAGGGTGTCGACCTCGCAGGTGATGCGGGTCGCGTGGGTGGCCGCGGCCCGGGAACGGGTCACCGCCGCGGTGATGCCTCCGGCGGCCGCCACGTGGTTGTCCTTGATCAGGACCGCCGCGCCGAGGTCGGACCGGTGGCTGTACCCGCCGCCGCAGCGGACCGCGTACCGCTCCACGACCCGCAGGCCCGGAGTGGTCTTGCGGGTGTCGGTGATGCGGGTGGCGGAGCCCGGGGTCAGGGCGTCGACGAACGAACGGGTCAGGGTCGCCACCCCGCTCATCCGCTGGACGAAGTTGAGCGCCAGCCGCTCGCCCTTCAGGAGCGACTGCGCGGGCCCCGCCAGCGCCACGGCCGCCTTGCCGGCCGTGAGCAGCTCGCCCTCCCGGCACAGCTGCTCCACCTCGACCCGCGGGTCGAGCTGGGCGAAGACCTCCCGCACCAGGGCCCCGCCGCAGAAGACGAGGTCCTCCCGGGCCGCCACGACCGCCCGGCCCTCGGCCTCGGGCGGGACGCACGCGTCCGTGGTCGTGTCGCCGCGGCCGAGGTCCTCGATCAGGCAGCGGGAGACGAGCTCGCGGATGACGGGCAGTTCGAGCATGTTCTTTCCATTTCTCACGGTGGGGGGAGCGGGAGCCTTCGGAGGGTTCGGCCTCAGGTCCCCAACAGGAGGACGTCGGGCACCGCGCGCCCGGGCAGCGCGGTGCGGAGCAGGCCGTAGCCGATTCCCGCCGCGCCGTTCATCAGGCCCGGCACCCAGAGGCGGTGCGCCACGCCCGTGCGCACGTCGTCCGCGAGGACGCGGTGCGCCACGGCCGTCGCCGCCCGGCGGGCCTCGTCGACCAGGGCCTGGTCGCCGGAGCTCTCACCGGCGGTGCGCAGGGCTTCCGCCAGGCCCAGGGTGCCGTGGCACAGCGAGTCGTCGCCGACGCCCGCCCTCAGGTCCTCCCGTACGGCGGAGAGCTCCGGGCGGCCGGCGAGCCCGGCCCCGCCGAGCCTCGCGGTGGCCAGCAGCGTGCCGGCGGCGCCCCGGCACCAGGCGTTGACGCCGGTGTCCGGGCCGGTGCCGGTGCCGGTGGCCGTGTCCGTGCCGGTGGCCGTACTGGCCGTGGTGCGGCCCTCGGCCAGGGCGCGGGAGGCGGCCGCGGCGAAGCGGGGCTCACCGGTGAGGCCGGCGATCGCGGACAACGCGTAGGCCCGGCCGGCCCGTCCGTGCCCGAATCCGGGGCTCCCCATGGGCAGCGGGTCGCCGTCCAGGAGGATCTCGCCCGCCCGGCGTACGGCCTCGCGGGTCGCCTCCCCGGGTGCGGTGGCCTCGAGGGCGATCAGGGCGAGCGCGGCTCCGGCGGCGCCGCCCACGATGTCGCAGGTGTCGAAGGGCGCGCCGTCCTCGAGGTTCTGGTGTACCGCGGGCACGAGGGAGCGGGCCGCGCCGAGGAGCGCGGGCTCCTCCCACAGCCGCCCGGTCCGGGTGAGGAGGTGCAGCACCCCGCACAGGTCCTCGAAACCTCCGACGGGCATCCCCCGGAGGTCCTCCGGTTCGGGCATGCCCTCGGGATCCGCGAGGGCGTCCACGACCTCGCGCGCCATGTGCCCGTAGCGGTCGACGCCGGTGGCGGCGGCCAGTTCCGCCAGGAACAGGGCGATGCCGCTCACGCCGGAGTAGAGACCGAGCCCGCTGGACCCGACCACCCAGTACCGCTCGCCGACCAGATTGAGGTTGACCCACTCCACGACGCCGTCCTCGCCGCGGCGGACGGACGCGAGCAGCCGGTCCCCGATGCGGGAAGCGGCGGCGAGCGCGGCGTCCGGGTCCGGCTCCGGGGCGGTGTCCCGGAGCCCGCGCGGGCCCGCCGGTACGCGGTCCCGCGGAGCGCGGCCGCCCTCGTGCGCGGGCCCGTCCTCGAGCGGCCGCTCCTCTGCGAGCGGCTGTCCGGCTGCCCGCTCCCGTCCGCGCTCCTGGGCGTGTCCGCCGAGCTCGCGGGTGGCCAGCGAGGCGTGCACGAACCAGAGCTGCTCCCGCAGGTGTTCCTCGCTCAGTGCCGCCAGCCGTTGCCGGGCGGTCTCCAGTCCGCTGCGCCGGAAGAAGTCCCGTCCGACCACGCCGGCGTCGTCGGACAGCGCCGTACCGCCGGGCCTGGCGGTGAAGGAGGGGACGTCACCGCGGGCCAGCTGACGGCGCTCGCTCGCCAGGACCGCCGCATCGCCCTCCCCGTCCGGGTCCAGTGCCTCCATGAGGTACGCGCGGTCCAGGCCGTCCCGCAGCAGGTCGGGGTGGAAGGCCTCCTCCAGGACGGCCTTGTAGGCGGAGGTGTTGCGCAGGACGGTGCGGACCTCGTCGTCGGCGAACGCGTCCAGTTCGGGCAGCAGCTCGTCGCGGCCGGCGAGCAGCAGCCGGTAGCACTCCTCGAAGCCCTCGATCAGCCGCGGGAACATCGCCGACGGGTCGGCGGGCCGGCCGTCCAGGACGGGCCGGTTGCCCGACTCCGGTACGGGGAGCCGCTCGCGGACGACCCGCACCCGGTCGGTGCCGGCGCCGGCGAGGACGAGCTCGGGACGGATCTCCAGCTCGCCGGGGACGGGACCGCCCGCCATGGCGCTGATCTCCATGGCGTGCAGGCCGGTTTCGTCGGCCCGCACCACGCGCTGCGGCAGCAGTCCCACGGCGAGGACCGAGGCGCGCAGCAGCAGGTCCACGGGGTCGGCCTCGGCCGGGTCCGCGGACTCGGTGTGGAAGATCGCCTCGAGGTCGATGAAGGCCGGGTGCTCACCGGCCGCGATCAGGTTCTCCAGGTGCATGTCGGAGCAGCCCAGGACGTGGAAGAGCGCGAGGTGGGCGCCCAGCCGCCAGGCGAACCTGCCGAGGGCGTCCGCGTCGGCGCAGGGCTCGGCGTCGACGAAGGCGCTCCAGCCGTGGGCGGGACGTTCCAGGAGCTGCGAGGTCCGCAAGGGGTGGCGGGGGCCGCGCTCGTTGATCCAGTCCAGGAGCCGGTTCACGTGCGTGTCCACGGCCAGGCTGCGCGGCTTGTGGACCAGCCGGACGTACCGGGTCGCGTCGCGGAAGCCGAGGATCGCCACCGTGCGCCCGCCGCGGTGGGCGTCGCCGGCACCGAAGGTGATGTCGGCGACGTCCCGCAGGCCCTCGCCGGGGACCCCGAACCGCTCGCGGAGCTCCGCGAAGTCGGCGCTCAGGCGCTCGGCGAACTCCGCGCGGACCTCGATCCACCGCCGTACGTGGTCGACGAGGCCGCGGGCCAGTACGGGATGCCGGGCCAGCAGGTCCAGGGCCCGCGCGGGGTCCCGCAGCTGCGCGCCGAAGGCCTCGTGGCGGGCTTCGGGGGTCGCGCCGTCGAGCCGGCCCTCCAGCCGGGCGGCGTTGATCTCGAGCACCACGGTCCGCTGGACCATGGTGCGCAGGGTGGTGGCGTCCGGGGCGAACAGCGGATGCTCCTGCGGCAGCCGGTGCGCGGGTGCGAGGCGGCCGCGGAGCTCCTCGCGCGCCCAGGCCGCCAGCGGACCCAGCCAGTCCGGCTGGTCGGGGGCCGCGTCGCCGCCCGCCGAGGGGGCGGGGTGCGGGGCGAGGGGCGCGCCGGGGAACCGCTGCCAGGCGTCGACGAGTACGCGTACCCAGTCCGGCGTGCCGGGGAGCCGCAGCTTCAGCTCCCGCGGCGACTCCGCGGCCAGCAGGGCGAGTTCGCCGGGAGTGACCTCCCACCGGGCGCCCAGTACGTCCGGTCCGGTGCGCAGTCCGGGGACGAGCAGGCCCTCCTGCCACAGGCGGACCCGGGCCGCTCCGCGCTCGCGCTCCTCGGGATCCGGCTCCAGACCCCCGGCCGTGCGGCGCTCCGCAGGGGTGAGCCCCGCCCACCAGCGCGCGTCGTCGAGGAATTCGTCCAGCACCGTCTCGCCTTTCGTTCTGTTCCCGCTGGTTGTGCCGTTCCCGTCGTCGGGCTAGTCCCGGTCCAGTCCCGGTACCTCGATGTCGCCCGCCGGATGCGCGGGCAGCGCGGCGCGCGCGAGGTCGTCGAGGGAGGCGCGGAACACGGGGTCGCGCCAGGCCCGGACCACGTCCGCGGCCGTCGCCCGGGATGCGTCCGGGGCCTCTGACCCGTCGGTCACGTCGGTCACCTCAGACACGGACGGCCCCGTACGCCACCAGCTCGGCGAGGACCGCGAGGGTGTCCTCGACGGCCGTCTCCACGTCGATCTCGTACTCCTCGGCGAGGAGTTCACCGATGCGGCCCACCGAGCGCACCCCGTCGATCCGCTTCCAGAGGAACGCGGCCGTCTCCGCGAGCTCGAAGGCCTGCTCGGGAACCGCGACCACCAGGGTGCCGCGGATCTTGCGCACCCGGATGTCGGGGCGGACGGTGGGGACGGACTCGCGCGTCAACGGACCGGTCGGATCCATCAGATGTCCACTTCCATCGCGATGCCGCGGCAGACCGTGAGTACCTCGTTGACCCAGAGGCCGGGCTGGCCGGGGTCGAAGGACCGCATCGTCTCCAGGGCCCAGTACGTGTCGAACGGCAGCACGGCGGGGGCGGTGGCCCGCAGCTTGCGCGCCCGCCACTTCTCACCCGGACCGCACTCGCCCTCGGAGGCGAGGAGCGCGTCGACCGTGTAGTGGAACGCGGCCCGTGCGGAGAGCACGGCGCTGTCCAGGTCGCCGGCCTCCAGCTGGCCCACCGCGTCCTCGATGCGGGAGTCGGCCATGTTCAGGATGCGGGCCGCGACGATGGAGCGGAACGCGGAGGCCTCCGCCTCGGCGCGCCACCGCGCCAGCAGTTCCCGGCCGCCCGCCGGCACGCCGAAGGCGAGCCGGTCGACCAACTGGACCTCACGCAGCGAGAGTTCCTCGGGGCCCTTCTCGAAGGCGGCCCAGTCGACCTTGGCCAGGACCTGCTCCACCTGGCCACGGGTCCAGTACCGGACGTCCCAGCGCATCGGGCCGACGAAGGTCTCCTCGCCCAGGACGACGGAGGGCGTGAGCGGTACGGGGTGGCGCGAGGCGTCCCGGCCCGTCCAGGGCTCCTCGGAGATCACGTACAGGTCCACGTCGCTGGAGGCGTTGCCCCAGCCCCGGACCAGCGAGCCGGCCTCGAACACGCAGACCCAGGAGGCGGGCAGCAGGCCGAGCGTCCGCAGCTCCTCCACCTGGTGCGTGCGGTCATCCGACATGGACGGCTCCCTTCGGGGCGGCCTCGACGACCAGACCGAGGTCGAGCACGTCTTCCAGCTGCGGGCGCAGCCCCTCCAGGGACAGGCCGGCGGAGGCCAGCACCTTCTCCAGGGAGGTCTCCCCGTCCAGGGAGCGCAGCAGCGCGGTCAGGGCGGGTTCCTCGTCCTCGTCGAGGACGAACTCGCACGTGCCGTCGACCAGCAGGTACCAGGTACCGGGCTGGGCCGGCGCGCAGGCGAGCACGGTGTCGGAGCGCATCGCGTACACGGCCTCCGGGTCCACCGGGGTCCGCTGGAGGGTCAGTTCGCGGATCTCCTCCTCGGCCTCCTCCCAGTCCGCGTACGGATGCGTCACGGGCTGGGGGGCCTTGAACGCGGCCGCCGGGTGGACGGGCAGTTCCGCGGTCATGCGTTCCAGCAGGCCGAGGTTGACCAGCCGCAGCAGGTGTTCGACGCTGCCGTTCTCGGGGTCGCGCTCCAGGCGCCGCAGGCTCTCGCGGACGCCGTCCTGGTGGATGAACTCGCGGGCCCGCTCGGAGGAGAACGCCTCCTCGAGGAGCGCGTCCCCGCCCTGCGCCAGCATGCGGGTGAAGGTGCGGTAGGTGTGGCGCTGTCCCTCACCGTGGAAGAAGGGGACCTTGGGGCGGTTGATCAGTTCCTCGGGGAGGATGCCGACCATCGCCTCGCGCAGGATCCGCTTGTCCCAGAGCAGGTTCGCGCGCCGGGCGGCGGGAATCGAGGTCACGAGCTCGACCAGGCGGTGGTCGAGGAAGGGCACGCGGGCCTCGACGCTGTTGCCCGCGGCCGTACGGTCCTCGTGCCAGACGTTGTACTGCTGGAGGCTGCGGTACTTCCAGGCGACGAACGCGTCGTAGGGGTCGGCGAAGCCGTCGTCCCGGCCGTCGCGCACGGCCTCGTCCCTCAGCAGCGGCAGGTCCGAGACCTCCCACCAGCCCGCCATCCGGGGCTGCTTGTCCAGCGCGGTGCGGCGGGACATGGCGCCGATGTTGGCGAGGAAGTCGTCCCAGTCGCCGCCGCCGGCGTACCCGATGGCGTAGCCGCCGTTGAACTCGTCGGCCGCCGCGCCCAGCAGCATGCCCTTGATCTCGGGGTGCCGCAGGCGCGCGTGGCGGTGGAGTTCGTACTTGTAGAACTGCTCGGGGCTGCACAGGGGCGTCTCGGTGAGCCAGAGCAGGTTCTTCCACTCCTCGACCCCGGGCACCCGGTCGCGGTCGAAGAGGATCTGCTCGTTCGGTACGCCGAGCAGCTGCGCCGCGCGGTGGCTCCACTCGGCGTCGCCGTTGAGCACGGTCGAACCGGTGAGCACGCTGAAGGTCCGCAGCCCGCTCTGGCCGGCCAGCGCGGCCACGGCGGAGGAGTCGACGCCGCCGCTGAGGAAGAGGCCGAGCTCGGCGTCGGCCATGGCGCAGTCGCGTACGGACTCCGCGAGGAGGTCCCGGTAGCGGGCGATGTACTCCTCGTCGGAGGCGTCGGAGTCGGCGGCCGCGCCGGGCAGCGACCAGTAGCGGTGCTCGCGGGTGGCGCCGTCCTTGAGGTCGATCTCCATGACCGTGGCCGCCGGGGCCAGGTGGATGTCCTCGAACCAGGTGTTGACGGGCTCGTGCACCAGGGCGGGCGCCGAGCTCATCCCGTAGTCGGAGAGGGCGCCCCTCCAGTCCAGCCGTCGCGGTGTGGCGGGGTCGGCGAACAGCGCCTTGATCTCGGAGGCGAAGACGATCCGCTCGCTGTTGCGGTGGTAGAAGAGCGGCTTGATGCCGAACCGGTCGCGGGCGAAGAGGAGTTTGCCGCGCTTGCGGTCCCAGAGGACCACGGCGATCATGCCGTTGACCCGGTCGAGGAAGTTCAGTCCGTCGCGCTGGTAGAGGTGCAGCAGCACCTCGCAGTCCGACTGCGTCTTGAAGCGGGCGCCCGCGGGCAGGGACGCGGCCAGCTCACGGTGGTTGTAGACCTCGCCGTTGGCGATCAGGACGACGGAGCCGTCCTCACTGACCAGCGGTTGACCGCCGCCCACGGGGTCCACCAGGGACAGCCGGGTGAAGGCGAGACCCACCTGGTCCTCGCGCAGCAGCCGCTCGTCGTCGGGTCCGCGATGGGCGAGCGTGCACGCCACGTCGCGCAGCAGCTCGTCGGCAGCAGGGGTCAGCATGCCGCCGTCGATCCGGGCAACACCGGCGATTCCGCACATGTAATTCACCTTCGTCGTGCCCCGGGCGGTCGCCCGGGAGAAAAGCGGGTACGCGTCACGCCCTGACGGGCGTGACGCGTACTCGGCAAGGCATTTACTTGGTCATCGCGATGACCGTGCCGAAGTCGACCTTCTTGGCCGACGGCTTGATGTACTTCTTCATGAGTAATCACCTCCATTCTTAAAAGGAATAGAGGACGCAAGGACTAAGCGGTCGCCGTGGGGCAGTGCGTCGGAATGGAATATTCCGACGCGAATGCCACCCTCATCGACCGCCCCGTTTCAAACCGAGACGGTCGCCTTCGCCGACCCTGTGCCGACGTGCCCCCAAACCGGATCTACCCACGTCACAGGCGTGTCTCGACCGGCGACAGCATTGTTACGGCCTCGTAGATCATCCGTCAACCCCCTTTTGCAGCTGACCTGATGGCCTCCGAGAGGGGTCTCGAGGGGGATCGCGCGGGACATTCCTTCAATTCGGCTACCGGTTCCAATTGGTAGGGGACCGGTAGTGCGGGGAAGATCACACACGATGGTGCGGAAGAATCGGACATGCCCGAAACCGAACGGTATGCGGGGTGGTTCGGGACCCTCATACCGGCATGTCGACACGAAATCAACACGTGTTCCTGGGGGGTGGCAGTGATACAGTCGTGATCATGAATCTGCGCAAGTCACGGGATCCGAGCGGCCCCCTGGGTGATAACAGATTCCGTCTTCTCTGGTTCGGTCAGACCCTTTCCTACGCGGGCAGCGCGATATTTCCTGTCGCGCTCACCCTGGCCTTGGTGCGGGAAATCGGATCGGCCACCGACCTGGGCCTGGTCCTCGCCAGCGCCGCGGTGGGTGAAGGGCTCTTCCTCCTCGTGGGCGGGGTCTGGGGCGACCGGCTGCCCCGGCAGAAGGTGATGATGGCCGCGGACGCGATCCGCTGCGTCGCGCACGTCTACATAGGCCTCCAGATCGTCAGCGGCCACGCCGGCCTCAACGAACTGATGCTCGCGTCCGGCTGCGTCGGAGCGGCCACCGGATTCTTCCTGCCCGCCTCCAGCGGTCTGGTCCCGTCCACGGTCGAGCCCGAACTCCTGCAACGCGCCAACGCGTTCATGGCCGTGTCCCGCCGCACCGCGATGATGGTGGGGCCGGCGGCCGCCACGACCATCGCCCTCACCATCGGCCCCGGCTGGGCCATGGTCCTGGACGGCGCGACCTTCGCGGTCAGCGTCCTGACGCTCAGCCGACTGCGGGTGAAGCACACGGCGCCGCCGCGCGGGACCTTCTTCAAGGACCTCCGCGAAGGATGGGGCGAGGTCCGCGGGCGCACCTGGCTGTGGAGCAACTTCCTCGCCCACGGCTGCTGGAACCTCTCCCGGACCGTCTACTTCACCGTCGGAGCGGCGACGGTCATCACCGGCGCGGGCGGCGAGGTGGCCTGGGGGGTCATCGCGCAGGGCGCGACGGTCGGCGCCCTCACCGGCGCGCTCCTCTCCCTGCGCATCAAGACCTCCCGGCCGCTGGTCGTGGCCAACTTCTGCCTGGCGCTCGGAGCCGTCCCGCTGGCCCTCATCGCGCTGGGCGCGCACACCGCGTTCATCGCCGCGGGAGCCGCCGTCATGGCCTTCGCCCTCGGCCTGATGGGGACGCTGTGGGACACCACCGTCCAGCAGCACGTCCCCGCCGACCGGATATCCCGGGTCTCCGCCTACGACTGGCTGCTGTCCACCGCGCTCAGCCCCCTGGGCATGGCGCTGGCCGGGCCCCTGGCCCTCGCCGTCGGAGCCGAGGCGGCGCTCTACGGGGCGGCCGCGCTGATGGCCGTCTCCTGCCTGGGCGTGCTGGCCATCCCCGAGGTCCGGCACCTGCGGCCCGTCCAGGAGCGGGCCGGCCGCGAAGAGGCCGACCCGATCAGCGCGAACCCGTAGGCCCGGCATGGAGACGACCACCCCCCGCCCGCACCTGCGCGAGGCCCTCACCCAGCTGGCCGACCCCGCATCGCCGCCGGCGGCCCGGTACCGCAGCAGGTTCGCCCTCTGGGACGCGCGCGCCAGCGTGCGCGTGAAGCCCTCGCGCGTGCTGGCCCCCTCCGAGCCCGGCCGGCTCTACTTCCCGCCCGAGCTGATGCCGGTGGTCGCGCATCCGCTCGTACGGTCCCGGCCGGACGAGGTGGCCGAGCGGATCCTCACGCAACGGCTGCACCAGTACCTCTACTTCACCACCGAGCTGGAACAAGTCGCCGTGATGCCCGTGACCATGGACATCAGCCGCGGCCGCAGCGGCCTCCACCTGCCGCCCGCCATGCGGGAGGACGCCTTCAAGATCACGACGGACGAGGCCTGGCACGCGCAGTTCTCCGACGACCTGTCCCGCCAGGTGGAGGCGCGCACCGGGTTCGCCGCCTGCCTGCCGGACCAGCCGGCCTTCATGGAGCGGCTGGACCGCATCCGCGCGGAGCTCGACCCCGACCTGCGCGGAGCGGCCGACCTCGTCTTCTCCATCGTGAGCGAGACCCTCATCTCCTCCATCCTCTCCGACCTCCCCCGGGACAAGCGGCTGCCGCAGGCGGTCAGGGACCTGGTCCAGGACCACGCCGAGGACGAGGGGAAGCACCACGCGTACTTCCGCAGCCTCCTCGAGTTCTTCTGGCACGCGCTGGACGCGTCGGCGCGCGGGAGGATCGGTCCGCTGGTCCCGTCGCTGGTCACGGCGTTCCTGGAACCGGACTACCTGGCCATCGCCGACACCCTCGGGGACGCCGGATTCGGCGCCGCCGAGGCGCAGGAGATCATCGCCGAGGCCCATCCGGCCGACGTGACCGCCACGGCCATCGGCCGGGCCGCCCAGGCGACCACCCGCTACTTCACGGAAGTCGGCGCCCTGGACGCACCGGCCACGTACGAGGCCTTCGCGGCCGCCGGGCTCCTGACGGCGCGCTGAACGGTCCGTCCGCGACCGCGACCGCGACCGCGCCGCGCCGGAGCGGGGCGCGGCCGCCCGGCCCCGCCCCGCCCGGTGGCCGCCGGTCAGGTCAGCAGGCGGGCGCGCAGTCGGGCCGTGGTCCCGGAGGTGACGCCGACCTGCTCCGAGAGGTAGGCGTCGACGGAGCCGTAGCGGGCGGCGAGGTCCGCGAGGGTCAGGCGCAGCACCTCGGCGGGGGCGCGCCCGTACGCGGGCCAGCGCATGGTGCGTCCCGGGTTGGCCGCGTGCCAGTCGGCCGTCAGCCGGACGGTCGCCAGCTCCGTCAGCGCGAAGTCCGCGAGGATCTGCTCCTCGTCCACGCCCAGGAGCGTCAGGACCAGCGCGGCGATCAGCCCGGTACGGTCCTTGCCCGAGGTGCAGTGGAAGACGGCCGGCCCGGGGCCTTCGGCGAGCAGTTCGATCGTGGCGCGGATCTCCCGGACGCCGTCCAGCGCCACCTCGGCGAACCGGTCGGCCAGGAAGCGCCAGGGGTCGAGGGCCGGGTCGATCTCGGCCTGGTCGTAGGGCCGGTGTTCGATGCTGAGGTTGGCGTAGGTGAACCGCTCGGGCTCCGGTATCCGGCCCTTGGCCTCGATCTCCCACGGGTAGCGCAGGTCGATGACGGTGCGGATGCCGAGGCCGAGGAAGCGGTCCCAGTCCGCGCCGCCCAGTTTGCCGAGCGAGTCCGCCCGGTAGAGGGCGCCCCAGGCGACGGTGGCGCCGTCGGCCGTGCGATAGCCCCCGAGGTCACGGAAGTTGTGGAGTCGTTCGAACTCGATGTGTCGTGTCGTCATGGATCAGATGATCTTCCGCGTCGGCCGGATCCGCCAGGCGGTGGGCGTCGGCCCGGCGGAGGGCGCGGAGCGCGCCGGGGACTCTACGTTGGGGTAGTTCCACGGAAATCGGTTTGCGTCCGATCACCACGGTTCATGGGATCGGTGACGGCCGGCGTTTAGCCCCGGGGCCACGCGCCCCACACGAACGACGAATGAGAGCCCCGCATGGACTTCCTTCGCCCCGCAAGCTGGCAGGAGGCGCTCGCCGCGAAGGCCGAGTACCCCACGGCCGTCCCCATCGCGGGCGGAACGGACGTGATGGTAGAGATCAACTTCGACCACCGCAGGCCCGACCAGCTCCTCGACCTGAACCGCATCGCGCCGCTGCGGGAGTGGGAGGTCGGCGAGGACGTGGTCCGGCTGGGCGCCTCCGTCCCGTACACGCAGATCATGGAGAACCTCCGGGCCGAACTGCCCGGCCTCGCCCTCGCCTCCCACACCGTCGCCTCCCCGCAGATCCGCAACCGCGGCAGCGTCGGCGGCAACCTCGGCTGCGCCTCCCCGGCCGGTGACGCGCACCCCGCGCTGCTCGCGGCGGGCGCCGAGGTCGAGGTGGAGTCCGTGCGCGGCTCCCGGCTGATCCCGATCGACGCGTTCTACACGGGCGTGAAGCGCAACGCGCTGGCCCCCGACGAGCTGATCCGGGCCGTCCACGTGAAGAAGGCGGACGGCCCCCAGCAGTACTCGAAGGTCGGCACCCGCAACGCGATGGTCATCGCCGTCTGCGCCTTCGGCCTGGCCCTGCACCCGGCGACCCGCACCGTGCGTACCGGCATCGGCTCCGCGGCCCCCACCCCGATCCGGGCGAAGTCCGCCGAGGAGTTCCTGAACGCCGCGCTCGAGGAGGGCGGCTTCTGGGAGTCCGGGAAGGTCATCACCCCGTCGATCGCCCAGCAGTTCGGTGACCTCGCCTCCGGCGCGGCCAACCCGATCGACGACGTCCGCGGCACGGCGAAGTACCGCCGCCACGCGGTCGGCATCATGGCTCGCCGTCAGCTCGTCTGGACGTGGGAGCAGTACCGCGGTCCGGGCGACGGCCGCTCGCTCGAAGGAGCTGCGTGATCATGCGCGTCCATTTCACCGTCAACGGCCGTCAGCGGGAAGCCGACGACGTCTGGGAGGGCGAGTCCCTCCTGTACGTCCTGCGCGAGCGCCTCGGCCTGCCGGGTTCGAAGAACGCCTGTGAGCAGGGCGAGTGCGGTTCCTGCACCGTCCGCCTCGACGGCGTGACGGTCTGCGCGTGTCTGGTCGCGGCCGGACAGGTCGAGGGCCGCGAGGTGCTCACCGTGGAGGGGCTCGCCGGCGAGGACGGCGAACTCTCGTCCGTCCAGCAGGCGTTCGTCGACGCCGGCGCCGTCCAGTGCGGGTTCTGCACCCCCGGCCTGCTCGTCCAGACCGACGCCCTGCTGGAACAGAACCCCTCCCCGTCCGACCAGGACATCCGCGAGGCCCTCTCCGGCAACCTCTGCCGCTGCACGGGCTACGAGAAGATCCTCGACGCGGTCCGGCTCGCGGCCGCCCGCCAGGACCACGAAGGGACCAGGTAGCCATGCCCGGCGCATCCCGCATCCCCACCGACATCGTCCAGCGGTCACGAACGAGCGGCGGCGTCGGCGCGTCCACGCTCCGCCCCGACGGCACCCTCAAGGTCACCGGCGAGTTCGCCTACGCCTCCGACCTCTGGCACGAGGACATGCTCTGGGGCCAGACGCTGCGCGCCCCGCACGCCCACGCGCTCATCACCCGCCTGGACGTCTCCGCCGCGCTGAAGCTCCCCGGCGTGTACGCGGTCATGACCTACGACGACCTCCCGGCGGCCAGGAAGTACGGCCTGGAGTTCGTCGACCAGCCCGTCCTGTGCGACGGCCGGGTCCGCTTCCACGGCGAGCCGGTCGCCCTCGTCGCCGCCGACCACCCGGAGACCGCCCGCCGCGCCGCCGCCGCGATCCTCGTCGAGTACGAGGTCCTCGCGCCGGTCACCGACGAGGCGAGCGCCACCGCCCCCGGCGCCCCGGTCCTGCACCCGGACCGCGACGACCACCGCGCGCACCGGACCCCGCACCCCAACATCGTCCACCGCCAGCCGGTCGTCCGCGGCGACGTGGCGCGGGCCCGCGAGCGCGCCGACGTCATCGTGCGCGAGGAGTACGAGGTCGGCATCCAGGACCAGGCCTTCCTCGGCCCCGAGTCCGGTCTCGCCGTGCCCGCCGAGGACGGCGGCATGGACCTCTACGTCTCCACCCAGTGGCTGCACGTGGACCGCAAGCAAGTGGCCCCGATCCTCGGCCTGCCCGAGGAGAAGGTGCGGCTCACCCTCTCCGGCGTGGGCGGCGCGTTCGGCGGCCGCGAGGACCTGTCGATGCAGGCCCACGCGTGCCTGCTCGCGCAGCGCACCGGCAAGCCCGTGAAGATCGTCTACAACCGGTACGAGTCCTTCTTCGGGCACGTCCACCGCCACCCCGCCAAGCTGTCCTACGAGCACGGGGCCACCTTCGACGGCAAGCTCACCCACGTCACGGCCCGGATCGTGCTGGACGGCGGCGCGTACGCCTCCTCCACGCCCGCCGTCGTCGGCAACGCGGCCTCCCTCGGCCTCGGCCCGTACGACGTGCGGGACGTCCACATCGAAGCCGTCGGCCTCTACACGAACAACCCGCCCTGCGGTGCCATGCGCGGCTTCGGCGCCGTCCAGGCCTGCTTCGCCTACGAGTCCCAGATGGACCGGGTCGCCGCCGCACTCGGCATGGACCCGGTCGAGTTCCGCCGGCTCAACGCCATGGAGCAGGGCACCCGCATGCCCACCGGCCAGCTCGTCGACTCGCCCGCCCCGGTGGCCGAGCTGCTGCGCCGGGTCAAGGCCGTGCCGCTGCCGCCCGAGCTCCAGTGGGAGACCGCGGGCGAGGACGCGGACGTCCGCCACCTGCCGGGCGGCCTGTCCAACACCACCCACGGGGAAGGAGTGGTCCGGGGCGTCGGCTACGCGGTCGGCATCAAGAACGTCGGCTTCTCCGAGGGCTACGACGACTACTCCACCGCCCGGATCCGCCTCGAGGCCGTGGGAGGCGAGGCCGTGGCCACCGTCCACACGGCCATGGCCGAAGTCGGCCAGGGCGGTGTCACCGTGCACGCCCAGATCGCCCGTACCGAGCTGGGCGTCACCCAGGTCACCATCCACCCGGCCGACACCGCGGTCGGCAACGCCGGTTCCACCTCCGCGTCCCGCCAGACGTACGTGACCGGCGGCGCGGTGAAGAACACCTGCGAGGCCGTCCGGGCCGCCGCCCTGGAGATCGGCCGCCGCAAGTTCGGCTCCTACCACCCGGCCTGGGCGACCGCCGAACTGCTCCTGGAGGACGGCAAGGTGGTCACCGACGCGGGCGAGGTCCTCGCGGACCTGGCCGAGCTGCTGGAGGGCGAGGAGCCCATCGACATCGAACGCGAATGGCGGCACCGGCCGACCTGCGCCCTCGACCCGGAGACCGGCCAGGGCGACGGGCACGTCCAGTACTCCTTCGCCGCGCACCGCGCGGTCGTCGAGGTCGACACCGAACTCGGCCTGGTCAAGGTGATCGAGCTGGCGGTGGCCCAGGACGTGGGCAAGGCACTGAACCCGCTCTCCGTCATCGGCCAGATCCAGGGCGGCACCACCCAGGGCCTCGGGCTCGCGCTGATGGAGGAGATCCTCGTCGACCCGGTCACCGCGAAGGTGCGCAACCCCTCCTTCACGGACTACCTGATCCCGACCATCCTCGACACCCCGAGCATCCCGGTCGACGTCCTCGAACTCGCCGACGCGCACGCCCCGTACGGCCTGCGCGGCGTCGGCGAGGCGCCGACGCTGTCCCCGACCCCGGCGATCGTCGCGGCGATCCGCGCCGCCACCGGCCTGGCCCTGCGCCGGGTCCCGGTCCGGCCGGAGCACCTCACCGGGACCTGACGCGCCGGGGGAAGAGGATGACCGGCTTGATCATGCTGGTCTCCCCGGCGCTGAGCCGGTGAAGGCCTCGCCGACCCAGCCCTTCCACCCTCGCCGGAGCGATCGGGTCCGGTGGGGGGCCGTTGGCCGGGAGGCGGAGGGCCGAGCGACTCGTCCTGGCGCCGCAGGGGTCACGGCCGGCTGATCCGCACCTGGTAGCTGCCGTTGCGCAGCTCCCCGACGACCGAGACGCTGATGCCCGCCTTCTCGTCCGTGAAGGTCTCGCCCGGTTTGAAGGGCGCGTCCGAGAGCTCCGCGTGGACATTGGGCCGCCGGGTGCAGCCGCCGCTCCCGTTGGCGCTGTCGGAGACCGTGACGGGCCCGCGGCCGGTGTCCACGTCGGAGTCCACCCTGTATATGAGGACCCCGGGCTTGCAGACGGCCTCGTCGTTCCCGGCCGGGGTGCGCACCTCCAGCGCGTAGCCGGTGCTCTCCGTCACGGGGACGAAGGCCAGCTTGGTGCCGCCCGCGACGGCGAGCGGGGACAGGACGTGGTCGCTGGTCCCGGATTTCGTGGCGCAGCTGATCTGGGAGCTGTCGAGCCAGCCCAGTTTCCACTTGTGCCAGCCGAGCATGTCGTTGTTGGCGCCCCAGTCCTCGCTCATGACGTCCCAGTGCCCGACCGTGCCGCCGCCGTCGGCGGTGTAGAGGTCGGGCAGGCCGAAGACGTGCCCGTTCTCGTGGGGGAGCACGCGGTAGCCGGTCTCCCGGTAGGAGCCGGAGCCGTCGTCCTGGCGGCTGAAGACGAAGGACGTGTTGGCGAGCGGGACGCCGTCGGCCATCGGGGCCTCGTGGTTGCCCGAGAAGGTGACGGACAGGACCGTGTCGAGGGCGGAGGGGCCGGCGTTCGGCGTGACCAGGATGTTGATCAGGTCGTACCGGGAGAAGTCGACCTCGGAGTCGGCGGTCTTCACGATGTGCTCGGCGAGCTGCCGGTAGCCGGGGTCGTACGCGGACCCGCGCTCGATCCCGTAGGCCGCGAACGGCATCGGCATCCGCAGCCAGTTCCGTATGGGCGCCTCGGCCCGGTAGGTCAGCCGTCCGTAGGAGCTGGTGCGGAACCAGTCCGAGGTCTGCGGGAAGAACTCCGCCAGCCGGTCGGCCGCCGTGCCCTCGCCCTTGGCGTCGGGGAAGTCGATCATCAGGTTCAGTGCCCGGACCTCGCCGGTCGAGCGCGCGTACCCGGGAGCGGTCGGCAGCCCCTCGGACATCTGCACGCCCATCGCGCCGGCGATCCGGCACGGCGCGAGCGCGGCCTCGGCGCTGGTCGCGGCCGCCGGCCCGGACGCCGAGTGACTGCGGGAGGATATGTCGGCGCCGGCGGTCGCGGTGACGCCGAGGGCCAGCGCGGTGATGCCGACGAAAGCGCTGGTGCGGCGTGGCTTGCGTATCCGGTGGCGCGTCTGCGGCATGGAGACCGGCCTTCGGGTCCGCGGCAGCCGGCCGGGTCCGGTCTGCGCTCTGTCCGATCACCCTCCGACGGGCGCGGCGCGCCCGCGCGCCGGGAGAGGCCAAACGGGAGCGGACGACCGGGGACGCGCGAGTGACCCAGGTCACATGGGCGAACGAAATAACCGGGGAGTGCCTCCCCGTTTGCACTAGAGTCCCGCTCAAGCGGGGACCCGCTCCCCGTTTCGAGCGGCCGTACGCGTCACCGTGCCAGGGAGGCCCCGGGATGAAGAGCCCCACCCCCACCGCTCCGGCGGCCCTGCCCGGAGCCGGGTCGTGCTCCGGCTCCGCCGCGGCGGACGCCCCCGGCGCGGTGCCGCGGCCGCGCGCCGACGCCGTCCGCAACCGGGAGCGCATCCTGACCGCCGCGCGCGAGGTGCTCGTGGAATTCGGCTCCACGGCCCCTCTCGACGAGATCGCCCGCCGGGCCGGCGTCGGCAACGCCACGCTCTACCGGCACTTCCCCGACCGGCCCACGCTCGTCCACCACGTCGTGCTCTTCGTGATGGACCGGGTCACGCGGCTGGCCGAGGCCGTGCTCGCCGAGACGGTGCCCGCCGGCGGCCCGGACGCCTTCGACGCGCTCTGCCGCTTCGCGCACGGAGCCGCGGACGAGCGGATCGGCGCCCTGTGCCCCATGCTCTCCGATGACTTCGACCGGGACCACCCCGAACTGCTCGCCTCCCGCAGCGCGTTGGAGGAGGCCGTCGAATCCCTGGTGGCCGCCGGCCAGTTGGCGGGGCTGCTGCGCACCGACATCGGCGTCGGCGATCTCCTGATCGCCCTGTCCCAGCTCAGCCGCCCCCTCCCCGGCACCGCCTGCTTCGACGTGGGCCTCTTCGCCCACCGCCATCTCCAGCTGTTGCTCGACGGGTTGAGGACTCCGGCCCGCTCCGCACTGCCGGGCGCGCCGACCACGCTGGCGGATCTGAGGACGAAAACCATGTGACGCCCCGGGGCGCTCCCGCTAGCGTCGGCAGCCCGACTAAACCTCTTTTAACCTCCCTTTTCAGTCATCTCGCACCATGAAGTAGGTACCCCCATGTCAAAAACAGCCGCGCATCCGCCGCTGTCCGTCGCCGACCCCAGTCGCTGGAAGGCCCTCGTCTTCATAGCCCTGGCGCAGCTGATGGTCGTGCTCGACGCCACCATCGTGAACATCGCCCTGCCGTCCGCCCAGACCGACCTCGGCATCTCGGACGGCAACCGCCAGTGGGTCATCACCGCGTACGCGCTGGCCTTCGGCGGACTGCTCCTCTTCGGCGGGCGCATCGCCGACAAGTGGGGCCGCAAGAACACCTTCATCGTCGGTCTGATCGGCTTCGCCCTGGCCTCCGCGCTGGGCGGCGCCGCCCAGGGCGAGGCCATGATGCTGGGCGCCCGCGCCCTGCAGGGCGCCTTCGGCGCACTGCTCGCGCCCGCCGCGCTCTCGCTGCTGGCCGTCACGTTCACCGACGCCAAGGAGCGCGCCAAGGCCTTCGGCATCTACGGTGCGATCGCCGGTGGCGGTGGCGCCGTGGGCCTGATCCTCGGCGGCTTCCTCACCGAGTACCTCAACTGGCGCTGGACGTTCTTCGTCAACATCCCGTTCGCGGTCGTCGCCGCCGTCGGCGCCTGGATGATCATTCGCGAGCCGGCCGGCGGCCGTAACCGCGCGCCGCTCGACATCCCCGGAGTGGTCCTGTCCACGACCGGTCTGGTCGCCCTGGTCTACGGGTTCACCCGCGCCGAGTCGGCGGGCTGGTCGGACACCCTGACCGTCGGCATGTTCGTCGCCTCCGCGGTGCTGCTCGCCGCGTTCGTCCTCGTCGAGTCCCGCGTGAAGTCCCCGCTGCTGCCCCTGCGCGTCCTGCTGGAGCGCAACCGCGGCGGCGTCTACCTCTCGCTGGGCCTCGCCGTCATCGCGATGTTCGGCCTGTTCCTCTTCCTCACCTTCTACCTGCAGGTCGTGAAGGGCTTCTCGCCCGTCAAGACCGGCTTCGCCTTCCTCCCGATGATCGCGGGCATGATCCTCGGCTCCACGCAGATCGGCGCCCGCCTGATGACGCGGGTCCCGCCGCGCCTGCTGATGGGCCCCGGCTTCATGGTCGCCGCCAGCGGCATGCTGCTGCTGACGCAGCTCGAGGTCGGCTCCTCCTACCCGGCGCTGATCCTGCCGGCGCAGCTGCTGCTGGGCCTCGGCATGGGCACGGCGTTCATGCCCGCCATGTCCCTGGCCACGTACGGGGTGAACCCGGCGGACGCCGGCGTCGCCTCCGCGATGGTCAACACCTCGCAGCAGGTGGGCGGCGCGATCGGCACCGCCCTGCTGAACACGATCGCCGCCTCGGCGACGACCGCGTACCTGACCGACCACGCGGCCGAGGCCGCGGCGGGCGGCCCGGCCGCGAAGCTGATCCAGGCCCAGGCCATGGTGGAGGGCTACGCCTCCGCGATCTGGTGGGCGGTCGGCATCCTGGTCGCCAGCTCGCTCATCGCCCTGACCCTGATCAACACGGGCCGGCCGGGCGCGGGCGGCCCGGTCGCCGGCTCCGAAGAGGGCGCGGACGCCGAGCTGAAGGTCCCGGTGATCGCCCACTGACGGGCGGGGCCCCGGTTCCCGGGGTGCGGGAATGACTGATGACCCCGCGTCGTTCAAATTTGAACGACGCGGGGTTAGTCTTGTACCGGCGGCCCGCCCGAACCCTCCTGGAGCCCCTGATGACCACCTCCGCCCGGATGCCCGCGCTGTACCTGAGTCACGGAGCCCCGCCCCTGGCCGACGACCCGGTCTGGCCCGGCCAGCTGGCCGCCTGGTCCGCGGACCTGCCCCGCCCCCGGGCGATCCTGATGGTCTCCGCGCACTGGGAGGAGGCCCCCCTCGCCCTCGGCGCCACGGAGCGGGTCCCGCTGGTCCACGACTTCTGGGGCTTCCCCGAGCACTACTACCGGGTCCGCTACGACGCTCCGGGCGCTCCCGAGCTGGCGGCCTCCGTACGGGGGCTCCTCAAGGCCCCGGGCACCCCCGTCCAGGACATCCCCGACCGGGGGCTGGACCACGGCGCGTACGTCCCGCTCGTGGAGATGTTCCCGGAGGCCGACATCCCGGTCCTCCAGATATCCATGCCGACGCTGGACCCGCGCCGCCTGATGGAGGTGGGCCGCAAGCTCGCCCCGCTGCGCGACGAAGGCGTCCTCGTCGTGGGCAGCGGCTTCTTCACCCACAACCTCGCCGCCCTGCGCCACACCGGCCCCGGCGTCCCCGCCTGGTCGGCGGAGTTCGACGCGTGGGGCCACGAAGCCCTCGCGGCCGGCGACCTCGACTCCCTGCTCGACTTCGAGGCCAAGTCCCCGGCGGGCCGCCTGGCGCACCCGCGCACGGAGCACTTCGCCCCGCTGTTCGTCACCCTCGGCGCCGCCGAGGCCGAACTGGCCTCGGCCACCACCCCGGTCTCGGGCTTCTGGATGGGCCTCTCGAAGAGGTCCCTGCAGTTTGGCTAGGCCGGGCGCGGAGCCGTCGGGGCGGTCGCCCCGCCCGTCGTGGTGTCCCAGCGGCTCGGCGTACGCGCCGGAGTCGGTGGTCCTGGCGGTACGCGCCGGACCCGACGGCCCCCCGGTCTACCTCCCGGCCCCGCTCCCGGCCGCCGAGGTCCTGGCCGGCCTCCCGCCGGGCACCGAACCGCGCCGGCTGCTGCGCCTGGCCTCCCACTGCGTCCCGCACTGCCTGAACCGCGAGGGCGACACCTGCACCCTGGCGCTCCGCCTGACGGCGCTGCCGCAGCCCGCCGCCCCGCCCGCCCCCGCCCTCCCGGCGTGCCACCTCCGCCCGGACTGCGCATGGTGGACCCAGTCCGGCCCGGCCGCCTGCCGCGCCTGCCCGGACGTCGCCACCCGCCGCCCCGGACCGGGCCGCCCCGCCCCGCCCCGCCCCGGACCGGACCGGTGACCCCGCGGTGAACCGCCTCCCCGGCGGGTGAGCCTGCGCCGCTTTCGGCCGTAATCCTCCCTCTTCGGCCCATCCGGGCGATTCGATCGTCAGTCCAGGCAACCGGAAGCCGCCGCGGACCGTCTTCGGGGTGGGGAGTGTGGCCGGGGTGGCGCGCTCCCGGAGGGTGAACGGCGGGACGGGCGGCTGCGCCGCGTGTGACGGCAGTCTCACGGACGGCGAAGCCGTGCTCGTCCGTGACGGCTCCCGGACCGCCCGCCACCCCCGCCCTGACCTGCGCCTCTTCGGGCTCTGGCGGCATCGCCGCTCCGGTCCGTACCCGGGGGCGGGCGGGGCAGGATACTGCAAGATCTCGGAAATAAGGGAGCCGCGTGGGAATTCTGTCCCGATTCCAGTCGTTGTTTCCTTCGGAAGCGGGCACTCGGGAGAGTGTCCAGGCAGCCGCAGCACCGCGACCGAACTCATCGCTAGGGAGCACGCATGGCAACCCGCGCCGTCGCCCGCCGTCAGACCACGAGCAGCGCTCGTGCCGTGGGTGGGGAAATCGCAGACCGTGACCTGGTCGGCATGTACCTCGACGAGATCGCGCGAACCCCGCTGCTCGACGCCGCCAAGGAAGTCGAGCTCTCGCAGATCATCGAGGCGGGCGTGTACGCCCAGCAGATCCTCGAGGGAGCGGCGGAGCGCGAGGGCGAGACGCCCTCGCGGGAGGAACTGGAAGCGCTGGCCGCCGAGGGCGAGCGCGCCAAGGAAGTCTTCATCCGCTCCAACCTCCGCCTGGTCGTCGCCGTCGCCCGCCGCTACCCGCGCAGCGGTCTGCCCCTCCTCGACCTCATCCAGGAGGGCAACGCCGGCCTGGTGCGCGCCGTCGAGAAGTTCGACTACGCCAAGGGCTTCAAGTTCTCCACGTACGCCACGTGGTGGATCCGCCAGGCCATCACCCGGTCCATAGCCGACCAGTCGCGCACGATCCGCCTGCCCGTCCACCTGGTGGAGGAGCTCGGCCGGATCCGCAGGGTCCAGCGCGAGTTCGCCCGCGAGAAGGGCCGGGAGGCGGAACACGCCGAGATCGCGGCCGAACTGGACACGACCGAGAAGCGCGTCGGCGACGTCCTGGACTGGGCGCGCGACCCGGTCAGCCTGAACATGTCGGTGGACGAGGACGGCGACACGCAGTTCGGTGACCTGCTGGAAGACACCTCGGCGATCTCCCCGGAGCAGTCCGTCCTCTCCCTCCTGCGGAGCGAGGAACTGGAGGACCTGCTGGGCAAGCTGGACCAGCGGACGGCCTCGATCATCAAGATGCGTTACGGCATTGACGACGGCCGGGAGCGTACCCTGACAGAGGTGGGCAAGCAGCACGGACTGACGCGGGAGCGAATCCGCCAGATCGAGAAGCACGCCCTCCTGGAGCTCAAGCGCATGGCCCGCGACACCGGCTTCGACGCAGTGGCCTGACGCCCCCCATACGAGCCCCCGGTGCCTATCCCCCCCAGGCGCCGGGGGCTCCCTCCGTCCGGCCCCGCTACGACCCCGCGGCCTCCACCAGCCGCGCGCCCAGCCCCCGCACAGCCTCCACCACCACCTCCGGCCCGCGCACGCGAAACGGCACGCCCACCAGCGCCAGCCGCGCCGCCAGCCACTCCGGCGCGTCCGCCGTCTCGAACCGCACCCACACGCCGTTCCCGCCCCCCGGGCCGGCCCCGGGATCCGCCCCGCCCTCCGGGCGCGGCTCCGGACCCGGTCCGGTCCCTGGCCCGGCCTCCGGACCGGCCCCGGGTTCCGGCTCCGAGGCCCGGAGCCAGCCCGGAAGTTCCTCCGCGGCGCAGCCGAACCAGACGTCCACCCCGTACGCCCCCCCACCCCGCAGGCCCCGCCGCACGAACTCCACCGCGTCCATCGGCAGTTCCCGCCCCGCGAACCGCGCCCCCGTCGCGCACGGCTCGCTCATCCGGTCCACCCTGAAGGTCCGCCAGTCCCCGCGCTCCATGTCGTACGCGACGAGGTACCACCGGCTCCCGGTGCTGACCAGCCGGTACGGCTCCACGAGCCGTCGCGAGGGCGCCCCGTCCCGCGCCAGGTACGCGAACCGCAGCCGCTCCGAGCCCGCCACCGCCGACGCGATCGCGGTCAGCGTCCGCGGGGCCACGCTCGGCCCGTCCCCCCGCGTCAACGCGACCGTCGCCGACTGCAAGGCGCTCACACGGTGCCGCAGCCGCCCCGGCAGCACGTGCTCCAGCTTCGCGAGGGCCCGTACCGAGGCCTCCTCGATCCCCTCGATCGCGTGCCCGGCCCCCGCCCGCAGGCCCACCGCGATGGCGACCGCCTCCTCGTCGTCCAGCAGCAGCGGCGGCATCGCCGCGCCCGCCACCAGCCGGTAGCCGCCCTCCGCGCCGAGCGTGGCCTCGACCGGGTAGCCCAGCTCCCGCAGCCGGTCGATGTCGCGCCGGATGGTCCGGGAGCTCACCCGCAGCCGCTCCGCCAGCTCGCTCCCGGGCCATTCGCGCGGAGTCTGGAGCAGGGAGAGCAGGGTGAGCAGGCGGGCCGGGGTGTCGGTCATGGCTTCAAAATTGCCAGAGAAAGAGGACACCACCTGACCTAGATGCCGCCTAGGTTTCTCCCCATGAGCACGAAGACGCCGCAGTCATCGCCCGAAGGAAAGAACGGGCCCGTACGAGAAGAGCGGACCGAGATCCCCGCAGAGACCAGCCCGCCCCGCTCGACCGCCGCCCGGGCCACCGCGCCGGCCGCCGAAGCCCCCGCGCCGTCCGCCGACGCCGAAGCCGCCGCCGACGCCGCCCTCGACCGCCGCCGCTGGCTGGCGCTCGCCATCGTGATGACCGCGGCCTTCATGGACCTCGTCGACGTCACGATCGTCAACATCGCGATACCCCGGATGAAGGAGGACCTCGGCGCCTCCACCAGCGCCATCCAGTGGATCACCGCCGGCTACGCCCTCGCCTTCGCCGCCGGCCTGATCACCGGCGGCCGTCTCGGCGACATCTACGGCCGCAAGCGCCTCTTCCTCGTCGGCATATCCGGCTTCACGGCCGCCTCGCTGCTCTGCGGCCTCGCGCCCAGCCCCGACGTGCTCGTCGCCGCCCGCATCCTCCAGGGCGCGATGGCGGCCATGATGGTCCCGCAGGTGCTCGCGATCATCCACGTCACCTTCCCGCCGCACGAGCGCGGCAAGGTCTTCGGGATGTTCGGCGCGATCGTCGGCCTCGGCGCCGTCTCGGGCCCGATGCTCGGCGCGCTGCTCACCGAGTGGAACATCCTCGGCCTCGAATGGCGCCCGATCTTCCTGATCAACCTGCCCGTCGGCATCGCCGGCGTGCTCCTGGGCCGCGCGTTCATCTCCGAGTCCAAGGCCCCCACGGCCCTGCGCCTGGACCTGATCGGCGTCGTGCTCGCCACCCTCGCCCTGGTCATGCTGATCTTCCCGCTCACCCACGGCCGCGAGAACGACTGGCCGCTGTGGGGCTTCGTCTGCATGATCGCCTCGCCCTTCGTCTTCGGCGGCTTCATCGCCTACGAGAAGTACAAGACCCGCAAGGACGGCTCGCCGCTGGTCGAGCTCTCCCTCTTCGGCGTCAAGAGTTTCGCGGGCGGCATCGCGGTCCAGCTGACCTTCGGCATCGCGACCGGCATCTTCTTCCTGGTCTGGACGCTGTACATGCAGATGGGCCTCGGCTGGAGCGCCCTGAAGGCGGGCGCCACCGGCATCCCGTTCTCCCTCGCCGTCTCGGCGGCCGCGGGCATGTCCGTACAGAAGCTCGTCCCGCGCTTCGGCCGCAAGGTGCTCCAGGGCGGCGCCCTGGTGATGGCCTGCGGCGTGCTCCTCTACATCGGGGAGTCCCAGCGCTACGGCATGGAGATCACCTCCTGGCAGATGGCGGCTCCGCTGGTCCTGATGGGTCTGGGCATGGGCCTGATCGTCGCGCCGCTGACCGACACCGTGCTGTCCGAGGTGCCGCGCGAGCACGCCGGCTCGGCGTCCGGCCTGATCAACACCACCGGCCAGATGGGCAACGCGCTGGGCCTCGGCCTCACCTCCGTGGTCTTCTTCGGGCTGATCGACGACGACCTGGTCTTCGGGCCGCCGTACGTCGAGGCCTTCCGCAGCGCCCTGTGGTGGGTCGTGGCCGTCCTGGGCGTGATCTTCGCGGTGATGTTCATGCTGCCGCGCAAGGCGGTCCCGATGGAGCAGCGCGAGGGCGGCGCGGAGCACGACGGCGGCGGCGGACACACCGGGGAGCCCGGGGAGCCGTCCGTGGTCGCGGAGAAGCTCCCGGTCGGGTAACCCCGCAGGACGCGGGAAAAGACGGGCATGTCCGCCCTTGTCCGCGGACATGCCCGGCGTGGCGGCGCGCGAGGCGCGGCCGCACGGCGCCGGCTACCGGCCGCCGCTCACCGGACCTGCGGCGGCGGGCGCAGCGCCGCCCGCGCCCCGCCGTCGGGGCGGGACGGCGCGCC
>NZ_JBSGWY010000002.1:0-1803 GCF_053609145.1 Streptomyces sp. NPDC054961 | reverse complement strand
GCGCGGGGGGGGGGGGGGGGGGGGGGGCGGCGCGCGCGCGGCGCGGCCCCCCCGCCCCCCCCCCCGCCCCCGCGGCGCGCGCCCCCCCCCCCCCCCCCCCCGCGGCCGATTCCGTCGCGTACACCTCGCACATGTGCCGCCCGTCCGGCGTCGCCGTGTGCTCGACCTCCCACAGGCTGATCTCGCTCCCGTTCCGCAGGACGAACGCGTGCTCGTACAGGCTGAATCCGGCGTCCCGGCCGTCCGTCAGGTACTGCCGGGTGCCGAACGCCTGGGTGATCCGGTGCGCGCACGCGGTCCGCAGCAGCAGCGCCACCCGCGCGCCCGGCCGGTCGGTGTTCTCCGCGCGGCGCAGCACCCGGCGGGCGTGGTCCGCGGACTCCTCCACGGCGTACTCGCGGTGCCGCTGGGCCGGCGTCGGATGGGCGAACAGGGCGCTGAGCACAGCCAGATCGCTCGGCGACTCCTCCTCGGGCACCGCTTCCGTCAGGTCCCGCGCCACCTCCGAGGGGACCTCGTCGAACAGCTGCGCCACGGCCAGGCATATCTCGGCCCGGCTCGCGAAGACCTCGTACCGGATCGCCCGGTCGCCCTCCCGGCGGTGCGCCAGCTCCCACAGGGCCACCGAATCGCCGTCGGCCAGCAGGTACGTGTGCCGCTGGATCTCCCGCCACCCGTCGGCCCCGGGATGCCGGCGGGTGGTGTGGAGCGAAGAGCTGTGGGCGAGCGCCCTGCCGAGGCGCTCGACCAACCGGTCGGGCAGGTCGTAGGAGTTGAGGGCGCGTCCCAGGAGTCGCTCGAGGTGCGCCTCGGTTGTCTCGTACGGATCGCTCAAGGTGGGTCTCCAGGCCGTCGCAGCTTGTGACTTCGTGGGAGCTCAACGTAGCCCCTGGGTCTGACATCACGTCCGGGGTTCGGTAAAACGTCCGGGACGCATCAGGGGTTCCCGCCATCCCTTCAGGTCAACCTCCGTACATATGGGCATGGTTGGACCGGGTATCGGGCGGAAGGCGGGACTATGGGCCACATGGCAACGAATACCGTGGGCGTCCCCCGCCAGCAAGGGCAGCCCCGCAACCGCGACGACGCGCAGCCGCTCGCCGCCCCCCGCTCGCTGGCCTGGCTGCTGGTGCTCACCGGGGCCGCCGGGGTGCTGGCCGCCTGGATCATCACGCTCGACAAGTTCCTGCTGCTGGAGGACCCGGACTTCAAGCCCGCCTGCAGCCTCAATCCGGTGGTCTCCTGCGGCAGCGTCATGCGGAGCGACCAGGCGGCGGCCTTCGGCTTCCCGAACCCCCTGCTCGGGCTGGTCGCCTACGGGGCGGTCGTGTGCGTCGGCGCGGGCCTGCTGGCGGGCGCCCGCCACCGCGGCTGGTTCTGGCTGGGACTCGACGCGGGAATGCTCTTCGGGGTCGGCTTCTGCTCCTGGCTCATGGCCCAGTCGCTCTACGAGATCAACGCGCTCTGCCTGTGGTGCTGCCTGACCTGGGTGGCCACCCTGCTGATGTTCTGGGCGGTCACCGCCCACGTCGTCCGCACGGGGATCCTCCCGGCCCCCGCACCCCTGCGGGGCTTCTTCGCCGAGTTCGGCTGGGCCCCGCCGGCCCTGCACGTCGGAGTGATCGGCATGCTGATCCTGACCCGGTGGTGGGAGTTCTGGACCGGCTGAGGGCGGCGGACGACGCGCGAGGGCCCCGGCAGCTGGAAGCTCTGGCGGGCCCCCCCACCAAACCCCGGTGGGGAGTAAACACCCCCCCCCCCGGCCCCCGGGGCGCCGCCCCCCCACAAGAGGCCGGCGAAAAG
>NZ_JBSGWY010000001.1:478156-500826 GCF_053609145.1 Streptomyces sp. NPDC054961 | reverse complement strand
CCCCGCGCGGTGGGGGCGCGCACGCGGGCCCCCCCCGGCGCGCCGGGGGCGGGCCCCCCCCCCCCCCCCCCCGCGATCCCTCCGGCTGGGCGCCGCCCTGCCGCGTGTCACCGAGAGGACGGCGCCGTGACGACGGCCACCGCACTGGAGTCCCGCTTCGCGACCGCCCGGCACGTGGCCGACGCGGTCCTCTTCGAGGGGTACGTGCTGTACCCCTACCGGGCCTCGGCGGCCAAGAACCGGCTGCGCTGGCAGTTCGGCGTGCTCGTGCCGCCCGCGTGGGGCCCGGCGCACGGGGAGACTTCCTTCCAGCAGACCGAGCTCCTGATGGAGCCCAAGGGCGACGCGCCACTCACCGTGGAGCTGCGGTTCCTGCACGCGCGGCGGCGCTCCGTCCAACAGGCCCTGCCCGACGGCGGTTTCGCGGACGTCACCGAACTGCACCTGGACGACCGGGTGCTGGTGCCCTGGGACGAGGGGGCCGAGGAGCGCGTCGAGATGAGCGTCACCCTGGCCGAACTGGCCGGGGACGGGGCCGAGATCCCGTTCTCGCGGGCCGCCCGGGAGGACACCGAGCCCGTCACCCACGCCGACGGGCGGTGCGCCGGCCGCCTGGTGCGGCGCACCGAGCGGATCGAGGGGCGCGTGCGGCTGCGCGCCGCCGAACTCGGGGGCCCCTACCGGGTGCTGAAGCTCACGGCGGTGGTGGAGAACACCAGCCCGTGGACCCCCGCCGCCGACGGCGAGGACCGTGAGGCGGCGCTGCCGCACTCCCTCGTCGCCGCTCATCTCCTGCTGGGCCTGAGCGGCGGTTCCTTCCTGTCGATGACCGATCCGCCGGAGTGGGCCAAGGGCGCCGTCGCCTCCTGCGTGAACCAGCACACCTGGCCCGTGCTCGCCGGGGAGCCGGGCCGCGCGGACGTCGTGCTGTCCTCGCCGATCATCCTGGAGGACCATCCCGCGATCGCTCCGGAGAGCATCGGCGCGATGTACGACTCCACCGAGATCGACGAGATCCTCGCCCTGCGCACCGCCGCCCTGACCGACCAGGAGAAGCGCGAGGCGCGCGGGACGGACGCGAGGGCCGCCGCCGTGATCGACCTGGCCGAGTCGATGCCCCCCGAGGTGCTGGAGCGCCTGCACGGCGCCGTCCGCGCCCTGCGTGAGATCACCGGCCCGGACGGTCCGGAGGTTCCCGTGGAACTCTTCGACGAGCAGGCCGTGTTCAGACCCGAGACCCCGTGGTGGGACCCGGAGCACACGGACATCGCCGGTCCCGCACGGGACCGGGTGCTCGTCGACGGCGTGCCGGTCGGTGTGGGCAGCCGGGTGCTGCTGCGTCCGGGCCTGCGGCGCACCGACGCCCAGGACCTGTTCCTCCGGGGCCGCGCCGCGCTGGTCGAGGCCGTCCTGCACGACGTGGACGGCGGGGTGCACCTCGCGGTCACCGTGGAGGGCGACCCCGGCGCCGACATCCGCCGGGAGCAGGGCCGGTTCCTCTACTTCCAGCCCGACGAGCTCTCGCCCCTGGAGGACGCGTGAGCGGCCGCATCCTGGTCGCGGGCATCGGCAACGTGTTCCTCGGCGACGACGGCTTCGGGGTGGAGACGCTGCGGCAGCTCTCCTCGTACGAACTGCCCGGCCAGGTCGAGGCCGTGGACTTCGGCGTCCGGGGGGTGCACCTCGCCTACCAGCTCCTCGACGGCTACGACACCCTCGTCCTGGTGGACGCCACCGCCCGCGGCGGCGCCCCCGGAACGCTCTACCTCATCGAGCCCGGGGCACACGGGTCCGTCCAGCCGGGCGCCGCCCTGCTGGACGGCCACCACATGGCCCCCGACGCGGTCCTGGCCCTGCTGGGCAGCCTGTGCGAGGGCACCGGCTCCACCCCTCCCCGGCGGATCCTCGTCGTGGGATGCGAGCCCGAATCCGTCGCGGAGGGCATCGGGCTGAGCGAGCCGGTGGCCGCCGCGGTCCCCCAGGCCGTACGGATGATCCTCGGGCTCCTGCCGGACGGCGCCGGGGACCGCGTCACCGGGGACCACGGCGCCGGACTTCGCGGCTCCGCGGAACACGACCACGACAACCCGCACCACCCTGACCCACACCAAGAAGGCCACGACACCGTGGCGGCTCCGGTCGCCGAGCTGAGGAGGACCCCGTGAAGAAGGCCGTCATCTGTGGGGCGGCCGCGGCCGCCCTCGCCGCCGTGCTCACGCAGATCCTCCCCGACGTCAGACGCTATCTGCGCATGCGCCGCATGTGACGCGCGCGGCCACCGGTTCGGCTCCCCGGAGGGACCGAACGGCGTACACGGTGGACCGTCGGTCGGCGTGCCCGGCCGCACCGTCCCCGTCCTGCCGGTGTAATGAGCCCCGGCAGGACGGAGTCCGATGCACGAGATGTCGATCGCCATGGCCGTCGTGGGCCAGGTGGAGGAAGCAGCCGGGGCCGCCGGCGCGAGCGGCGTGACCGTAGTGCGCCTCCAGGTCGGGGAGTTGGCCGGAGTGGTGGCCGACGCCTTGGTCTTCTGCTTCGAACTGGCCTGTGCGGGAACGGTCCTCGAAGGTGCCGAACTCGTCACGGAGCCGGTGGCCGCGCGCGCCCGCTGCGGTTCCTGCGCGCAGGAATGGCCGGTCGGCATGCCGCCCCGGCTGTGCTGCCCCGGATGCGGGAGCGCGGCGCACGTCGAACTGCTCGCGGGCCGTGAGCTGCAGATCCTCAGTGTGAACTGGGAGGACGGTTCCGGCGCCGTCCCGGCCCCGCACGAATCCGCGAACCGAACTCCGAGGAGCACCGAGCCATGTGCCGAGTGGTCGACCTGAAGCAGGCGGTACTCGCCAAGAACGACGCCGCCGCGCAGACCCTGCGCGCCGAGCTCACCGCCCGCGGCACGGTGACCGTCAACCTGCTCTCCAGCCCCGGCAGCGGCAAGACGGCCCTGCTGGAGCGCGAGCTGGTTCTCGCCCGGGAGCGCGGGCTCGCGGTAGCCGCGCTCACCGCCGACCTGGCCACCGAGAACGACGCGGTGCGGCTGGCGCGCTCCGGCGCACCCGTCAAGCAGGTGCTCACCGACGGGCTCTGTCATCTGGAGGCCGGGATGCTCGGCCGGCACCTGGACGGCTGGCTCCCCGACCCCACCCGGCTCCTCTTCGTGGAGAACGTGGGCAACCTCGTCTGCCCCGCCTCCTACGATCTCGGCGAGTCCCTGCGGGTCGTCCTGGCCTCGGTGACCGAGGGCGAGGACAAGCCCCTGAAGTACCCGACCGCCTTCGGCCTCGCTCAGCTCGTCCTGGTCACCAAGACCGACATCGCCGGGGCCGTCGAGTTCGACGAGGACGCGTTCCGGGCGCACGTCCAGCAGGTCAACCCGGGGGTCGAGGTGGTCCTGACCTCCGCGCGCTCCGGGGAGGGTGTGGGAATCCTGCTCGACCGGGCGACCGCGATCGCGGACGGCGCGGCGGCGCACACGCCGGTGATGGCACGGCAGGCCTCCGGCGGGGGCGCGCACACGCACGGGCACGGGCACACGCACGGGCACACGCACGGGCACACGCACGGGCACGGGCTCGCGCAGGACCACGGACATGAGCACGGTCACGCGGGCGGCGGACACGCGGGCGGGCACACGCAGGCGCACCCGCACCCGGACCCCGGTCCTGAGCGGCACGCGCGTCCCGCCGTGGGGCAGACCTTCTGATGGAGGCGCTCCAGCGCCGCCGGGTCACGGTCCGCGGCGTGGTGCAGGGCGTCGGGTTCCGGCCCTACGTGTACACCCGTGCGACCGGCCTCGGACTGGCCGGCCACGTCACCAACACCGCGGAGGGCGTCGTCGCCGAGGTGGAGGGCGCGGCGTCGGCCGTCGCGGAGTTCTGCGACCGGCTCGCCGCCGACGCGCCCCCGCTCGCCGTCGTCGACACCGTGGACCACGACGAGGTCCCGGCCGTGGGCGGGGCCGGGTTCACCATCGTCGCCTCCCGGACGGAGGGCCCCGCCCGCACGCTGATCTCCCCGGACGTGGCCACGTGCGCCGACTGTCTCGCCGAGCTCGCGGACCCGGCCGACCGGCGCCACCGACACCCCTTCATCACGTGCACGCACTGCGGGCCGCGCTTCACCATCGTCACCGCACTGCCCTACGACCGGCCGAACACCACGATGGCCGGCTTCCCCCTGTGCCCCGACTGCGCCCGCGAGTACACCGACCCCGGCGACCGGCGGTTCCACGCACAGCCCGTCGCCTGCCCGGCCTGCGGACCCCGGCTGAGACTGCTCATCGGGACCGGCACGGGCACCGCGGTGCGCGAGGCGGACGGCGCCGACCCGGTGGCCGGCGCCCGGCGGCTGCTGGGCGCCGGGGCGATCCTCGCCGTCAAGGGCATCGGCGGCTACCACCTCGCCTGTGACGCCTCCGACGCCGGCGCCGTCCGGGAACTGCGCCGCCGCAAGGCCCGCGGGGACAAGCCGTTCGCCCTGATGGCGCGTGACCTCACCGCCGTCGGGGAACTCGTCCACGTCGGTTCCGAGGAGCGGAGCCTGCTCACGGGCAGGGAGCGGCCCATCGTCCTGATGCGCCGGCGCGAGGGCGCCGCGGGCCCGGCCGCCGAGGTGGCCCCGGGCAGTCCGGACCTCGGGGTGATGCTCCCGTACAGCCCCCTGCACCATCTGCTGCTCGGGCTTCCCGGCGATCCGCCCGGGCCCCGGCTCCTGGTCATGACCAGCGGAAACCTCTCGGGCGAGCCCATCGTCACGGACGACGCCGAGGCGCTGGAGCGGCTGGCCGGCCTCGCCGACGCCTGGCTGACCCACGACCGCCCGATCCACGTCCCGTGCGACGACTCGGTGGTCCGGGTGTGTGACGGTGAGCCGCTGACCGTCCGCCGCTCCCGCGGCTACGCCCCGCTGCCCCTCCCCCTGCCCCTGGACGTCCCCCCGACCCTCTCGGTCGGCGGGGACCTGAAGAACGCCTTCTGTCTCGGCGAGGGACGCCGGGCCTGGCTGTCCGCCCACATCGGCGACATGGACGACCTGGCGACCCAGTACGCGTTCGAGCGCGCCGAGCGGCAGTTGGAGTCCGTCACCGGCGTCTCGCCCCGGCTGCTCGCCGCCGACCGGCACCCCCGTTACCGGTCCGCGCAGTGGGCCGGGAGGCACGCGGGTGACCGGCCGCTGGTGCGCGTGCAGCACCATCACGCGCACATCGCGTCCGTGATGGCCGAGCACGGGCTGGACGGGCGGCGTCGCGTCATCGGCATCGCGTTCGACGGCACCGGCTACGGGGACGACGGGGCCGTGTGGGGAGGCGAGGTCCTCCTCGCCGACTACGCCGGATACAGCCGCTTCGCTCACCTCGCGTACGTACCGCTGGCGGGCGGCGAGGCCGCGGTGCGCCGTCCGTACCGGATGGCCCTGGCGCACCTGCGGGCCGCCGGTCTCGACTGGGATCCGGACCTGCCCTGCACGGAGGCCTGCCCGCCCGATGAACTCCGCGTACTGCGCGGCCAGTTGGACCGGAACCTGAACTGCGTGCCGACCTCGAGCATGGGGCGGCTCTTCGACGCCGTGTCCTCACTGGCCGGCGTCTGCCACCACGCGGGGTACGAGGCCCAGGCCGCGATGCAGCTGGAGTCCGCGGCGCGCGGTGCGGGAGCGGGATCGGGAGCGGGCGACGGCGAGGAGGCGGGCGGGGGCTACCGGTTCGCCCTGCGCGCGCCCGCTCCCGGCGCCGGCGGTCCGTTCGTCGCCGATCCGGCGCCCGTCCTGGCCGCCGTCGTGGCCGATCTGCGCGCGGACACCCCGCCCTCCTCGGTCGCGGCACGCTTCCACGCCGGCGTCGCCGGACTCGTCGCCGACCTGTGCGTCCAGGCGCGGGAGCGGCACGGACTGGAGTCCGTCGCCCTGACCGGCGGGGTCTTCGCGAACACCCTGCTGTCCTCGTCCTGTGCCCGACGCCTGCGCGGACACGGCTTCACCGTACTCCGGCATCACCTCGTCCCCCCGAACGACGGCGGTCTGGCGCTCGGCCAGCTCATGGTGGCGGCCGCCGCCGCGGCCGACCCTCCCCGCACGACGGGACACCCACAGCAAGGAGAAGCCCATGTGCCTGGCGGTACCCGGCAGAGTGATTGACATCGGAGAGAAGGACGGCACCCGCATGGCCACCGTCGACTTCGGCGGGGTGGTCAAGGAGGTGTGCCTGGAGTACCTGCCGGACCTCCAGGTCGGCGAGTACGCGATCGTCCACGTCGGCTTCGCACTGCAGCGGCTGGACGAGGCGTCGGCCAAGCAGACCCTGGAGCTCTTCGCGGAACTGGGGATGCTCCAGGAGGAGTTCGGGGACCCGTGGGAGCAGGCCGCGGAGGCCGGCGGGGCGCCGTGGCCCTTCGCCGAGGACTCCAAGGGCTCCGCCGGCTCCCAGGACTCCCAGGACGCAGCGAAGGAGGCGGCCCGGCCGTGAAGTACATCGACGAATTCCAAGACCCCGGCCTCGCGCGCCGGCTCCTGGACGACATCCACGCCACGGTCACCCGGCCCTGGGCGCTGATGGAGGTGTGCGGCGGCCAGACCCACACCATCATCCGGCACGGGATCGACCAACTCCTTCCTGACATGGTGGAGTTGATTCACGGACCGGGCTGTCCGGTCTGCGTCACCCCGCTGGAGGTCATCGACAAGGCCCTGGAGATCGCCTCCCGCCCCGATGTCATCTTCTGCTCCTTCGGAGACATGCTGCGCGTGCCCGGTACCGGCCGCGACCTCTTCCACGTGCGCAGCGAGGGCGGTGACGTACGGGTCGTCTACTCCCCGCTCGACGCCCTGAGGATCGCCCAGCAGAACCCGCGGCGCGAGGTGGTGTTCTTCGGCATCGGCTTCGAGACCACCGCCCCTCCGAACGCCATGACGGTGTATCAGGCCAAGAAGCTGGGCATCCGCAACTTCAGCCTGCTGGTGTCCCACGTCCGCGTTCCCCCGGCGATCGAGGCGATCATGCGATCGCCGAGCTGCCGCGTCCAGGGCTTCCTGGCCGCCGGGCACGTGTGCAGCGTCATGGGCACGGGAGAGTACCCGGAGCTCGCCGCGCGCCACCGCGTCCCGATCGTGGTCACCGGCTTCGAGCCGCTGGACATCCTGGAGGGCGTGCGCAGGGCCGTGCGGCAACTGGAACGCGGCGAGCACACCGTGGACAACGCCTACGCCCGCGCGGTGCGTCCGGAGGGGAACCCGGCCGCGCTCGCCATGCTGGAGGACGTCTTCGAGGTCACCGACCGGGCCTGGCGCGGCATCGGGGTGATCCCTGACAGCGGCTGGCGGCTGTCGTCCCGCTACCGGGACTTCGACGCCGAGCACCGCTTCTCGGTGACCGGCATCAAGACGTGCGAGCCGGCCGAGTGCCGCAGCGGCGAAGTGCTCCAAGGGCTGCTGAAACCGCACGAGTGCGAGGCCTTCGGCACCACCTGTACCCCGCGCAACCCGCTCGGCGCCACGATGGTCTCCAGCGAGGGCGCGTGCGCCGCCTACTACCTCTACCGGCGCCTGGAGATCACGCCGGGCCGTGCCGCCCGTACGGCGGAGCCGGCCGCCACCGTCGCAGCGCCGCTGGAGGCGAGCCCCGTTGTCTGACACGACCCTCGACATCACCGGATGGACCTGCCCCGCGCCGCTGCGCGACCGCCCCCGGGTGGTGATGGGCCACGGCGGGGGCGGCGCGCTCTCCGCCGAGCTGGTCGAGCACCTCTTCGCGCCGGCCTTCGGCGGCCCGGTACTGGCCCAGCTCGGCGACTCGGCGGCGCTCACGCTGGGCGGGGTCCGGCTGGCCTTCTCCACCGACTCCTACGTGGTGCGCCCCCTGTTCTTCCCCGGCGGAAGCATCGGCGACCTCGCCGTCAACGGCACGGTCAACGACCTGGCCATGAGCGGAGCGCAAGCCGCCTACCTGTCCTGCGGGTTCATCCTCGAGGAAGGCGTGGAACTGTCCGTGGTGGCCCGCGTGGCCGAGGCCCTGGGCACCGCCGCCCGGGCGGCCGGGGTCGAGGTGGCGACGGGCGACACCAAGGTCGTCGAGGCCGGCCACGGAGACGGGATCTACATCAACACGGCGGGCATCGGGATCATCCCGCAGGGCGTCGACCTGCGGCCGCAGCGGGTCGTACCCGGCGACGTGGTGATCGTCAGCGGGGAGATCGGCCTCCACGGAGTGGCGATCATGAGCGTCCGCGAAGGCCTGGAGTTCGGGGTGGACGTCCAGAGCGACTGCGCCCCGCTCGGCGGGCTCGTCCGGGCCATGCTGGAGGTCACCCCGGACCTGCACGTCCTGCGCGACCCCACCCGGGGCGGACTGGCCGCCTCGCTCAACGAGATCGCGGCGGCGTCCGGGGCGGGCGTCGTCATCCAGGAGGGCCGCGTCCCGGTCCCGGTACCCGTCGCCAACGCCTGTGCGATCCTCGGCCTCGACCCGCTCTACGTGGCCAACGAGGGCAAGCTCGTCGCGTTCGTACCCCGCGAGCACGCCGAGGCCGTACTCGCCGCCATGCGCGCCCACCCGCTCGGGCGGAACGCGGCGGTGATCGGCGAGGCGGTCGAGGCCCACCCGGGCCTGGTGGTGGCCCGGACCGGCCTCGGCGGCACCCGCGTGGTCGACCTGCCGATCGGGGAGCAGCTTCCCCGCATCTGCTGACGGTCCCCGTCGCCCGCGCGGGCGCCGTCCGGAGCCGAGGCCGCTCGGTCGCGCCGACCGCTCCTCCCCGCTGCGCACCGCCTCGTCACCCTGACGTCGGCGGTGTCCAGCCCGGGTCGCGACCGCTCAGTCCGATGGTCCGGTCGAGCAGCGGGGCGTCGTCCGGTACGGGTACGACGGGTCCGAAGATCCCCCCGCCACGGCTCTCGTCCTCGGCGGCCGCCAGCAGGAACCGGTACGAGGCCTGCAGCGCCGCCTGATCGGGCGCGTACTCCTGGCCGGTGGCCCGCGCCAGGTCCCAGCCGTGCACCAGCAGTTCGTCGGCGGCCACCGCGGCCGCGATCTCGCCGGGCAGGTCCACGCCGCCCGCGCGGGTCATCCCGGTCCAGGCGGCCGGGTCCTTCCAGGCCTCGGCCAGTTCGCCGAGGACCCGGGGCAGTTCGTCGCGCCACGCGGCGGGCAGGGAGGGCGCGGCCGGACCGGGGGCCGTGTCCGTCGTGGGGCCCAGTTCCTTGCGGGCGGCGTCGCGGAAGGCGACGGCGAGGCCGGCGAGGTGACCCAGCAGGTCGCCGACCGTGTACGCGGGACAGGGTGTCGGGTCCGCGAGCCGGGCGTCCGGGACGCCCTCCGCGAGACGGGCCACGATCCGGGCCTGGGGTCCGAGGTCGAACATCGTCGTGTCGGTCATCTGGCGCTCCTCCGGAAACGATGGGTCTGCACTGTGAAGTGCTCTCCCGGCTGAAGCCGGGAGATTCCTGCCTGCCTTGCGGTGACGGGTTTGACGCGGCGTGCGCGCCTGACGACTGCCCTCCCGGCAGCCGGAATGAGCGCGAGGCCCATCCGGTAGGCGTGCACGACGTTCCTGGCCGCGTTGTGGTCGGCGTTGCCGGACCAGCCGCAGCCGGGGTTCTCGCACACGAACACGGCCTGCGACTGGCGGCTGCCCGGCGTGGTGACACCGCACATTGAGCAGCGCTGGGAGGTGCCCGCAGCGGGGACCTTGTACGGGGCGCCGCCGCGCTGGGCGGTCTTGTACGTCAGCATCTCGGCCGTCCGGCCCCATGCCTGCCGGTGGATGGCGCGGTTGAGGCCGGTCTTCTGGGCGACGTTCGTCCCCGGCTGGTCGAGGGTGCCCTTGGCGGACTTGATCATGTTCGTGATGGTGAGTGCTTCGGCCACCACCGTGCCGTACTTCTCGGCGATGGCGGTGGTGGTCTTGTGCTGCCAGTCGACGGCCCGGCGCTTGGCTTTCGCACGGAGCTGAGCGATCTGGCCATAGGTACGGTGCAGGCGCCGGGAGGTCTTCTCGCCGCGGCAGGCGACAGCGCAAGCCGGGCCCGGTGCCCGAACTGCCGTTTGACCACGGCGTCTTGGCTCATAATCGAGAACCTAGCATTGGTTTATGTCACCGTGCTGGAACCCGCAGGCTGCGCCAGGAGTACGACAGCCACGTCCGCCGGTACCTGTGGGGCGGACACTTCTGGTCCGGCTCCTCCTTCGCCGGATCGTGCGGCAGGTCACCCCGTACCCGGCCCGCGGGGCCGGATCCACCCGCGCACGACGCGGCGGGCCCACGCGCGAGGGGCGTGCGCCGGCGGGTGGCCCGTACGGCGTGTCCGCCCCGCCCGGCGGGTGCGGACCGCTCTGGCTGCCTACCGTGGCCTCATGAGCACACGTCCAGCGCCGCCGTTCGCCGGGTACGGGATCCGGGTCGCCCGGCCCGCGGAGTCCGGGGCGATCGCCGCGCTCCTGGCCCGTGCCTTCGCCGACGACCCGGTCATGGCCTGGATGATCCCCGGCGCCGCCGACCGGGAACGCCGGATCGCCCGCTACTTCAAGCTGGCCCAGCGGCAGCAACGGCCCCGCGCGGGCGGTGTCCGGGTCGCCGCGACCGCCGAAGGGCGGCTGCTGGCGGCCGCGCTGTGGTCCCGGCCCGGGCGCTGGAGGGCCTCCGCGGTACAGGAGCTGGCGGCGCTCCCCCACTACGCGCGCGTCTTCGGCCTCCGTGGGCTGCCGCGGGCCGGGGAGGTCGAGAACGCCATGACCGAGGCCCATCCGGGAACGCCGCACTGGTACCTGCCGGCCGTGGGGACGGACCCGGGGCTTCAAGGGACGGGAGTCGGTACGGCGCTGCTGCTCCAGCAGCTGGCCGACTGCGACCGGCTCGGGCAGCCCGCCTACCTGGAGTCCAGCAGGGCCGCCAACGTCCCCTTCTACGAAGGGCTGGGCTTCCGGGTCACCGGCGAGATCCGGCTTCCGCGGGGCGGCCCGACCGTCTGGCCCATGTGGCGCGAGCCCCGTCCCGCGGACGCGTCCGCGACCGGCGGCCCGCGCACGGCCTGAGCCGGAGGGGCGACGGCGGCGGGTGGCGGCGCCGTCCCCCGGGAGGACCGGGCCGGCCCTCCGCACGCTGGGTCCGTCAGGGCTGCGGCCTGCGCAGGAGCGGCGGGGCGGGATGGGGCAGGGGGCTGGCCGCCGTGGGGTTCAGACCGTCCAGGACCAGGGTCATGTAGCGCCGCCAGCCGTCCTCGGCCGGATCCATGGTCCACAGCACGCTCACGAGCATGCTCATGATCCTCTTGAGATCGTCGGGCACCAGGTCCCCGCGGATCACCCCGGCCCGCTGGCCGCGCGCCACCAGCGGGTCGAGGGCGTCGAAGAAGCGGGCGCCGGTCTCCGCGGAGAAGACGCCCGCGTTCCGGGCCGCCGTCAGCACGTGGTGCTCGTCGGCCGCCGACGTCAGGGCGGCCTCGATCACGACGGCCAGACCGTGCCGGGGATCCTCGTCGGCGAGCGCCCGGTCGATGGCGGGCAGGACGTCCTGGGTGAACTGCTGGTCGAGAACCGCTCGAAGGAGGGCGGCCTTGTCCGGGAACCGGCGGAAGAGCGTCGCGATGCCCACACCGGCCCGCCGGGCGATCTCGTCGAGCGGCGCATCGGGCCCCACCTCGGCATATACGTCCCGTGCCGCCCTGACGATCTTCTCGACATTGCGTACGGCGTCGGCGCGCAGAGGTTTGGGGGAGTCGTTCGGCACGCTGCCGACCATAGCAACTGATAGTCGACAACCGGATCCGGTTGACACGCGGGCAGCGGCGAACTGATAGTTGACTACCGATTGTGGTGTGCATCGATCGCGTACCCCCTCGCCGCCGGTCAGCCCCCTCCCCCTGCCCCGTGTGCTCCGTGCCGTCCGGCCGGCCGGGCCCGCGCCCCACCCCTCTAGGACGTTCCATGCCACAGCCCTCCACGGCCGCCCCCCACACCGGCAAGGTGATCGCGACACTCGCACTCGCGGGGGTCACCGCGGCCGTGATGCAGACCCTGGTCACTCCGCTGCTGGCCGACCTGCCGAACATCCTCCACACGTCCCACTCCAACGCGGCCTGGGTCGTCACCGCCACGCTCCTGGTCGCGGGCGTGTGCGTCCCCATCAGCGGGCGCCTGGGCGACATGCTCGGCAAGCGCCGCATGCTCCTGGCCTGCTGCGTGCCGCTGATCGCCGGATCGGTGGTGTGCGCCCTGTCGAGCAGCGTCGTCCCGATGATCGTCGGGCGCGGCCTGCAGGGCATCGGCATGGGCATGATCCCCCTGGGCATCGCACTGCTCCGTGACGTCCTCCCCGCCGAGAAGCTCAGCTCCTCCATCGCCCTGGTGAGCGCCTCCATGGGCATAGGCGGCGGCATCGGCCTCCCGCTCTCCGCGGCCGTCGCGCAGTACACGAGCTGGCGCTTCCTGTTCTGGGGGGCCGCCGCGCTCGCGGCCGTCGTCGCCGTCATGATCGTGGCCTTCGTGCCGGACATGCCCGCCGGCGCCAAGGGCCAGCGCTTCGACGCGGTCGGCGCGCTGGGCCTCGCGGTGGGCCTGGTCTGCCTGCTGCTCTTCGTGTCCAAGGGCTCCGACTGGGGCTGGGGCTCGCCCACCGCCCTCGGCCTGATCGCCGCCGCCGTCGTCGTCCTGACCGCCTGGGGGTGGTTCGAGTGGCGCACCACCGACCCCCTGGTGGACCTGCGCACCACGGTCCGCCCGCGCGTGCTGCTGACCAACCTCGCGTCGGTCTTCATCGGGTTCGGCATGTACGCGAGCATGCTGGTCGTCCCGCAGTTGCTGCAGTTCCCCGCGGCCACCGGGTACGGCCTGGGCCAGTCCATGCTGGCGGCCGGGCTGTGGATGCTCCCCGGCGGGCTGATGATGATGGTCGTCTCCCCCCTCGGCGGCAAGCTCTCCACCGCGCGCGGCCCGAAGGTCACCCTCGTCTGCGGAGCGCTCGTCCTCGCCACGGGGTACGGAGCCGCGCTCCTCCTCTCCTCGACGGCTCCCGGCCTGATGGTCGCCGCCATGGTCATCAACTGTGGTGTCGCCCTCGCCTACGGCGCCATGCCCGCCCTCGTGATGAGCGCGGTGCCCCTCGCGGAGACGGGCGCCGCCAACGGCTTCAACGCGCTCATGCGCTCCCTGGGCACCTCCGTCGGGGCCGCCGTGGTCGGAGTCGTCCTGGCCCAGATGACCACCACGGTGGGCGGCGTGACCTTCACCTCCGAAGCAGGCTTCCGGACCGGCCTGCTGATGGGCGGCGCCTTCGCCCTGGTCTCCGGGGCCGTCGCCGCCCTCATTCCCGCTCCCCGGCCGCAGACGCTCACGCTGCGGGACGCGTCGGGGCCCGCGACCGAGAACGCGCACACCACCGTGAGCACGTAGCGTCACCGCTCACCGCTCCACCCGGTCCGGCGTGCGCATCGGGTGGGGCGCTCGGGGCGCCCCGGCCGTTCAGGCCGGGGCGTTCCAGGCGGTGGTCAGCCCGTCCAGCCACGCCGGCGGCAGCTCCGCGGCGTCCCACTCCTCGCGCAGCGCCCGCGGCGCGGCGGCGAGCCGCTCCAGTACGGCGATGCTCGTGACGGAATGGACGAGCGAGAAGCGGCCGTGGACCGTGATGGCGCTGTCGGGACCGAACTCCGCGAACAGGCGTTCCAGCCGAGCCCGGTGGGCCGTGGCGAACGCCGTCAGCCGCCCGGCGTACCCGGCCCGCTGACGGGGGCTCATCGTGCCGAGGACGGCGGTGAGCACCTCCTCGGTCACCTCCGGGTCCAGGTCCGAGACCACGGTGAACGACAGGTACAGCGGCGTGAGCGCCACTTTCGCCCGCTCGACCTCCATGCGCCCGGCCCGCGGACGCTCCCCCGCCGGGCCCTCCTGCCCGTCCGTGCTCACGACCCGCAGCAGGGTCCGCTCGGCGACGGCGCCGAGCTCCTCCAGGATGTCCGCGGTGCCGTCGAGCCAGCCCGATGCGTACGCTTCGCCCTTGTCCCCCGGCACGCTCCGGCCGCCCGCGCTCAGTTCCTCGTGCGCGAGGGCCAGCGCACCCGCCTCCAGGAGCCCGATCAGTTCCCGCGCGTCGCCGGGAGGGATCCCCGCCCGCGCGAGGAGATGCAGCAGCGTCGTCCTCGCGTTGTCGACACTGACCTCGTCCGGCCACTGCCGTCCCGCGTCGGCCGTGCTCATCGAGTCCTCCTCATCGCTCGGGTACCGCCGGGTCCGCAACGAATCGCCGCCGGGGAAGCTGCTGATCCGGCCCCAGGTCACGATAGCCTCCCCGCAACGAGCGGGGCCGAGGCAGCACATGGGGAGCGGCGGCCGGATGCCCTGCGCGGCGCCTCCGTCCGGCCCACCCGGACAACGCCGTACGGGGCCCCGCCGGATCGGCGGGGCCCCGTACGGGTGTGCGCGGTCCGCGTGCGCGGACGAGCCGTGTGGCGCCGCCGCCGAAGTTCCCTCCGGCCGTGGGCCGTTCCCGGCGGGTCGACGTGCGGCTCCGGGCGGTTCCCGACGTGACGAGAGCACGCGACGGGGCAGGCTAGGGCCGGCGCACCTCGAACTGGAAGCAGCCGTACTCCAGCGCCCGGACGTGGACCAGCGCCACCTCCGGCTGCGCGAACGCCTCCGTGAAGACCTTGTCGAACCCGGCCTCGGCCTCTTCGGGGATCTCGAAGAGCCGGCCCCCGACGATGTGTCCCCGCGCGTCGTAGCGCCGGACGGTGCGCAGGGCGCCGGGCCGGTCGAACGGGTAGCCCCCGGTTCCCCGCGGTCCCCCGCAGTCGTCGGCGTGGATGAACACCGGGCCCGCCTCGTCGTAGGCTCCCGGCTCGGCCCCGGTCGCCGCCGCCCAGCGGCGCAGCGGTGCGTAGGTGACGAGGGCGACCCGGTCGCCGGGAACGACGGAGCGCAGGCAGCAGCGCAGCGGGCTGCCCACGCAGTCGAGCGGTACACCGTCCGCCCGTGCGGTGGACGGCTGCATCGGCCGCCCGGCGTCATCGAGTTTCCGGAGTTCTCGGAGCGCGGAGGAAGGGATGGGGAGGGGCGTGTATGCGGTCATGGGGCCAGTGTCGACGGCGGCTCCAGGCCACGGCTGGCGGAAATCGGACGTGTAGGTCGTCGGCGAGGGCGGCTCGTCGGCCGGTTCCCTGGCGGGGCGCGGGTGATGCGGACCGTGGGAGCCCGCTCCACAATGGGACGAGGGCATGCGCCCGACGGCTTCGCGGCTCGACGGCTTCGCGGCTCCACGGCCTCACGGCCTCACGGCCTCACGGCCTCACGGCTTCACGGCTTCACGGCCTCAGCTGAGAGGAACGCGCTCATGCGCGCTCGGTCTTCGGCGGCGGCGCGGACGGGGGCCTTCGTCGCCGTCGCCCTCGCCCTGTTCTGCGTCCAGCTCGACTTCTTCGCCCTCAACCTCGCCCTTCCCGGTATCGCGGAGGAGCTCGGCGTCACGGTCTCGGCCGCGCAGTGGACCCTGTCCTCGTACATGCTCGCGATCGGGTGCTTCTTCATCATCGGCGGCCGGGTGGGGGACGTCTTCGGACGGCGGGGCACCCTGCTGGCCGGGACCGCCCTGTTCACGGCCGGTTCCGTCGGGTGCGCGCTGGCTCCGGGCCTGGGTCCGCTGGTGGCGGCGCGGATCGTCCAGGGGGTGGGCGCCGCGTTCGTCTTCCCGGTGGCCGTGGCCGTGATCACCAACACCTTTCCCGAGCGGACCCGCGCGAAGGCCCTGGGCGCCGTGTTCGGCGTCGCCAACATCGGGACCGCGCTCGGGCCCTTCGTGGGCGGCGGTTTCACCGAGGGGCCCGGCTGGCGCTGGATCTTCTGGCTGATGGCGCCGTTGAGCCTGCTCTCGCTGCTCACCGCTCTCGTGTACGTCCCGGACTCGCGCGACACCTCGGCGTCGCGCGAGCTCGACCTCCTCGGCTGCGCCCTGCTCGTCTGCTCGCTGGCCTCCCTCACCATGGCCGTGGAGCGGGGCGACGCCTGGGGCTGGAACAGCGCGCGGATCCTGGTCCTCTTCGCGATGGCCGTGGTGGCCGGCGGCCTCTTCCTGCTCCGGGAGCGGCTGGCCCGCCACCCGCTGATCGACCTGCGGCTGTTCCGCAACGTCCCGTACGTCCTGGTGACCGGCATGGGTTCGCTCTCGAACATGGGCTACGGCGTCACCGTGTTCCTCTCCACGCTCTACCTCCAGGGCGTACGCGGGCTGTCGCCGCTCCTGGCCGGCACGGTCTTCCTGGCCCCGGCCCTCCTGGTGGCGCTCAGCGGGCCGCTCGGCGCGCGGCTGGACCAGCACATGCGGCCGACCGCGGTGATGGCGCTGGCCGGGGCCTGCGCGGGCACCGGGATGTACGCGCTGACCCAGGTCACGGCCTGGTGGCTGTACGTGCCGGTGTTCGCGTGGTGCGGCCTGGGCCTGGGGCTGGGCTGGACCTTCTCCAGCGTGGCGACCCAGCAGATCGTCGCGCCGGCCAGGGCGGGCGAGGCCTCGGGCGTACTGCTGACGTTCCTGGTCACGCTGGGTGCGATCGCGCTGGCCGGGACGGCGGCGGGGATCTCCGCGATGACGCCGCAGCGGTCGCCCGAGGAAGCCTACGACGTGATCCTGCGGCTGGGCGGGCTGGTCATCCTCGCCACGGCGGTGGTCGTCATGGCCGTGCGCCACCGTCCCGGGGTACGCGGCGGGCACGGACGGCGCGTCGATCCGGCCGGCGCGGGCAGGAGCGCCACATGACCTCTCATGCGTTCACCTCGCTGTCCCTGTCGTCGGCGCCCGGCCCCGCCTGGGTGCACCTGCTCGTCATGGCGTTCGCGCTGATCGTGCTCGTGCGCTCGCTCAACCGGCACCACTAAGCCGTCCCTTTCGCCCCCTCGTCCCGCGCGCCGGGGGCCGCGTCCAACAGGATGCGCGGCAGGGCGTCCGGGTGCTTCTCCGCCAGCCAGCCGATCAGCTGCTCCCGTACGGCGCAGCGGACCGTCCACAGGTCGTCGGCGTCCTTGGCCGTGACGATGGCCCGCACCACGATGGTGGAGGCGGTCGCCTCCGTGACGGCGAGGTCCCAGCCGCGGCCGTCCCATTCCCGGCAGTTGTGCAGGATCTCCTGGACCTTGTCCCGCAGGAGGTCCACGGGCGCGCTGTGGTCGCAGTGGACGAAGACGCTGCCGGTCATCTGGATGCCGCCGCGGGACCAGTTCTCGAACGGGCGGGTGGTGAAGTACGAGACGGGCATGGTGATCCGGCGCTCGTCCCAGGTGCGCACGGTGAGGAAGGTGAGGGTGACGTCCTCGACCACTCCCCACTCCCCCGCGACCACGACCGTGTCCCCGATGCGCACCATGTCGCCGAAGGCGATCTGGAAGCCGGCGAAGACGTTGCCGAGGGTGGACTGGGCGGCGACGCCGGCCACGATGCCGATGATCCCGGCGGAGGCCAGCAGGGACGTGCCGAGCGCGCGGAAGCTCGGGAAGGTCAGCAGCATCGCGGCGACCGCGACGACGGCCACCACGACCGTCACGACCCGCATGATCAGGGTCACCTGGGTCCGGACCCGGCGCACCCGGGCGGGGTCGCGGGTACCGGTGGCGTAGCGGGCGTAGCCCGACTCGACGACCGCGGAGGCCACCGCCACGGCCAGCCAGGCCCCCGCGCCGATCAGGGCGAGCGAAAGGATCCGGCCGACCGCCGCCTCGTGCTCCTCCAACGGCGGCCACCGGGTCTGCCGGAAGGAGCCCCGGAGCAGCGCGGCCAGCAGCACGATCTGCAGGGCCCGACGGCAGCGGCGCATCAGCTTCCACAGGGAAGTCTCCGGGTGTCGTGCCTCGGCTCGGCGCAACAGCAGGTCGACGGCCCAGCCGGCCGCGACGGTCAGCAGGACCGCACTTCCCAGGACGGTCGGCACGAGAAGGGCGCTGTTCATGGCTCCCCAAAGGATGTAGGCGGCACGGGCTTCACGCGCCTGCCCAGTGGGAGGGAGCTGACACAGCGGCGCGCGCCCCGCCCGCGAGGACTCCGCGCCGGGCCGGGGCCCGGGCGGGCTCCGGGCGGACCGCGGCGCGGCGTGCCGCCGGGGCGTGCCGGGGCCGCTCTTCAAGGGGGTTACCCGCCTATCGGAAGCGCAGTTCTGTGGGCATCTCGGCCAAGGTTGCCCGTACGCCCCTTCGCGCCCCCGCAGTGACGTTCCATCATCCCCGTACCGGGGCACCCGCGTGGTGTCGTTGGTCCGTCTACCGAGGAGAGCTCACGATGACGAAGGTTCTCGTCCTTCACAGCGTCAGTCTGGTCCGGTCCGCACTCGCCGCCCTCCTGAGATCGGAAGGCCCCTTCGACGTCACGTCGGCGGGCTGGCGGACCGCGGTGCGCCAGGCCGAGTCGTTACGACCAGACGTGACCGTCGTCGACCTCGACTGTCCGGGGACCGCGGCCGCGCTGGGCTGCGGCGGGGACGCGGACCACCGGGTCCTCGCGTCCCCGTCCCCGGTTCTGGTCCTCGCCTCGGTGAGCGCGCCCGGTGCGCTGCAACGGGCCTTCCGGGCCGAGGCCCGCGGCTACGTCGACAAGGGCGGCTCGCCCGGACGGCTGGTGCGGGCGGTCCGCCAGCTCGCCGCGGGGGAGAAGTTCATCGACGCCTCGCTGGCCTCCGCCTTCATGGAGGCGGACCCGGCGCCGCTGAGCAACCGGGAGCTCAGCGTGCTGGCGCGGGCCGCCGAGGGCGATTCCATCGCCGAGATCGCCTGCACGCTGCACCTGGCGAAGGGGACGGTACGCAACTACATGGCCGCGGCGACCCGCAAGACGGAGGCGCGCAATCTCATCGACGCGATCCGGATATCCCGGCGGGCGGGCTGGGTCTGAGCGGCGGCCACCCCCGCCGCGTCATTCGTCCGCGGTCAGGCTCCACATCCCCACCAGATCGCGGTACAGGGGGGACCGGTCCGGGAGTTGTGCGTGGGTGCCGCACACGGCGCGGGTCCCGTCGAGGACGAGGACGCGGTCGGCACGGGCCGCGGAGGAGATGCGGTGGGCCACGACGACGAGGGTGCCGGGCCGCTCCGCGAGGACCCGTTCGGCACGCTCCTCGGTACGCGGGTCCAGGTGGCAGGTGGCCTCGTCGAGCAGGAGCAGCGGAGCCGGTGAGAGGTAGGCGGCGGCGAGCGCGAGGTGCTGGCCCTCCCCCCGGGACAGCAGCCGGGGGGACACCGCGCCGTCGAGGCCGCCCAGCCGCTCCACGAGTGCTTCCAGCCCCAGGCGGCTGACGGCGCCCCGCACCTGGGCGTCCCCGGGCGGGGGGACGCCCGGGGACGCGGCCAGGTGGGTGAGGTTCTCGCGCACCGTCCCGGTGAACACGTACGCCTGCTGCGGCAGCAGGGTCCGTCGTAGGTCCGGGCCCCTGGCTCCCGGTTCCCGGCGGGCGGCCTCGCCCGCGACGAGGACCGTCCCGGCGCCGGGTGACAGCATCCCGGCGAGCAGCGCGGTGAGCGTGGACTTGCCGATGCCGCTCGGCCCGACGATGGCGAGGTGCTCCCCCGGCCGCACCACCAGGTCGAGGGCGGCGAGGACGGGGACCGCGCCGGGGCCGTAGGCGAAGGTGACGCCCCGGAGTTCGGCCGCGGCGGCCGCAGCCGGCGCCGCGGTCGCGGTCGCGGCGCCGACGGCGGCCGGCGGGCCAGTGCGGACGGGTGCCCGCGGCTTCGCCGGGACGGCGCCGTCCTCGGCCCGCGGCAACGGCCCGCAGAAGCGCTCGAGCACCACCAGAAGGCGGGTTCCGGCCGAACCCACGGCCGCCATCAAGGTGTTCAGGGCGGGCAGCAGGGCCTGCACCAGATAGGTGAGGGCGCCGGCCAGCGTGCCGGCGGTGATCCCGCGCGCGAGGAGCCAGGGCGTCGCGGCGAACAGGGCGATCACCGGCAGCCGGCCCGCCGTCCCCAGGGCCAGGGTGCGCAGGGCCGTCCAGTGCGCGAGGCGGCGCGCCAGCCGTTCCTGGGAGGCGATCAGGGGATCCACCCCGGCTTCGACCGCGCCCTGTCCTCCGCAGGCGACGATGTCGCGCAGCCCCTCCGCCACCGCTCCGAGCCGGTCCGACAGCTCTTCGTCGGTGTCCAGGGAGCGGCGCTGCACGGACGCCATGGGGCGGAGCGTGGCCAGGAAGGCGGCCGTGCCCAGCAGCAGCGGGGGCAGTACGACCAGCAGCAGTACGGGGGCCAGGGCCGCCATGCCCGCGAGGGCTCCCACGGCGGTGAACACGAACGAACGCGCCGTCAGGACCAGCCCCGCGAAGGAGTCCCGGGCCATTTCCGTCTGCTGGGTCACCCGGGACACGGCGCCCGTGTCGGGTGCGCGTGCCGGGTCGCCGACCGCCCGGTCCAGTGCCTGTCGTACCGCCCGCCGGACCAGCCCGTCCCGCAACGGCTCCACCAGGTCCGCGAGTTCGGCGAACACGCCGCGCAGCGCGAACCCGCCGAGCAGCGCACCGGCCCCGGCGGCGGCCAGCCAGGCGAGACCGGTGGCGCTGCTCCCCGCGAGGAAGCCGTCGTCGAGTGCGCGGGCCACGCCGTAGCCGCCGAGGAACGTGTGCGCGGACTCCAGGAGCGACCACGCCGCCAGCCGTCCGAGCGTGCCCGTGCGGCCCCGCAGGAAACGCCGGCCCTCGGGGGCCACCCGCCGCCAGGTCTCGCCCTCGGTCATCGTGCCGCCTCCCTCTGCCCCGGGCGCACCCGTCGCCCGTCCGCCTCCGCGGCCCCCTCCGAGCCCTCGGCCGCGTCTACCGCCGCTTCCGTCACCGCGTCCGGCGCGCCCCGTGCGTCGGGTCCCTTCCCCCCGTCGGCGGCGAACACCGCCCGGTAGCCGGGTTCGTGCCGCCACAGCACGGCGTGGGTACCGGTGGCCCGTACCCGTCCGTCCTCCAGCCAGACGACGCGGTCGGCGCGGACGGCGGACGAGAGCCGGTGCGCGATCACGATCCGGGTGCCGGGCCGGACCTCCTGGGCGAGCGCCCGCTCGACCTCGCGGGCCGTGACGGTGTCGAGGCTGGAGGTGGCGTCGTCCAGTACGAGGAGCCGGCCCGCCCGGCAGAACGCCCGGGCCAGCCCGAGGCGTTGCACCTCGCCGCCGGACATCGGAGCGTCGGCGAGGCGCGTGCCGTACCCGTGGGGCAGGTGGCGTACGAACACCTCCGCGCCCGCGGCGCGGGCCGCCGCGCGGATCGCCTCGCCGCCGGGGTCCGGACCCGCGCCGAAGCCGATCGCCCCGCCGACCGTGTCCCCGGGCAGCGCAGGCCGGTCAAAGGCGTATCCGACCTCGCGCCGCAGGGCTTCGGCGGTGACCTCCCGCAGGGGCACTCCGTCCAGCAGCACCTGGCCCGCGTCGGGGTCGGTGAGCCGGCCGGCCACGGCGGCGAACAGCGTCTTGCCGGCGCCCGAGCGGCCCACCACCGCCACGGTGGTTCCTCCGGGGATCACCAGGCTGATGTCGTGCAGGACCGTCGATCCGCCGCGTACGACCCGGACACCGCGCAGTTCCAGGGTGCCGGGGCCGCCTTCCGGGAGCTCCGCCGGGCCGTGGTCCAGTGCGGGCAGGGCCAGCAGGACGGCGGTCCTCCGGGCGGCGGCCCGGCCGCGGACCACGGCCGCGAGCCCTCCGGTCACGGCGCCGATCCCGGCCGCGAGGCCCGCGTACCGCGACGCGGCGAGGAGTTCGCCGACCCCGATGGCTCCGGCGGACAGGCGGATGCCGCCGACGGCGAGGACCGCGTAGAGGAGGAGCGGCATGAGGGCCGCCGAGCGGGCCGTCGTGCCGCCGTAGACCTGCCACATGCGCCGGCCCTCGGCGCCGAGCTCGGGCAAGTGCGCGAGGATCCGGGCGCGTTCGCGGTCCGCGGTGCCGGCGGCGGCGATCGTGCGGGCGCCGGCGAGCGCCTCCACGAGGCGGCCGGCGGTCGCGAGCTGGACCTCCTGGTAGCGGGCGACGCTGGTGAGGGTGTCGCGGGCGAAGGCCCGCAGCAGGAGCACCAGGAGGGGAACGCCCATGAGGAAGGCGAGCGCCGTCCACAGGTCGATGAGGAAGAGGGCGGCCACCGCGCCGAGCGGCGGCAGCAGAGCGGCGACGGCGTGGGCGACGGCGGCCGGCACCTTCCCGGCCTCGACCGCGTGCGCGGTCAGCCGCGCGGCGGTCTCCCCCGGTGCGTGGCGGGCCGCGTGGTGCGGGGCCGTCCGCAGCAGCCGGGCCAGCCCGAGCCTGCGCAGCCAGGCGGTGGAGCGTCCGTCCACTTCTCCGGCCAGCCGCGCGGCGGCGGCATCCAGTGCCACTTCGGCCGCGATGACCGCGGCGCACAGCAGCGTCCAGGCGGGGCCGGACGGATGCCGGCGGAGCAGCAGGTCGAGGGTGTGGCCGAGGACCGCGGGTTCGGCGAGCGCCGCCGCGGCGGCGCCCACCGTGCAGACGAGGACGGCGGCGGTGCGGCCCCCACTGTGCCGGGCCGCTGCCACGAGCGCCCGGTCGGCGGCGCCTGCGACGGCCGCCTCCGGCGCGGTGCCGGTCTCCGCCTCGGGGGCTCTCATCGGCGGACGCCTCCAGTGGTGTGGTGCGGGGGGGGGGCACCCGCCCCGCCGCGGGAGCGCGCGTCTCGGAGCGCAGTTCGACAGTGGTGGTGACCGACAGCTCACCCGACACCCCCAAGCACACCGC
>NZ_JBSGWY010000001.1:470409-478146 GCF_053609145.1 Streptomyces sp. NPDC054961 | reverse complement strand
GGGCGCGCGCCGGCCGCGGGGGGGTGGGGGCGCGCGCGCGCGGGCGGGCCCGCGGGGGGCCCCCGGGGGGGGGGTGGGGGCGCGGCCGGCCACCCCCCCGCCCCCCCCCCCGAGGTGACCTGGTTAGTTACAGGTCGTGATGCTCAGGCTGCTGTCACCGCAGAGCAGCAGGCTCGCGCGGCTGCCGCCACCCGTCATCTCGGTGGTCTCTTCCTTCGGGGTCTCCATCGACTGCAGGTCAAGAAGCGTCATGTCAGATCCTCTTCTTCCTTCGAGTGGTGCGATGGGTCACGACCCCGGTCGGGGCCGGCTTGTGGGCCGCCGCGCTGTCGCGCAGCGGCGGGAGGAACGGCAGGTGCGCGCGCCCGCCGGGCGCGGCGCTGCCGAGGGCGAGGAGAGTGCCGGCCGTGCCCGTGGACAGGTCCATGGACAGCCGCATCATCTGCTCGCCCGGGAAGGCCAGATGCCCCTGGTACGGCACGGCGTGCCGGGCCAGTGCGTCGACCTGGCGGGCGATGGCTTCGGGGCCGCTGCCCGGGCCGGGCGTGGTGGTCCGGGCCAGGTGGAGGATCATCCCGGCGGCGCCGCGCATCAGCCCGGGCTGGGCGTAGAAGGTCGCCTGCGCCGCCCGTACGATCTCGACCCGGGCCTGCTCGAAACGCTCGTCCGGCCCGTGTTCCAGCCAGTCGTCGAGCACCATGCCGATGCCGACGCTTCCCTCGCCGAGGTACGGCATCGTGCGCCAGCCCTCGTTCACCTGGAGGGTGCCGTAGGCGCTGGTGACGCAGCGGTCGAGGTCGCGGTGGAGCGCCCGGGAGGCCTGGACCAGCATCTCCTTGTCGCCGGTGCGCTCGTACAGCCGTACGAGGAGCAGCGCGAGGCCGGAGTTGCCGTACAGCAGTCCCGCGCGGGCGGGGTGCTGCTCCGGCCGGGTGACCAGTTCGGCGCAGCGCAGGGCGGCGGCGTGCAGGGCGCCTTCGCCGGCGGCGGTGCCGAGCGCGTCCAGGGCCAGGCCGATGCCGGCGAGTCCGCTGTGCAGGTCGGGGCCCGCGCTCTGCCACGGCTGGTGCAGCAGCTGGTCGGCGAGGTCGAGGGCCCGGCCCGGGTGTCCGAGCCGGTGCAGCGTCCAGGCCGTGCCGGCGAGGCCGTCGTAGAAGCCGAGCGGGGTTCCCGACAACGGTTTCGCGGTCCGTTCGAGCAGCCATTCCTCGGCCTCGGGCCAGGGTCCGGCGCCGGTCTCGGCCAGCGCGTGGAGCACGCCCGCGATCCCGTACCCGAAGCCGATGCCTCCGCCTGCGGTCGCGAACTGCGCGAGGTCGCCCGGGACGAGGCGGTCCTCGCGGTCCGGGGTGGCGCTCGCGCGCAGCGCCGCGGTCATCGACGTGCGGGCGGCGGGCCAGTCCCCCGGCCGGACGGGCAGGTACGGTCCGGCCGGCGCGGGCTGGCGCCCGCCCGGTGCGTCCTGCGGGACCCCGGACAGGATCTCCTCGACGGCCTCGTCGAGGAACTGCCGTGGTACGGGGAACTGTTCGGCGATCACGGCGGCCAGATGCGCGGCCTTGGCCCGGTCGAGCACGAGCAGGCTCGTCAGCGGGAGGAACAGGGCGAGCCGCAGGCAGGCGAGGGCGTAGCGGTCGACGGAGAATCCGCGCCGCTCGGCCGGGGCGACGAAGGCGGGGTTGGCCACGGTCTGGCGCAGCCCCTCGTCGACGTGCGCGGCCGCTTCGAAGTCCAGGAGGGAGACGGTGGGTTCGCCGGTCTCGTCCTCCGCGACCATGATGTTGAAGAGGTGGAGGTCGTTGAAGACCACCCCGCGGGCGTGCACGGCGTCGACGGCCTCGGTGACCCGTCGGTGGACGGTGAGGGCCCACTCGGTGTACGCGGCGAGTTCGGCGGGGCCGGGATCGGCCTCGATCAGCGGGTGGCGGCGGGCGAAGTAGGTGTTGAGCGGTTTGCCGGCGAGGTGTTCCAGCGCCAGGAAGTGGTGGTCGCCGACCGCGAACGTACCGAGGACCGCCGGAACGCAGTCCAGGCCCTCGAGCCGTTCCAGCGCGGCCCGTTCCCGGTGCAGCCTGGTCACGGCGTCCGCTCCGTCGGAGGCGAGGCCCGCGTACGGCCGGGCCTCCTTGAGCACGACGGGCTCGCCGGTGCGGGTGTCCTTGCCGACGTAGACGCCGCCGCCGTTGGAGAAGTGCAGCGCCCGTTCCACCGTGAAGGGGATGCCGGTCAGGGTGACCGCGGAGCGGGCCGCGAGGTGCGGCTTCAGGAACGCGGGCAGTTCGAGCCACTCGGGCGGCTGGAAGACCGGCCCCCGGCGGTCCGGTACGAGCCGCCCGTCGGGAGCCTCGATCGCCGGGACCAGCTCGCCGTTCTCGTCGTAGCAGTGCCGCAGGGTGAAACTGCCGTAGCGGAGGTGGACCGGTCCGGCTCCCCAGCGCAGATCGCTCAGGACGTACGGGCCGGCCGCTCCGTCCAGGGCGGTGTCGAGGTCCTGCGCGATCCGGCCGCACTGCTGCTCGTCGGCCGGGTACACGGTGATGAACTTCCCGCTCCCCGCGCGGTCGGCGTACTTGGCGTTGCGCAGGTGCAGGAGGTACGGGCTCGGGACGAACTTGAAGGCGATGCGGCGGGCGGTGCAGTACTCGTACACCGTCGTCAGCAGCGACTCTGCGTTGTCGAGCGTGGCCGAGACGTGGATCTTCCAGCCCTGTGAAGGCAGTTCGGCGTCGACGGGACGCAGCGCCAGCCAGTCGCCGCTCCGGTGGGAGCGCCATCCCGACGGGACGGGGGCGAGCGCGGCCCGGTAGCTCTCACCGGCGCGCCGGTACGGCGCGTCGTAGAACCAGCGGTCGGCGTCGCAGTATGCCGCGTACCCCTTGTTCACACCTGCTCCCTCGGTCGGTTGCAGACATGACCGTGTCACGTCAGGAGGAGGCGGCGACAGTCACCGTTGTCACCGGCGGATGTGCAGTACTCACGAGTCACATGTCGCGGGGATCCGCTTTCCGCCGGGGCCACTTCGACGTCAGCTTCGTCACCGGCCAGGCCTTCGCCACCGACCACGGCTCCGGCCTCGCCCCCTGCCTCGCCCCCTGCCTCGGCGCCTCCCTCTGCGCCGGTGCGCGTTCCGGCCTCGGTTCCGGCACGGAGGCGGCCACCGGCCCCGTCCCGGCCCGGGCCTGCCGTCCGGGCCCGGCGCCGGCGGGAGTCCCGGGCGCGTGCCGGCGGGGGCGCCGGTGCCACCAGTGCCTGCGGCGCGGATGCACGGCCCGCCCCAGCCGCCGGCCGATCAGCAGGTACCCGAGGAGGGCTCCGGCCGTGTTGAGGATGACGTCGTCGATGTCGAAGACGCGTCCCGTGACGAGGGCGCCCTGGATGAGCTCCACCATCGTCATCAGACAGACCGTCACGACGCCCACCCGCAGCAGCCCCCGGGCCGGGGGCATGAGGACGGGCAGGAGCACACCGAACGGCACGCCCAGCACCAGGTTGCCGCCCAGCTGGCGCACCGCCTCGAACGTCGGCGCCCCGTCCAGATACGCGCTGATCGAATGGCCGGGCCGGACGTTCGGGTGCACGAGGGCCGCCGAGGCGGCGGACGGTTCCAGGGTGAGCCGGGCCAGGACCACACTGAACAGGACCGTCCCGACGAAGGCGGCCACCATGGCCAGTGCCCGGATGGCGGGATGTGCCCCGCGACGTCGTCCTCCGTCGGCCGGTACGGGACCTTCTGCGGGCTCCACAGCGCGCCGCGGCGCGTATCTCCATGTCATGGGCGGCGTCTACCCTGCGACGGGTCCGGTACGCGGCGGGCGGTGAGGGGCGGGCGGTTCGCAGGCACCCCTGACGGCCCGTCACGGCGGCACCGGTGAGGGCGGAGCCGCGGACGCCCCGTCCCGCGGGCGCATGCCCACGGGTCCTGTCGGGCACGCGCGGGCCATGACCGACATCTCCCGCGGCGCATCGCGTCCAGCACGTCCGGCGACCGCCTCACTCACGGCGCGCACCCGCGCGGAGCTGCGGCGTACCGCCGTCCGCGTCTGGACCGACAATCTCGCCGACCACGCGGCCGCCCTGACCTACTACGCCGTGCTGGCGCTGCTGCCCGCGCTCGTCATCGCGGTCTCCCTCGTGGGGCTGCTGGGCGGCGCGACGAGGGACCGGCTGACCGCCGACCTCACCTCGTACGCACCACCGCAGTCGGCGCAGGTGCTGCGCGACGCGCTCGGCGGCCTCGCCGCGGAACACTCGTCGATATGGGCCCTGATGATCAGTGGCGGGCTGAGCGCCCTGTGGTCGGCGTGCAGTTACCTGGCGGTGTTCCGCCGGGCCCTGCACGCCATGCACGGGGTCCCGGACACGCGGCCCGCGCTCCGTGCCGCCCACACCCTGGTCATCAACGCCGTACTGCTGCTGATCCTGCTCGTCGTGGGCGCGGTGGGACTGGTCGTGTCCGGGCCGCTGGCCCGTTGGGTCGCCCACACCGCGGGCCGGGCCAGCGCCGACGGCATCGCGCTCCTGCGCTGGCCGGTGCTGCTGGCGGTCGTCACCCTGCTGGTCCTGATGCTCTTCCGCACCGGCCCGGCCCAGAGCCGGGGCACCCGCCGGGGCCTGCCCGGGGGCGTGCTGGCGGCCCTGCTCTGGCTGGCCGCCTCGGGGCTCTTCACCCTGTACACGCAGCTGGACACGTACGGCCGGCTCTACGGCTCGCTCGCCGGCATCGTGGTCTTCGTCGTCTGGCTCTGGCTCGCCAACCTCGCCCTGCTCACCGGAGCCCAGTTCAACGCCGAGCGGGCACGGCGGCCGTACGCGGAACGGACGCTGGAGCCGGACGCCCGACCGCGGGACTGATGTCGCCTCGCCCGGGGCCGCGGGCCGGCGGCGGGGACGCCGCACGTGCACGGCGCTCGAAAGCGGGTAGGCGGGCGGCATGATCACCTCACCCGCCCTCGCGGCTTCGGGCTCCTCGTCCCTGCTCCTGATCGTTGTCGGCGTCATCGTCGCGGCGCTCCTGATCGCCGCGTTCTGGTACGGGGCCCGGCGCTCGGCACGCCGCCGCGACCCCGGGGCGCGGCCGGCCGATCAGACCCCACAGGCGCAGGCCCGGCAGGGCTCCTGGCAGACGCCCGAGGAGGACCCCGGTCAGCAGCGCCCCCGCCCCTGAGCACGCCGACGGCCCGGCCGGAGGGTCCTCCCCTCCGGCCGGGCCGTTCCGTGCCGCATGGTTCACCTCGGAGAAGACGGCCACCACTCCGGCGGCCACCATGAGCGAGGCGCCGACGCAGAAGGCGAGCACCGCGTCGGACACGACCCCGCTGGAGGTCAGGTGCGCGAAGAGGAGCGGACCCGAGATGCCGCCCGCCGCGGTGCCGACGGCGTGGAAGAAGGCGATCGCCATCGCGCGGGTCTCCCTCGGGAAGATCTCGCTGACGGTCAGATAGGCCGAGCCGGCTCCCGCGGAGGCGAAGAAATGCAGCACGCACCAGCAGGCGGTCATCGTCGCGGCGTTGAGGAGGCCGGCGCCGCAGAGCAGGTGGTGTGGGGGTCCGTGGGGTGTGCGGCCCGCCGGCCGGTGGGTGCTGCCGGCGGGCCGCGGGGCGTCCGTGGTGACCGCGCTGGTGCTGCTACCAGTAGATGACGACGAAGCCGTCGCCGCCGTTCTGGCCCGGGGCGCCGGGTGCACCGTTGACCGCGGCCGCGCCGCCCGCTCCGCCGTTGCCGCCGCGCACGGAGTTCGACGGCACGCCGACGATGCCGTCGGCGGGGTCCCCGCCGGTGCCGTTCGAACTGCCCGCGCCGCCGGGCCGGTTGACTCCACCCGTGGAGCAGGTACCGGTGCCGCCCACGCCGGGCGTCCCGGGAGCGCCGTCGGCGGTCGTCCCGCCGCCACCGCCGCCGCCACCGCCGCCGCCGGTGGCGGTCAGCACGACGGAGCTGTTGGAGGACTTGGTCAGGGTCGTGGAGGTCCCGACGGTACCGGCGGTACCCGCGGTGCCCGGCTGTCCGTTGGTTCCTCCCGGACCGCCGTCGCCGCCGTCGCCCGCATCGCCGACGTCCACTCCGTAGGTGGCGTGGGGCTTCACGTCGACGAGACACCAGGTGAAGCCGCCGGCGCCGCCACCTCCACCGGTTCCGCCGGCGCCGTCGTTGTCCGGAGTGCCTCCGCCACCTCCGCCGCCACCGCCGCCACCGCCAGCGCCCCAGGCCTGGACGAACACCGAGGTCACGCCTTCGGGCACCGTGAAGGTGTTGTCCGCGGTGAACTGCTGCAGACCGTGCGGAACCGAAGGCTTCTCCCGGTCCCGGTCCCGGTCCCGGTCCTTGTCCATGGGCTTGGCCATGGGCTTGCCCCGGCCCGCGGGCTTCGCGTTCTGCCCCGACGGCTTGGGTCCGTCAGCGAGCGCCGCCGGGGCCAACGCCATCAGCTGACCGGTCAGAGCGGCCGCGACGGCGACGGAGGCGAGCAGGACCCGGGAACGGCCCCGGGGCCGTGCGGTGACGGCCCTCTGGTGATTCAGGTTCATGACTTCCTTCCCCGCCGGCGGCCAGGGCCGCCGCGGAGTGCGATGGGTCGGGTCGGGACGTGCGTGACCAGCACTTCCCGCGCCGGGTGGCTTTGCGCGGCTCATCAGACCCGCCCGCTCCGCCGCCGTCACGCCGACAGGGCCGAGGCTATGGACCAGTCAGGTGAGCAGTTCATCCGACCAGCACAGCCGCACCTGGGACCGCATCCGGGACCACGACCGGACCCGCACCGGGAACAGCACCGGCGACCCGACCGGACCGGACCGGACCGGCAGCCCAGCACCAGGTCCGCCGCCGTGGCAATTACCTCCGCGGTCATCGCAGCGTCCCACCGCCCTCGCCTACGTTTCAGCCATCGCGCACACCCCGGAACGAAGGAGCTCACCGTGTCCGCTTACGGCTTCGCACACCTCCGCAGCCGCCGGCACCACTCCGATGTCATCGCGTACTTGTCGCGCATCCAGGAGACCCTCGACCCCTTCGCGGGGCGCTTCGTCATCCACGGTCCGCCGGCCGAAGTCGTCGAGGGAACGTGGCCCGGCAGCATGGTGCTGATCGAGTTTCCCGGACTCGCCGAAGCCCGCGCCTGGTACGACTCCCCCGCCTACCGGGCCATCCTGCGCCTGCGCACCGACCACATCGAGGGCGACCTGCTGCTGATCGAGGGCGTCGGGCCGCACTACGACCCGGCCGAGCGAGCGCGCACATTGCGAACGGAGGCCAGCACAGAGGCCGTTCGTCCGCCCGGGACAGTGGCCTGACGCGGCGCTAGAAGGCCGAGTGGGTGAACCAGTGGGAGAGCAGGTCCGGATCGCCGAGCAGGCGGAAGGCGTCGCCGCGGTGGTCCAGGCGGCCGTAGAGGAGCAGGAGGAGATCCGCGGCCGTTCCCTGGACCGTGGCATCCGCCGCGCGGGGCTCGGCGCGGTCGGCCACCAGCGCGAAGCCGTCGGGACGCAGGCCGACCAGCCAGTCGCCGTCACCGCTGCCGTTGCCGTTGCCGTCCGTGCAACGGAAGCGAAGGGTGCGGTCAGGGGCGCGCAGTTGGGCGGTCAGCGGTGCGAAAGGCACGGCGAACGGCAGGTTGGTGAGGAACTCGTCGATGCCGTGGGCCCCCCCCGGGCGGGGGGGGGGTGGGGGTGGGCCCCCCGCCCGGTTGGGGGGGGTCCCCCGGGGCGGGGGGGCGCACTCGCTAAGCGCGCCCCCCCCACCCCG
>NZ_JBSGWY010000001.1:391334-470399 GCF_053609145.1 Streptomyces sp. NPDC054961 | reverse complement strand
GGCGGGGGCGGGGCTGTGGGCGGCGGCGCGGTGCTATGGCCGCGCCCACGGGCAGTGGGTGGCGTACGCCGCCGCGGCGGGCCCCCGCGGGGGGGGGCCCCCTCTTCGGTGAGAGCCCGAGCGCGAGTTGGGCGTCGACCCGGTGGACGAGGGTCTCGAAGAGCATGCGCCGGACCCAGAACCGGGCGTGCTGGTCGACGCCCCAGGCCCACATGGGTGCGTCGAGGTCGGTCGCGTCGAACACCGCCGCGGCCTCCGCCGCGCTCTCGGCGAGCCAGTCCGGGAAGTCGTCGGGATGCTCCGGCAGGCGCAGGTCCACCTCACGGCTGGTCGGGGGCTGCTGGACACGCTGACGGAGCAGCTCGGTGAACCAGCGGTGCACGCTGCCGACGTGCCGCGTGAGGTCCCCGAGGGTCCAGCCGGGGCAGGTCGGCACCGCGGTGGAGAGGTCGGCTCCCCTGACCACGGAGACGAATGCGGCGGCCTCGGCCGCGACGGCCGCTCCGTGCTGGGCGGGGTTCATGGCTGTGCCCTTCCTCTGATGGCGCTGCCCCGGGTCCGGGCATGCTTGAGACCCTATATGATTGAGGTCCTTAAGTAATTCGAAGCTAATTCCCCACCGACGGGGATGTCAACTCGCGGCCCGCCGCGCCGTCCCGGAGCACCTCGGACCGGTGCGGTGGTGGAGACGCCGGAACCCGGTCCTGGCAGGATGACGGCATGGAACGTGTGCTGGGAATCGGTGGGTACTTCCTGCGTGCCGGCGATCCGGAGGCCCTGGGCGCGTGGTACCGCGATTGCCTGGGCCTGGACGCCGATGAGAACGGCCTGTGGCGTCAGGAAGCCGGGCCGACGGTGTTCGCGGCGTTCGAGTCCGAGACCGACTACTTCGGGTCCCGCACGCAGCAGGCCATGCTCAACTTCCGGGTCCGCGACCTGGACGCGATGCTCGCGCAACTGCGCGCCAAGGGAGCGGACGTGGCCGACGAGACGCAGGACATGGAGGGCGTCGGTCGCTTCGGCTGGGTCACCGACCCCGAGGGCCATCGGATCGAGCTGTGGCAGCCCGCCTGACCGTACCCGCACACCTGCCTGGCCTACACTCCGGGACACGGGACGGAGGGCAGGACGGGGTTTCCCGTCGATCACCGGTCACGTGCCGGCGTCGGAGCCGTCCTGGCACACGGGCGCATCCGGCCCGCGTCACCGTTCCAGTGAAGGGGGATGAGCATGACCCTGCTCGTGTTGTCCGGTGTTCTCCTGTTCGTCGTCGGAGGGTGCGTCTGCGTGGTGTGGGCGGATCGCGGCGGTCCGCGCTGGGCGCGTGCCGTGGCCTCCTGCATCCTCGTGGCGGGCGAGCTGGTGCGCCGTTCGCAGCGCTCGCGACGGAGTTCGTCGTCGGACTCCGGCGACTGATCCGATCGCGGTTTCCGGCGGCCCCGCGCACCCGGCACGGACGCTCCGCTCTCGGCGAAGCGGGGCCCGCGGACCTGGAGTCCGTGCTGGAGTGGGCCGATGGACATCTTGATTCTGGGCGGAACGGCGTGGCTGGGCCGCGAGGTCGCGCGACAGGCGGTGGAACGCGGCCATCGGGTGACGTGCCTGGCGCGCGGGGAGAGCGGCGAGGTGGCGGAGGGCGCGGCGCACGTAGCCGCGGACAGGCGCGACCCGTCGGCATACGAGAGCCTGGCGGGCCGGGACTGGGACGCGGTGGTCGAGGTGTCGTGGCAACCGGGCTTCGTCCGGGGGGCGCTGGCGGCGCTCGGCGCCCGCGCCGGGCACTGGTCGTACGTGTCGTCGGTCAGCGCGTACGCCTCGCACGCGCGGCTGGACGCGGACGAGTCCGCGCCACTGCTCCCGGCGAACGCGCGGGACGAGGCCGGCCGCGAGGAGTACGGGGAGGCCAAGGTCGCCTGTGAGGAGGCCTCGGTGGCGGCGGTGGGCGACCGGCTCCTCATCGCGCGGGCAGGACTGATCGGCGGCCCCGGCGACCACAGCGGCCGCACCGGCTACTGGGTCGGACGCGCGGCTCGCGAGCCGCTGGCTCCGCTGCTGGTGCCGGCCTCCTCCGGCGTTCTCACGCAGGCGGTCGACGCGCGGGACCTCGCGGCGTGGCTGCTCGACTGTGCGGAGAAGGGGACGACCGGCACGTACGACGCGGTCGGCCCGGTCGTGCCCTTCGGGGAGTGGGTCGGGCTGTCGCGGGAGATCGGCGGGCACACCGGGGCGGTGGTGGAAGCCGACGCCGACTGGCTGCTGCGTCGGAACGTGGGTGAGTTCATGGGCCCGGAGTCGCTCGCGATGTGGGTGGCCGATCCGCGATGGACCGGCTTCAGCGCCCGCAACGGCGCCGCGGCCGCCGCGGCCGGGCTGCGGCACCGGCCCCGGGCCGAGATGCTGGCGGACACCCTGCGCTGGGAGCGGGAGGAGGGCCTGGACCGGCCCCGCCGGGCCGGCCTGAGCGGCGCGCGCGAACGCGAGCTCCTGAACGCCTTGAGGTGAGGGGCCCGCGGTATGTCGAGAAGCCGTGGCCTGCTCCGTCCCCGCTGTGAGAGCGGCCAGAATGGGTCGCACCCGTACCGAGGAGAAGCGTCATGGCCAAGTACCTGCTGCTCAAGCACTACCGCGGCGCCCCGGCCGCCGTCAACGACGTCTCCATGGACCGGTGGACCCCGCAGGAGATCTCGGACCACGTGCGGTTCATGCACGAGTTCGCGGCCCGGCTCGAGGGGACCGGCGAGTTCGTCGACGCCCAGGGGCTCGCTCCCGAGGGGACCTGGGTCCGGTACGACGGCGAGGGGCGGCCGCCGGTCACCGACGGTCCGTTCGCCGAGACCAAGGACCTCATCGCCGGGTGGATGGTGATCGACGTCGACAGTTACGAGCGCGCCGTCGAGCTGGCCGGAGAGCTGTCGGCCGCCCCCGGCGCGGGCGGGAAGCCGATCCACGAGTGGCTCGAGGTACGCCCGTTCATGGCCGCGCCGCCCACCATCACGCAGTGAGCGCGGAGGTGGACGAGGTCCTGCTCCGGAGCCTCACGCCGAGCGTGCTCGCCGTTCTCGTCCGCCGCGGAGCCGAGTTCGCGGCGGCCGAGGACGCCGTACAGGACGCGCTGGTCGAGGCGGTCCGCGTCTGGCCCTCGGACCCCCCGCGGGATCCGAAGGGCTGGCTGATCACCGTGGCCTGGCGCCGGTTCCTCGACGCGACCCGGGCGGACTCCGCCCGCCGCCGGCGCGAGGACCTCGTCGACGAGGAGCCGGCGCCCGGTCCCGCGCCCGCGGTGGACGACACGCTCCAGCTGTACTTCCTGTGCGCCCACCCGTCGCTGACGCCGTCGTCCGCGGTCGCGCTCACGCTGCGTGCCGTAGGCGGGCTGACCACCCGGCAGATCGCCCGGGCCTACCTGGTTCCCGAGGCGACCATGGCGCAGCGCATCAGCCGGGCCAAGCGCACCGTCGCGGGCGTGCGGTTCGAGCAGCCCGGCGACGTCGCCACCGTACTGCGCGTCCTCTACCTGGTCTTCAACGAGGGCTACTCCGGCGACGTCGACCTCGCCGCCGAGGCCATCCGGCTCACCCGGCAGCTCGCGGCCGCCATCGACCACCCCGAGGTGGCGGGGCTGCTCGCCCTCATGCTGCTCCACCACGCCCGGCGTGCCGCCCGGACCGCGCCCGACGGCAGCCTGGTGCCGCTCGCCGAGCAGGACCGCGGCCGCTGGGACACCGCGGCGATCGCCGAGGGCGTCGTGATCCTGCAGACGGCGCTCGCCCGCGACCGCCTGGGCGAGTTCCAGGCCCAGGCGGCCATCGCGGCCCTCCACGCCGACGCCCCGACCGCCGGGGAGACCGACTGGGTGCAGATCGTCGAGTGGTACGACGAACTCACGCGCCTGACCGGCAGCCCGGTCGTCCGGCTCAACCGCGCGGTGGCCGTCGGGGAGGCCGACGGACCGCGCGCCGGCCTCGCGGAGCTCGCGGTGCTGGACGAGGCCCTGCCCCGTCACACCGCGGTGGCGGCGTACCTCCACGAGCGCGACGGCGACCTGGCGACGGCGGCGCGGTTGTACGCCGAGGCGGCGCGCAAGGCGCCGAACCTCGCCGAGCGCGACCACCTGACGCGCCAGGCCGCCCGGCTCAACGCCCGCGGGGGCCGTTGACGGGGGCCCCGCGGCCGGCGGGCGCCCCCGCCCCCCGCCTGCGGCGCGACGGCGCACGCCCGTCGTGCCGCGGCAGGTCTCAGCAGCGGCGGCTGTCCTGCGTGACGGTGCCCTGCGCGGTTTCCACCGTGCGGTCGTAGCATCCGCCCCGCGCCCCGGTCCCGTACTGCCGGTGGCGGGCGGAGGTGGTGGCGACCGCGTGCCGCTGGTCGCGCGGGACGTTCGCCGTGTAGCTCGCGTCGCCCGTGTACTGGTCGTCGGTCCGGGACCGTTCGGCCTCCCGGCCGCCGCGCAGGGTGACGGTGTCCGCGCGGTCGCCGAGCGCGATGACGGTACGGAGCCGGTCGCCGGTGCCGAGGGTGGTCTCACCGTCCATGGTGTACGTGCGGCTGGTACGCGTGGTGGTCGCCCCGCGCGTGACGCTCTCCTCGTCGGTCCAGGTGGCGGTCAGCCCGTCCCGGTCCTCGCCCTCGGTCCAGCGGTGGACGGAGGTGTGGTGCACGGTGCGGGCGACGGTCGTGGTGATGCGGCCGTGCGAGGTGTCCAGGTATCCGGCGACGGTCAGCCGGTGGCCGCCCTCGGTGTCCAGGCGGTGCTCGGCGCCGGGTTCGGCGGGCGTCCAGCGTACGGAGTTGGCCGGATCGCTCTGTTCCTCGCGCGTGAGGGCGCCCGTGACGACCGCGCGGGCGGTGTCCTGCCAGAGCAGCAGATTGGCCGGGGTGCTCCAGCCCGTCTGTCCGGCCGGCACTCCGGCGACGGTGACCTCGATGCGGTGCGGGCGGCCGTCGTTGAGGAGGGCGGCGTACGGGGTGAGGTCGTAGCGGACCGGCTGGACGTCGAAGGCGCGGGGGCCGGGGGTGACGTACCACAGGAAGGGGTTGGACCAGCCGCCGGTCCAGACGTGGGGGAAGGGTGCGGCGATGCCGGCGAGCCGGCCGTCGACGGAGATCCGGACCTCCCGGTACGGGCCCTCGGCGGCCTTGCAGGAGTAGGGAGCCTGGTCTGGGGTGGTCAGGTACCAGAACTCCTCACAGCCGCCGCCGGAGCCCGTGGCGTAGACCTCGGCGAGGAGCCGCTCGGTGTTGCGCGGAAGGGTGACGGCCGGGGTGGTGAGCGCGAGGACGCGGTCCGGTGTGCGGCCGGGGCCGTGATCGGGACGGCCCTGGGCCGCGTAGAAGGTCAGGGTGACCTTGACGTCGATGACGCCGGTGTAGGTGTCGTCGACGACGTTGCCGATGAGCATCTCGACGGGCTGAGGGCGGCTGAGGGTGTCGCGGTAGTGGGTGACGTCCTTCTCGACGGACCAGGCGATGCCGTCCGGCGAGGGCTCGGGGGTGGAGGTGTGGAAGATCTCCACGCCGCCGACGGAGAGGTGGCCGAGGCGGTCGAACTGGCGGCCCTTGACCTTGCCGTCGAGGCGGAGCACCACCGTCGCCCAGTCGGAGGTGCCGCAGCCGGTGGGCGGCGCGTAGCTGCCCCGGTAGGGAGTGAAGTCGCGGAACTGCACCTCGGCGAGGGTCACTTGGCACGACTTGGTCCCGGGATGAGCCACGGGTGGTGCGGGGGTGAGGGGGTCGTGCCAGTCCGTCCCGAACTCCGTGGGCGGCGGCTGCGTGCCGGGGAGAACCGCTGCGGGGGCGGCCGGAGCGGGTGCGCCGCCGGGTCCGGCCGCCGCTGCCGGGCCCGCGGCGGCGAGGGTGGCCGCCGCGAGGGTCAGCGCGCCGAGCACGCCCATGATCCTGTGTCGTCTCATGGGCCCGCAGTGAAACGGGGCCCGGTGCGGGGGCGCCAGGGCAGTGCGCCCGCCCTGGCCGGATCCGGCCGCCGCCGGGCCCTGGCCCGTGCACGGGTCCGGGCCCGTGCGCCCTCGTCGTGGGCTACGCGGCCTGGAGCGCGGGAGAGGACTCGTACGGGGACGACACCCTCGTGATGTGGGCTCCGCGGTCTCCGAAGGGTCACGCGCGGGCACGGTTGGTACGGGCGGACGTCCTGGAGGCGTGGATCTCCGCAAGCGCCGGATGGGCGCCGTGGCGGAAACGCTGTTGGAGGTGGTGCGGGAGGGCCGGGCGGTGGAAGGGGACGCGGGCCGGATCCAGGGCGTCGTCGGCGCTCCTCGTCCCGGCCGGCCATAACTCCCGGCGTGGCAAGGCGGTTCGGCCTTACTGTGACCCTCATGATCGACTGGAACAGCATCGAAGACGCCGACTGCGCCGTGCCCGCAGACCACCCCATGGAAGAACTGGTACGAGGGCTCTCCCGAGCCCTGGCGGATCCCGATCCGCTGATCCGGGACGGGGCGGCCTACTCCGTCCTGTCGACCTGGATAGAACGCGGGGTGATCGACGCACCCCGACGGCTGGCGCTCGGCGACGAGATGACCGCCCGCCTCCTCGACGAGGAGGTCCAGGCCCGCACGTTCGCCCCGCTCGTCCTCGAGATGATCGTGAGCAAGGGGGATCTCAAGGCGGAATGGGTGGACGCCTTCGAGCGGTGGTACCCGGCGGAGAAGGATCTGCGCGGCCTCGACGAGAAGCTCGGCTGGCTCCACGCGGTGGCGCACGGCGCGGACCTGCTGAGCGCCTTCGGGTCTCACCCCGAGGTGGCACCGGTACGCATGCTGGACCTCGCCGCCGCACGGCTGACGACACCCACCGAGCACGTGTTCGATCAGCTGGAGGACGACCGTCTGGCCAGGGCGGTCGCGAACGTCCTCACCCGTTCCGACATGAGCGAGGACGACGCGACGGCCTGGCTGGACCCGATCGGCACCTGCTTCGGAGCCGATCGCATCAGCACCCCGGTCCCCGCACACCTCACCAATTGCCTGCGCACGCTGCGCATGCTCTACGTCTTCGCGGACCGGGGCGTGCGGCCGGACCCCGCGTCGGCGCCCCGGCCCCTGCACCACCACGAGGCGGTCAAGGCCCGCCTCGCCGCGGTCCTCGACCTGATCGTCAAGCGGTGACGACGCGAGGCGGGGGGCCGGCCGGCCGGGCCGGGCGCGAGAGCCGGCCGGAGTCCGTCGTCCCCCGCTGACATGAGTCCCGCCGATGGGGCAATCCGCAGGGCATGACACGCATCCCGAAGAAGGACCGCGACGGCGGACACGAACGTACGGGCGACCCCGAGGGCGACGGCCCCGGGCCGGCCGAGGGCCTCGGGGAGATCGAGGCGATCGAGGAGCGTGCTCCCGATCGGCCGTCCGCGCTGCCCGGGCGGTCGTGGTGGGACGTACTGCGCGGGACGGTCAAGGAGTTCACGAACGACGAGCTGAGCGACCGGGCCGCGGCACTGACCTACTACGGGGTGCTGGCGCTCTTCCCCGCCCTCCTGGTCCTCGTGTCCCTGCTCGGGATGGCCGGCGAGTCGGCGACCGCGACGGTACTGGACAACCTGCGGACGCTGGCGCCCGGCTCGGCCCAGAACGTGATCAGCGACGCGGTCGAGCAGCTGCAGGGTCACAGCGGCACGGGATCGCTGCTGGCGGTCGCCGGCCTGCTCATCGCCCTGTGGTCCGCCTCCGGCTACATCGCCGCGTTCATCCGCGCCGCGAACGTCGTCTACGACATCCCCGAGGGCCGGCCCGTGTGGAAGGTGCTGCCCCTGCGACTGGCGCTCACCGTGACGCTGGTGGTCCTCTGCTGTGCGAGCGCGCTGATCGTGGTCTTCACCGGTGGCCTGGCACGGCGCGCGGGGAGCGCCCTGGGCATCGGCGACAGTGCGCTGACCGTGTGGTCGATCGCCAAATGGCCGGTCCTCGTCCTCCTCGTCACGATCATGATCGCGCTCCTGTACTGGGCCGCGCCCAACGCCAAGGGCCGTGGATTCGCCTGGGTGACCCCCGGCAGCTTCCTCGCCCTGGGGATCTGGACGGTCGCCTCGGCCGGCTTCGCCTTCTACGTCGCGCACTTCGCCTCCTACGACAAGACGTACGGAACCGTCGCGGGTGTCATCGTCTTCCTGGTGTGGCTGTGGATCACCAACCTCGCCGTCCTCCTCGGGCTGGAGTTCGACGCGGAGCTGGCCCGCCAGCGCGCGATCGCCGGGGGGCTGCCCAAGGACGAGGAGCCCTACGTCGAGCCCCGCGACACCCGCGCCTGGAACAGCGCGGAACGGCGCCGCATGCGTGAGGTCTGACCGCCGGGCACGAGCCGCGGACGGCCCGGTCCTCCGGGCCCTCCGCGCATGCCTCCCCGACGCCGGGAACACGTCCGTGCAACACCACGGGCCCGGATCAGCCGTCTCGGCTGGTCCGGGCCCGTGCTGGTCCGTGAACCGGGGGGAGGGTCACATCGTGCGGACCGGGCCCCGGTCGCGTGGCGGCGGGGGGGGGAGATGCCACCACGCGACGCGGGCCCACCGGGATCCCGCGCCGCTCACCGCCGCGGACTCCCGTGTCCACTCGTATGACCTGTCTCCGGCGCCCCAAACAGTCTGGAGCGGATTAATTTTTGTCCGGGCCGCTCCTCGCGCCGGCGGGGGCCCGGATCAGGCTTCTTCGCCGAGGACGGCACGGATCAGTTCCCGCTGGTCACCGGTCAGGCCCGACTCGGCGAGGTCGAGCACCTGGTCGTCGACGGTGATCCGGTACTGGAAGCCGTCCGCCACCGATGGCAGGACGCGGCGTGCGAGGCCTTCCCATTCCGCGGCGTCCCGCCGGGCGGAGGTGTCGACCTTCCGCACCTTGTCCACACCGGTGAAGCCCCCCGAGCGACTGACGGTGATCAGCATGGCCGTTCTCCTTCGGAAGTCGGATCTCGTCTCGGTGGGACCGCGCGCCGACGCCCTTCGGTCACGGCAGCGCCCCGCGAGGCCCCGAACGCGCCTGCCCCTGATCCGGCGGTCCTCTCCCGGCGGACACCGGAAGCGATGCCAACGGCTCGATTTCATCCGTGCCTGGCCGACATGCGTAGGCTGCCCCGGCTCAGCCGACGGGTCCGCGCGTCCGCGACTCGGCCGCGTCCGCGGGGCCGGCCGGAGGCGCTTCGGGCCCGGGGGCGGTGAGCTCAGGTTCCAGGCCCTCGGTCATCGCCGTGCGGCGTCGTCCGGTGTCGGCCCGCCAGGCCTCGAAGGCCAGCGTCGTCGCGGCGACCACCGCGAGCCCCAGGAGCCAGCCGCCCACGACGTCGCTGACCCAGTGGACCCCCAGCGCGACGCGCGTGTAGCCGACGCCCGCCACCGTGACCAGCGCGAGCACCCAGGGCAGCGGGCGCCACGCCCTCGGGACCACGGGCAGCAGGACCAGCAGCAGGACGGCGCACGAGGTGGTGGCCGTCATCGCGTGGCCGGAGGGGAAGGAGAAGCCCGGCGCGTGGGCGACGGGGTCCGGAAGGTGGGGCCGGGCCCGCTCGACCGCGCTCTTGGCCAGGAACCCGATCAGGCCGCCCGCGACCGCCGTGGCGCAGGCCCAGGCCGCCAGCCGCCAGGCACGACGGCTCACCAGCCAGGCCACGACCAGGGCCACCAGGAGCCGCATGGTCACCGGATCCCAGACGAGGTCCGAGAGGACCTCGAGGAAGCGCACCCAGCCCGGGTGGGCGAGCGCGGTGCTGTGGAGGCGTTCGGCCGAGTCCTGGTCCAGCCGGTGCAGCGGAGGCCACTGGGACTCCACCAGCACCAGGGCGAGCGCGAAGGGCACGGAGGCCCCGGCCGTCGCGGCCGCGGCGAGCACCAGCCTCACGCCGAAGGTCGCGTCGGGTCCGGCGTGCCGCACCAGCAGGCTCCGGAGCGGACGTCGTGGCCCTCCCGGCCCGCGCTGCCGTCGCGGAGCGTGCGGACCTCGCGGATCCCCTTGGCCTCCCGGACCTGCCTGTTCTGCCGGATCTCCCGGACCTGTCAGATCTGCCAGTTCTGCCGGGTCTGCCGGGTCTGCCGGGTCTGCCGGGTCTGCCGGGTCTGCCGGACGTGCTCGAAAACGTTCCGTGCGCCGTGCCATGGTGGCGGCTCCCTCTCTGTGCGGTGGGCAACGGGGCCGGGGCGGTCATACCCCGGGGTCGTTCATGACCGGCTCCGTCACCCCCGCCCGTACGGCCTCCAGTTGCGCGGCGAAGGACAGCCCGAGGAAGAGTGCCATCGAGGTGAGGTAGGACCAGAGCAGCAACGACACGATCGCGCTGAGGGGCCCGTAGACGCTGGTGAACGAACTGCTCTCGCCGATGTACAGGCTCAGCCCCCAGGTCGCCAGGTTCCACAGCAGCAGGTAGACGACCGCGCCGAAGGCCAGCCAGGTGTAGCCGGGCTGGCGCCGGCGCGGGGACCGGCGGAAGATCGCGCTGGCGGCGAGGACGGCGAGCAGGATGCCGACGGGCCAGCGCAGGAGTTCCCAGGCCCGCACGGTGGCGGGTGAGAGCCCGTACACCTCGGCCAGCGCCCGGGTCAGGTGGGTGCCGAGCACGGTGAGGGTGAAGCTGAGCCCCAGCGGCACCCCCGCGAGGGCCGACATCACCAGACCCCGGGTGTACTTGGCGAGGAAGGGCCGGTCCCGCTCGTTGCCGTAGATCCGGTTGGCGCCCCGCTCGACCTGACAGAGGGCCGTGGTGACGTTGACGACGGAAAAGAGCAGGCCCAGCCAGAGCGCGGCCTGGCCGCCTTCGCCGGCGTGGCGTCTGCTCTCGGTGAGCGCGTCGTCCACGACGGCCTGGCCGGGGCCGCTGGTGAGCCCGCGGATGGTGAGCTCGGCCACGCGGCCCACGTCCTCGGTGTGCAGGACCCCGGACAGGCCGACGGCGGCGATGGCCAGCGGGACGATGGACAGGACCGTCTGCAGGGCGAGCGCGCGGGCGTGGCTGAAGCCGTCGGCGTAGCGGAAGCGCACGAAGGAGTCGCGCGCGAGGCTCCAGCCGCCGTAGCGGCGCAGTGCGGTCCATGCCTCGTCGGCGGACAGTTCCTCGCCGCGGACGTCGTGGCGTTGCGGTACTCGTCGCGCGGTGCCCATCGTCTTCCTGCCTTCTCGTGGAGCCTACGCATCGTGCGGCGCGCCCGGAGTCCTCGGAACGCGCGAAACCCGTCGTCACCCGACGGCCCGGAAGCCCTGCGGGGCGGGAGCCCTGCCGGGCGGGGGGGCCGTGGGGGCCGAGGCCGTTGGGGGGGGCCGAGGCCGTGCCGGGACGGGGCCGTAGCGGGCCGCCCGGGGGCGGTCCTCAGGACCGCGGGCCGGTTGCCGCCGGGAGGTGCGCGGCGCGACCGGCGGCCGCGCCGGCCACCCGCGGGGCGGCCGGCGCCCCGGGCGCTCGGGGCAGGTACACCCGCAGCGCGCCCGGTTCGATCTCCGCGGTGAGGTGCAGTCCGTCGCTCACGGCGTCACCGTCGAGCTCGCGCGGCTGCGGTGCGGCACAGCGGACGTCGATCCGCGTGGCGCTGAAGTACTCCAGCGTGCCCCCGGCTTCGCTGTGCCCGGCCGAGGTCCCGGCCCCGGTTGCCGCCCCGGCCGAGGCCCCCGGTCCGGCCGGTGACGGCGCGCGGCGGTGCAGGAGGCGGGACGCCAGGTGCCCGGCCGCGGTGAGCCATCCCGCGGCGCCCCGCGGGTCGAACAGCACCACGTCCAGGTGTCCGCTGTCCGGCCGCGCCGTCGGCAGGAGGGGCAGACCGCCCTGGAGGGTGCCGACGTTGCCGATGACGACCATGCGGGCCCGGCGCCGCCGACGACGGCCCCCGTCGACGCGGATCGTCAGCTGCACGTGGGGATCGTTCAGGTGCCGCAGGGCCGACAGGACGTACGCGGCCCACCCCATCCGTGACTTGAGCCGCGGGGAGGTGTCCCGGACCATCGCGGCGTCGAAGCCGGCGCCCGCCATGACGGTGAACCGCGTCGGCGCGAGGCCGTCGCCCCGGACCCGGCCGACGTCGATCCCGTAGCTGTCGCCGGACAGGGACTCGTCCAGGGCGGTGACCGGGTCCATCGGGAGGCCCAGGTTCCGGGCGAGGAGGTTGCCGGTGCCGCAGGGCACCACGGCCAGCGGGGTCCGTGTGCCGGCGAGGACGTCCGCGCAGGCGCGCAGGGTTCCGTCGCCTCCGCAGACCACCACGAGGGCGGGGCGGACGGTGGCGAGCTCCTCGGCCAGGGCGCCGCCGGGGCGCTCGGCGGAGGTCAGGATCCACCGCGGGTCCCGGTGGCCGTGGCGCAGGAGCACGGCGCCCAGCCGGGCGGCGAGTTCGTCGGAGCATCCGTGGGGGTGGCGCACGACCACGACCGGACGGCCGGTGCGGGAGGCGGGCGCCGCCGGGCCGGGGCGTTCCGCGGGGGCGGGTTGCGGAGCGGACCGCCTCCCGTACAGCAGCGCGAGCCCCGTGATCAGCAGGGTCACCGCGCCGTTGAGCAGGCCGCCGGCCACGTCGCTGGGGTAGTGCATGCCCCGGTACATCCGCGACAGCGCGACGGCCGGCGCGATCAGCAGCAGGGAGCCGGTCACGGCGTAGCGCCAAGGACCGCGCATGCGCAGCGCGGCGATGACGGCCAGTCCCCCGTAGAGCGCGAGGGAGGCCCCGACGTGCCCGGAGGGGAAGCTCGACGTCGGCGGCGCTGCGTCCAGGTGGGGAACCGCGGGACGCGGACGGTCCACGAAGGACGTCACGCACAGGAACACCGCCGACTGCGCGGCGACCGAGACGCCGAGGAACAGCGCCTCGGTCCGGTGCGGGACGCGGGGAAGTACGAGCAGGGCGAGGACGCACACCAGGGTCACGCCGATGACCGCCTGCGTACCGGCGAGCACGGAGAACAACTCGGAGACCGCGTCGCCGACTTCACCCCGGCGCTCCAGCAGGTTCCGGTTGGCCGAGTCTTCCGCCGACAGCGGCCGGTGCCGGGCGGCCGGCCCGGTGACCAGCCGTCCCAGGCCGACCATCAGGGCCGCCTGGACGGGCAGGAGCAGGAGCGGCCAGGCACCGCGCACCGTAGAACCGCGACGTCGCTTCATGAGGGCCTTCTAGCCCGTCACGGCCGGATGATGCGCGGCGGCCGGTACCGGCCGCGCCGCCGGTGCGACACGAACGGATGGGACACCGACAAGAATCCGCGCCCACTTCTGGCGAAGATCACCATCAGTGGTCCGGGCCGTGCGCACCGAGGATGTGAACAAGGCCCGTACGGGGTGAGATCCGGGGCACGGACACCATCGAAGGACCCACGAGTGAGCCTCCGCGAGATCAAGCCCGGCAACCGCGGCTACCTCTACGTCAACAGTCATCCGACGGGCTGCGCAGCGGTGGTCGACCGCATGTGGCGGCAGGCGCCGGACCCTTCCGGTGACCGGCCCGGCCCGGTCGCCCTCGTCATCGGCTCGAGCGCCGGCTACGGACTGGCCGCGACCCTGGTCGGCCTGCGCGCCCACCGGATGCGCGGACTCGGCATCGCCTTCGAGGCCGCCGGGACCGAGCGCCGCACCGCCGGCGCGGGCTGGTACCGCACCGCGCGGACCGCCGAACTCGCCGCCGAGGCCGGCGCCGACTTCACCTTCCTCAACGGCGACGCCTTCTCCGACGGCGTCAAGAAGGAGGCCCTGGGCCACCTGGCCGCCCGCTTCGGCAAGGTCGACCTGCTCATCTACAGCGTCGCGGCCCCGCGTCGCACGGACCCGTCGACGGGCGAGGTCCACCACTCCGTCATCAAGCCGCTCGGCACCGACTACCGGGCCAAGACCCTGGTGTTCGAGGACGGCGTCCCGCAGATCGGCGCCTTGCACCTGCGGGCGGCGGACGAGGCCGAGCGCGACGCGACCGTGCGGGTCATGGGCGGAGCCGACTGGCAGAGGTGGATCGACGCCCTGCGGTCCGAGGACCTGCTCGCCGACGGTTTCCGGACCGTCGCCCTCTCGTACGTCGGATCCGACATCACCGCCCCCGTCTACCGGGCCGGGACCATCGGCGCCGCGAAGCAGCACCTGGAGGACACCGCCCGCACCCTCGACTCACGGCTGCGGGGCACGGGTCACGCCTACACCGTCGTCGCGGGCGCGGCCGTCACCCAGGCCTCCACCGCCATTCCGAGCATCGCGCTCTACACCAGCATCCTTCACCGGGTCACCGGTGAAGGATGGCGGGGCACCGTCGACCAGGCAGCGGACCTGTGGTCCCGGCTCGTCGGTGACGCCGCCCTCGGCCTGGACGACCGGGGCCGCGTCCGGCTGGACGACTGGGAGATGGATCCCGGGGTCCAGACGGCCGTCCGCGCCGCGTGGGACCGGGTCGACGCCGACACCCTTGCCGCCAGCGCGGACACCGGCTGGTTCCGCGACCAGGTCGGCCGGCTGTACGGCTGGGACGTGCCCGGCGTCGACTACGCGGGCGCAGCCGAGACCACGGTCCCGTGGCCCGCTTCCCCGTGACCCGCTCCCCCGTGTCCCGCTCCCCCGTCGTCGCCACCGCGCCGCGGGTGACCGTTCGACGATGCCCTCAGATCAGAGGCGTGAGGCCGGAGGGCGGACGACCGCCGCTTTCCGCTGCCGTCCCCGAAGCGCTCAGGGGCCGGCCTGCCGGCCCGTCGGAGGGAGGGCGTGCAGGAGGTCCCACAGGGGGCGGGATCCGGCGGCCCACTCGGCGAGGAGGCGGCGGTCGACCAGGTGGAGGCGCTGGGACTGCGCGAACCGGGCCCCGTTGTCGGTGATGCGGCCGTTGGTGAGCATGACCAGGACATCGCCGTGGTGGACCTGCCTGCCGGTGCCGTTGAGAACGTGGAGGTCGGGCGTGCCGACGGGCTTGCCCGACCAGCCGGCCTTCCGGTGCTTGCACTGGATGACCCACCGGCGCCCGTAGGGGTCGGTGGCTTTGACGTCGGCCCCGTTGTCGCCGCGCCCGCCGACCTGCCGTGCGTCGGCGCAGCCGTCGCGGCGCATCAGGTCCCGCACCGCGAACTCGAAGTCCCGGTGGTGCAGGCCGTCGAGGTGTCCGAGCGCGTACCGCAGACCGTGCGCCCGGACCTGGTCGCGCCGGGCGGCCTCCGTGCGCCGCCACCTCCAGGCCGCGGCGGCCGCGGCCGCCACCGCGAGGGCGGCGGCCACGGTCCAGGGGTGTGCGGCCAGCCACCGCAGCGCGGCGGCCGCCAGGCTCAGTACGACCACGGCCGCGAGAGCGACGAGGACCACCTGCTCCAGGCCCGGGTTCCTCCGGCGCCGCGGCCGCCGGCCGGGACGCCGGCCTGGACGCCGGACAGGACGCCGGACAGGACGACGACGCCCGCTCAACGACGCCTCCCCGGACGGGAAGCAGCGTTCCGGTACGAGGCCGCGGTCGGCGCGGTCACTGGGCTGCCTGGGAGACGGTGCTGACGAGCTGCCCCAGGAAGGCGGCGATGTCCTGGCCGACCTCGGTCGGAGCGAGGATGATGCCCAGCGCCAGGACGATGAGCACGGTCATCCTCTCGTCGGACCGGCTGCGGGCCTGTGTACGGCGGCGCAGCCGCAGGACGACGATGACCACCAGCAATACCGCGACGTTGATCGTCAGCACAGCGTCCAGCCCCCCACCAGAACGTCCACCGGGGCAGCGGACGACCGCCCCTTGTTCTTGTGTAGCCCCAGGCTGACCCCGCAGTGGCCGGATCCGTGGGAAATGGCGGCATTCCCACCTCCTGTCCGGATTCCGCAGGAGATGAAGACGTACGTGCCGCTCGCGGGACCGGGACCGGGCACGCGCCGGGCGCCGGGCACGCAGGTCACTGCCTCACCGCAGCCGGCCGGGCCGGCCCCCGGGGGACGGTGCGCGCGGTCCGGCGCCGTGGTCAGTGGACGGCCGCCCCGGGGGCGAACGGTCCGTCCAGGGCCGCCCATTGCAGGAGCAGGATGGTCTTGCCGTCCGTGATGCGTCCGTCGCGGATCATGGCGAGGGCTTCGACGAAGGGGATTTCGAGCACCTCGATGTCCTCGCCGTCTTCCTCGAGTCCGCCGCCGGCCCCGGTCCGGTCGGCCGGGGTGTAGGGGGCGGCGAAGAAGTGCAGTCGCTCGGTGACCGAGCCGGGGCTCATATAGGCGTCGAGGACGTGGGTGAGCGGGCCGAGGTCGACACCGAGTTCCTCGGAGCTCTCGCGCCGCACGGCGGACTGCGGATCGTCCGCGTCGAGCAGCCCCGCGGCAGCCTCGATGAGCATGCCGTCGGGGTGGTCGTTGACGTAGGCCGGGTAGCGGAACTGGCGGGTGAGCAGGACGCAGCGACGGCCGGTGTCATAGGGCAGGACGACCGCGCCGTTGCCCCGGTCGTAGGTCTCGTGCCGCTGGGTGATCCAGCGCCCGTCGCGGCGCCGGTAGTCGAAGGTGGTGCGGCGCAGCACGTGCCAGCCCTGGGAGGTGAGCTCGACGTCGCGCACCACCACGCCGGGGTTGCGCTCCAGGTCGCGGCCGGCGCGGTCGAGGCCGGTGCGGCCGCGGTGGTCGGGGGTCTCGATGCCGGGTCGGGAGAACGTGGGATGGTCGGTCATGAGGCGCTACGATACATGCAGAAACATGCAAGAACAGGAGAGAATGCGGATGCTGGCTGCTGAACGGCGCGAACACCTGTTGGGGCTGCTCGCCCGCGAGGGCAAGGTCGTCGCCAAGGACGTCGCCGCCGAGCTGGGGATCTCCGAGGACAGCGTGCGGCGTGACCTGCGCGATCTCGCGGCCGAGGGATTGTGTCAGCGGGTCTACGGCGGGGCTCTCCCCGTCTCGCCGGCCGCGGCGGACTACTCCGCCCGCCAGGCCGTGGCCACCGATGGCAAGCGGAAGGTCGCCGCGGTGGCCGCCGGGCTGGTGCGACCGGGCGCCACGCTGATCCTGGACGGGGGTACCACCGCCCTCGCCGTCGCCCGCGCGCTCCCGCAGGACCTGGCCTGCACCGTGATCACGCACAGCCCGACCGTGGCCGCGGCCCTGCTCGACCATCCGCGGGCGGAGCTCTTCCTGCTCGGCGGCCGCGTGTTCAAGCACTCGGCGGTCGCCTGCGGTGCCGTCGCGGTCGAGGCCGCCCAGAACGTCTCCGCCGACCTCTGCCTGCTCGGTGTCGCCGGTGTCCATCCCGAGGCGGGACTGACCACCGGCGACGCGGAGGAGGCGGCGATGAAGCGCGCGCTGGCCGCACGCGCGGCGGAGACCTACGTCCTCGCCTCCTCCGAGAAGATCGGCACGGCCGCACGGTTCCGCGTCCTGCCGTGGGAGGGGGTCAGCGGACTGATCACCGACGCCGACCCCCGCGGCGCCGTGCTCGGGCACCTCACGGCGCTCGGCGTGCGGATCCTCCCGGCCGACTGACGCCTTCGGGCCGCACGCCGGCGCCGGCTACGCCAGCCTGCACGTGCCCTCGAAGCCCGCGAGCTTGCCGGAGAGGCGGACGACGCGGCCCAGACCGCGGGGGACGATACGCGTGCGCAGGGTCACCACGGCGTCGACGGCGGATCCGGCCGGGGCCCGCACCAGGAGCCTCAACTCCTCGTTGACGTGCAGGAACTCCCGGTCCGACGCGTGGAAATCCCAGTAGGCGGTGGTGAATCCGATGCCCGAGGACGTGATGCGGGGGCAGTAGACGGTGCGCCGTCGCATCATCTGGGGAGTGAGGTCCGCGCCCAGGGCGGCGCCGGCCGCACTGAAGGTGAGGCTCGCTCCCACGCTGGTCTCGATCTCGATGGGCTCTTCGCCCTCCACCAGCGTCGGCGACATGTCGGCGACCGAAGCCCCCGGCGACGGCGAGAGGTCGAGCACCAGACGCGACCAGCGCACGGTGCACTCCGGATGCGCCTGGACCACGCAGATCAGCGGAATGTCGAACCCCTGGATGCCGGGCTCCCCGGTGTCCACGGTGGTGACTTCACCCCGGGCCAGCCCGATCCGGGTCTCGCGGCGCAGCAGGCGGACGGTCGCCTCGTCGACCTTCTCGTAGGCCCGGTCGGCCGCCTCCTCCTCCACGACCGGCGCGATCAGGCCGAGCAGGTCGAAGCCCGGCGGCAGGTGTTCCGACAGTTCAGCCGTTCCGGCGGTGTCCGGCATGGGTGGCTCCCTTTCCCGAGGTGTGGGGGGCACGCCATTCGCCGAGCAGGCAGAAGGCGGCCCATCGGTCCAGCCGCTCGCCGCCGGGACGGTCGCGCGCGGCCAGCATCGCGGTGCGCAGGGCCCGGTCCGGCGGCTCGCCGGCCAGGGTGAGGTCGTGGAAGTCCCCCATGATCACCGCGGTCGTGGCGTCGGGCACCCGCCACAGGCTCATGATCAGCGACCGGACACCGGCGAGGAGGAGGGCCCGGCTGAGGCCGAGCGCCTCGTCGGTGCGGCCGGTGCGGCCCAGGCCCGTCTCGCAGGCGGACAGTACGGCCAGCCGGACCCCGTGCCAGTCCTGCCGGAGTATGTCGTGGCCGGTGAGCACGCCGTCGGCGAGGACCAGGCCGGAGGAGAGCGGGTCGTCGGGGTCGAAGAAGGCATGGCAGGCGGCGTGCAGGACGTCCGCTCCGGACATGTCGCGCAGCACCCGCCCCCGGGTGGCCGCCGCGCCGATCAGCGGCGCGGTGCCGAGCCGGGCTCCGAGGAGCCGCGCCTCGGTGCGGGCATGGGGCAGGTCCCCGCCGGGGTCGCCCAGGACCACGGCCCCGCGGCCGTCGCCCGCCGTCCGGTGGCCGAGCGTGCGCAGCAGCGACACGCTGGGCAGGTAGCCGACCGGGTTGCGGTCCAGGAGGGTGGCTCCGCCGTCGGGTGACAGGGCGTGGAACGGGACGTTGTGCAACGCGCCGGTGGGGCAGATCAGCACGGTGTCCCCGGGGGCGGTCAGCCCCGTCAGCGGTGCGACGAGCGGGCTCAGCATCTGCTGGAAGAGGCCCGGCATGTCGATGGCCATCTCGGCGACCTGCCCGGCGCTGCCGAGGTTGTCCGCGATGAAGCGGAGCATCCGGTCGCCGTCCGCGTCGATGTCGGTGACGGCGAGGCCCGTGCGCGGGTCAAGGGTGAAGAGCACGGTGCGGCCCTCGCCGAGCTGGGCGTACGAGGCCACCACGACCCGTTCGCCGGCGAGTTCCGCGAGGGCGGCGGCCGGCGTGGTCACCTCGGAGCGGCGGATGGCGACGTACTCCTCGGCCGCCGGGCACCGGTCGGCGATGGCGGTCCACACCGCTGACAGTTTCCGTCCGATGTCGTGGTGCAGGGCCCAGTCGGTGCGCGGCGCCCGCTCCACGGCGGTCCGCTCGCGCAGCAGGTCCGCCTCGCGGGCGAGCAGTTCGGCCGGCGCGTCGGCGGGCGCGCGCAGTGCTGAGGTGCTCAGGGCGTCGAGCAGGGACCGTGCGCGCAGCCGTTCGGAGACCGTGAAGGCCGCCTCGGTGCTTCCGTAGCCGTCGATGCGGTAGCGGGTGAGCAGTTCGTACGCCTCCGCGCGCTCGTCCTGGATGCTGCGCCGCAGTGCCGGGTCGGTCTGCAGGGTGCGCACCAGGTCGGCCAGGTCGACGCCGAGTTCGAGTACGGCGGTGGCGGTCTCGGGATCCCCCTCGCCCCAGGCGGCGCGGGCCATCGGCGCGATGACCGGCCAGGCCCGTTCGGGGTGTTCGATGCGGACCGGTCCGCCGGGCACCCGGCGCGGCCGCCACAGGAGGGGATCGCCGTCCCGGCCGGGCACCCCGGACAGGTGCAGGACGTGTTCGTACGCCTCCAGGGGATCTCCCAGGCCGGAGCGCCTGCCCAGGATGTCGGCGGTGACCATCCAGTCGCTCGCCAGCCGGTCGGCGTTGCCCGCGTTGTGACCGCGGGCCTCGGCCATGTGCCGCAGCGCGGTGCGGTGGAGCCCCAGGTCGCGCAGGGCCATCGCCCGGACGCGGTGGACGGTGGCGAGGATCTGCTTGACCGGGGACCATGCCGCTTCCCGCTCGGCGAGGGGCAGGGCCCGGTCGAAGAGCCGGAACGCATGGTCCGCCTCACCCTGCTCGAGGCTGGTGTGCGCCTCGTAGAGCATCCGGAGGATGCGCCCGTGGTCGGATCCCGGGACGTCCTCGCTCCATTGCCGGGCCCGCTCCCGGTACGCTTCGGCGTCCTGCTCCGCACCACACCGTTCAGCGGCCGTCGCCAGTTCCTCGTAGAGCGTGACGCGGGGGTTGCCGCCCAGGACGGGGCCGAGCAGCCCCTCCAGCGGCCGTCCCGCCCGCTCCCGTTCGACGCGGTCGGTCTCCAGCCACGCTTCGGCGCGCTGGAGTTCCTCGTACGCCTCGGTGTACCGCCCGAGGTCGGCCAGGGTGGAGGCAACGGCCTCCAGAGCGGAGGTGAGGAGGAGGGCCTTGCCCGCGCCCTCGCTCGGATCCCCGCCCCACTGACTGGTGAGGGATTCCGTCATCTGCGCCCGGCGCCGGGCCAGGAGCAGCGCGCGCAGGGGGTTCCCCGCCTTCGCGTTCCACTGCCAGGACAGTGACCACAACCCCGCGTAGACGTAGCCGAAGTGCTCGGGCAGCCACCTCTCCTGCCAGCGCGCGAACCCCTCGTCGTCCTCGACGCACTCCAGCAGTTCGGGGATCGACGGATTCTGCTCCCGCATGGCCGCTTCGAGCGCCTGGGGCACGTGCGCCTGGATCCCCGACGCCGACAACCGGTCGAACACCGGATCCTTTTGCCGCCCGTCCGGGGACGGGGCAGCGGGTACGGCGGGAACAGCGGGTACGGCTGGTACGGCGGGTACGGCTGGTACGGCCGGGGCAGAGGGTACGGCCGGGGCCGCGGCCGGGCGCGGAGGCGGGGCCGGGGTCGTCGGTGCGGTCTCCGGAGGGACGGCGGCGGCGGGACCGTCCGTACGGTCCCGGCCCCCGCGCAGGACACCGCGCGCCCGGTCCGCGGTTCTGCGCAGGAACGATCCGGAGGACGCGGGGGACGCGGGGGACGCCGCGGCCGGGTCCGCTTCCGGTGCCGGCGCGGCCGCGGGGGCGGGTGCGCGGAGCGGCGCGGGAGCCGCCGGCGGCTCGTCCGCGGGCGCGGGCGGGAGGGCTGCGAGGCCCTGCCGGGCGCCGCCGTACCCGGGATCCATCTCCAGGGCCCGTACGTAGCAGGCGCGGGCGCGTTCCACCGTCTGCGGGTCGTTGGCGAGCGTGTCGCCGAGGAAGCGCCAGGCCATCGGCGTCTCCTCGGTGGCCAGGGATTCCTCGAAGTAGGCGCGCGCGATCGCCTTCTCCTGCCGGGCGAAGTGCACGTCTCCCAGCCACAGCAGGGCCATGGCGCTGTCGGGATCGAGCTCCCGCGCCCGTCGGTAGCAGGCGGCGGCCTCCGACAGCTCGCGGCGCTGGAAGTGCTCGTCGCCACGCCGCAGGAGCTCGTCCACGTCGGCGCGGTCCGACAGGGGCGGCGGCGCGTCCAGCGGTATGCCGAGCAGCCGGGCGACCTCGGCGGCCATCTCGGGGTCCTGCTCGGCGAGCGCGGCGAAGTGCTCGGCGCCGTCCGGGCTGCCTTCGCAGACCGCCGCGAGGACGTGCGCCCGCATCAGGTGCGGCGGAAGCGAGGCGGCGGCGGGATCGACGGTGAGCGTGCCGTCCTCGAAGCGGGCCAGCAACGGGGCCGGGGGGAGGGCGAATCCGCCGCGCAGGCCGGTCGGCAGCATCTCGACGAAGCCGCTGTCGCTCCCGCGGACGCGGGCGAGATGGGCGTCCCAGAAGGCGGCCTCCGGGGAGCCGAGCTCGCTCAGGATGAAGGACAGGAGGGTCAGCGTTCCCTCGTCGCCGGGAACGGGCGGGTCGCCGAGCTGTGCGCGCAGGACCGCCGCGGCCTCCTCGTGCCGGCCGGTGCTCCGGTAGGACAGTGCGAGCCGCGTCGCCGTGCGCCCGTCCTCGGGCCGGTCCCGGTGCAGCGGTTCCAGGACCTCGACCGCGAGCGCCGGCCGGTCCAGGTCGTGGGCGACCTCTCCCAGTGCCTCCTGCAGCACCGCCAGGCGTGGGTACCCGGCGAGGACCTCGTCGACGAGGCGGGCCCGCGGCGCGGTCCATCCGTCCTCGCGGGCCACGGAACGCACCAGTCCGGAGAGCAGGGCCAGGTACAGCTCGTCCACGTCCTCGTCGCGGTGCTCGCGCAGCCACCGGTCCAGGAGCTGCCGCGCCGGGCCCGGCTCCGCCGTGTCCCACGAGCGGCGGGCGGCGTCCCGCGCCGAGGCCCGGACCCGTAAGGCGCGGCGCACCCCGTCGACGGCCGGGCCGTGTGCCAGGTCCCCCAGCGGAGCCAGCGCCCGGTCCACGGCGTCGGGGTCGGGGTCGGAGTCGGGGTGCACGGCGTCCGGGTCGCGGTCCACTCCGCGCGGGTCGAGGTCCGCCGCGTCCTGGCCGTCGCGCACGGCGTACGGGCCGTGGTCCGCCGTCGCGAGCATCCCCAGCCGCCCGAGCGCCACCGCCATCGGGTTTCCCACGGCGGCACCCCGGTGGTCTGCGGTGGCGAACTGCCGGTGCGCCTCGTCGTGTTCGCGCGCGAGGTCGGCCGCGATCCCGCGCAGTACGTGGGATTCGGCCTCGACGCGGTCACTCTCCTCCAGCGCCCGACGGCCCCCGCCCGACGCCCCGATGCCCAGGCCGACCGCCGCCAGGACCTCTGCCATCGCCCCGGCCGTCTCGCGGTCGCGCCAGCTGATGCCCGCCCCGGCCGCGACGGCGACGAGGTCGGCGGTGAGCCCGTCGTCCTCCGCTGTCCGGTCCCCGTCCACCGTGCGCAGCAGTTGCTCGGCGGGGAGCGCGCCGAGACCCAGGATCCGCTCCCTCGCGGCCACCGGGTCCCGCGGCCGCGGCCCCGAGTGCGTGGAGGCCCTCAGGGAACCCCAGAGCCTGAGCAGTGCCCAACCGAACATGAACGCCCCCCTGCGTCATGCGTGCCTGTCCCACCGATATCGAACGGTACGTCACTTCGCCCCCGTACCACGTCGGTTCTTCCTCATCTTGTTCCTGATCTCGCTCCTGCTCTCGCCCCTGCTCTTGTTCCTGCCGGGGGGCGGGGCGGCCCTCCTACCGTCGGCTCCGTCCCCCGGCAGGCGGGAGCATCGTCGCGGCGATGCCCGCGACCACCGCCGCGAGGCCCGCCTCGAAGCCTTCGTCCTGGTTGCGGAACATCTCCGGCCCCGCCTCGGTCGTGAGCGGGTACTCGGCGAGGCGCTCGGCTCGTGCGTCCAGGTCGTAGCCCTCGCCGTCCGAGCCGGGCAGCGGGCCCATGGACTGCTCCTCGATCACGTACCCGATGGTGTAGCTGTACGCCGTGAACCAGGCCCGGGCGGCCCCGGCCGCGGTGAAGCCCCCGGCGACCAGGGTCCGCAGATGGGCCTCCATGGGCGCTGCGTAGCTCGTGTCCGTGAAGTGCGTGCCGCTGTAGACCTTGGCGCCGTCGCGGTAGCGCAGCAGGTGCTCGCGCAGTCCTCGCATCGCGACCTCCAGCGCTTCGCGCCAGTCCCGCGGCGGGCGGAGGGCCGCCTCCAGGTCCGCCGTCATCCGGCGGAACATCTCGGTGGCCATCTCGTCGAGCAGGGCCCGTTTGTCCTTGAAGTGCCAATACAGGGCGGGCGCCTTGACGTCCAGCTCCTGGGCGATGGCCCGCAGGGTCAGCCCTTCCAGGCCCACGTCGCCGAGCAGGCGCAGGGCGGTGGCCGCCACCACCGCCCGGTCGAGCCGGGCCCGTTCGGGTTTCGCTTCTCGTTCTCTCGACACCTTGACAACTTAACAGCGTTAAGCCGATCCTCGTAGCCATGACCGCACTTAACAACGTTAAGGAAAGCGGGACGCCCGACGTGCTCGTCGTCGGCGCCGGCCCCACCGGACTGACCCTCGCCCTCGACCTCACCCGCCGCGGCGTCCACGCCCTGGTCGTCGAGGGGGCCGACACCCTCTTCCCCGGCTCCCGGGGCAAAGGGCTGCAGCCGCGCACCGTGGAGGTCCTCGACGACCTCGGCGTCGGCGGCGCGGTGCTGGCCGCCAGCGCCACCGCCCCCCTCGGGCGGATCTGGCAGAACGGCGAGCCCGTGGGCGAGCACGACATGCTCGGCGACCGCCACGTCGGCGGCCCCACGGACACCGAGCCCCACCCGCGCGCCCGGCTGCTCCCCCAGTGGCGCACGCAGGAGATCCTGTTCGAGCGCCTCACCGCCCTCGGCGGCCGCGTCGCCTTCGGCACCGCGCTGACCGGCGTCGGCCAGGACGCCGACGGCGTGACCGCGGACCTCGCCGACGGCAGCACCCTGCGCGCCGCCTACCTGGTCGCCGCCGACGGCGGCCGGTCCACCGTCCGCAAGGCCCTGGGCATCGGCATGACCGGCGAGACCGTGGACCCCGCTCCGATGGTCGTCGCCGACGTGCGCCTGCGCTCCGGCGCCCTGGACCGCGACCACTGGCACCTCTTCCCGGGCGCGGACGGCGGTTTCGCCGCACTGTGCCCGCTGCCGGGCACCGAGGACTACCAGTTCGTCGCACGGACCGAGGACCTCGACATCCCCGCGGCGATCGCCGCCCTCACCCACCTGGGCTCGGGGGACGTCACCGAGGTCCGCTGGGCCTCCGGCTTCCGGCCGCGTGCGGCCAGGGCCGACCGGTTCCGCGCCGGACGGGTCCTGCTCGCGGGCGACGCGGCCCACGTGCACTCCCCCGCCGGCGGCCAGGGCCTCAACACCAGCGTCCAGGACGCCTACAACCTCGGATGGAAGCTCGGCCAGGTGCTGCGCCACGGCGCGGACCCGGTACTTCTGGACACCTACGAGCAGGAGCGGCAGCCCGTCGCCGAGCAGATGCTGGGCCTGTCCACGCGGATCCACCGCGGCGAGGAACAGCGCGGCGGGGCCACCCGCCAACTCGGCCTGGGCTACCGGGGCGGCCCGCTCTCCGAGGGTGCGGCGGGCGCCCTCGAGGCCGGCGACCGCGCCCCCGACGGCCCGCTCCCCGACGGCGGCAGGCTCTTCGACCTGTTCCGCGGCCCGCACTTCACCCTGCTCGCCGTCGGAACGGACGCGGAACTGCCGGCGCTGGACCCGCAGTTCACGCACGTCCACCGGATCGGGGCGTACGCGCCGTACGGCAAGGGGATCTTCCTCATCCGGCCCGACGGGTACGTGGGCTGGGCGGGCGAGGACACGACCGGCCTGGCCCCCTACCTCGCCCGCTTCGGCGGCTCACCGGCCGGCACGTGAGACGAAGCGCCCGCGCACGACGCCCCCGGTCGCCGAGAAGGCGGCCGGGGGCGTCCGTATGCGCCGCACACGGCGCGCGCCTCAGGCCGCGGGCGCCGAACCGCTTCGCCTGCGGTACGCGCTCACCGCGACGGACGCGGCCAGCGGGGCCCGTGAGCCTGGCCCAGAGCATCGCGTTCACCCCGACCGCGACCACGGCGAACGGCGCCACGGCCGCCACGAGCCGCCCGGCGCGTCCCGCCGAACCAGCCCGAGCCGCATGCGCGGCGCGTGTCCGACGACGTCGACGGCCTCGCGCATCCGCGCGGTCCTGCCCGCGCCCGCGGTGGCCTCGCGGTAGGCATCGGCGACCTCCTCGCCGAACTCCCGGCGGTAGGCGGCCGGGTAGAGCTTCACCAGCGCGGTCACGCGGTCACCGCCCGGCTGAAGGGGGAGCCGGACCCGCCGAGTTCCAGGCGACGGGCCGCTTCCCGGGCCGTACGCGCGATCCTGGCTGACCGACCTGTGCAGCGGAGGAAGCCTCCTCGGGAACGGCCGATTACCCGGCCGGGGCCGACTCGTTGGGCAGCACAGGATCCCCGCCCGGCGGGGACCCCCAGCCACCGGAAGCACTCCGGACACCAGCCACCCGAGGACCCCCATGAAGCCGCGTCTCGCCGCCACCCTGTCGTTCCTGGCCCTCACCCTGACGTCCTGCGGCGGCGCGACGACCGGCACGTCCGGCGTCCCCGCACCGAACGGCTCCCCCGCGGGCTCCCCCAAGAGCTCCCCCACGACGGGCGCGCCGGCCACGAAACGGGAGGCCCCCGCCTACGACGGCTCGAAGCTGGAGCCCGGTGAGAAGAAGTTCATGGACACCGTCTGGGCCGTCTCGGACAACCGGGCCAAGCTCGGACGAGCGGACGCGCAGACCGTCAAGTCCGTCGTCGCCGCCTACTCCCTGGAGTGCCTCGGCGAGGAGAAGGACCGCGAGAAGTTCGTGGACGACCAGGACACGGATCCCAAGATGCCCGCCGCCGACCGCGCGAGGCTCCTCGCCTCATGGCGCTCCGACCTGTGCGGCGAGACCGGCAAGAAGGCGTTCGCCAAGGACGTCGCCCTCACCCGCCAAGGCCGTCAGGACCACGACGTGTGGGGCAAGAACGCCTACGTGGTCACGTACAGGATCACCAACAGCGGGCCCGGGGCCGCGGATTACTTCGCACGGATCGAATTCCACGACAAGGACGGCGACTTCCTGGGTTCGACCGGCATCCTCGCCGACCGCCTCGGCCCGGGAAAGTCCTCCGTCGGCGAATCCGCACCGGTCGCGGCCGAGATCACCAACGGCACCCTCGCCGACATCGCCGGCGCCAAGGTCTCCGAGGTCGAACGCACCCCCGGGGGCTGATCCCGCATCGCGCGTTCCGCCTCTTCGAGCACCCGCTCGACCTCGCTGTGACCTCCGTCGCGGCGGCCGCCCGGAAGCGGCACCGGCGAAAGCCGAGGGGGTGCGGTCGAGGGGAAGCGGCTGGTGGAGCGGGGCCGGCCGGCCGAGGAGCGGCCCGGGGTGTTCACGCCGAGCCGTGGACGTCCGGGCCCGTCAGACGAGGTGGATCGTGAAACGCCTCACGACCTTGGGGGTCGTGGCGATCGTGTCGGAGTGGACCCAGCCGCGAGCCTTCTTGTAGTCCCCGGTGCCGCCAGTGATCGCGTTGTCGAAGGGACCCTGGTCGATGTAGTTGAAGTACATTCCCTGCACCGTGAGCTGGCCGCCCGGGAGGACGTAGGTCACGACGCACTGCTCCGCTTCATCGGCGCCGCCCCGGGTGGTGGTGCACGTGCCGTGGGTCTCGCCGACCTTGTTGTGCGCCTGGTCGAAGAGGTCCGAGCGGACGACGACTTGATCGCCCTGCGAGACGCTGCCGGGGGTGACGGGGAAGCGGGTCAGCTGCTGCACCTCGCCCAGGAGTGTGATGGTCCGGACCTTGTCCCTGTCCTGGGGGGACCCGGTGTCCGTCGCGGCGGCCGCGACGGGGGTGCAGGCGAGGAGGGTGACCAGCGTGGCCGTGCCGAGGCAGGCCGCTCTGATGGGGCGCATCATGCGACTCCTGAGGTTGGTGTTCGAGAATGACCGGATGGCGAACTTTCATCCGATTCCATCCGATTCCGTTCGACACCCTTCATAACCTCGACTCCGCCGCGCCGCGGAGCACCCCGGCACGAACCACCGGCATATCCAGCCGGTCGGACCAAAGCCAGGCGGCGGAGCTCGGCACGCAGGCGAACGGCAGCTCCAGGTGATGCCGGGCCATGAGCTCCTCACCGACGACAATGCCGCCCGCGCTCCAGCCGCCCGCCCGTCGCGAACCGCAGGGGCCAGGTTCGATGCACAGCCACGCTCGCCCGGTGGAGCTTCCGGGCAGGACTCGCACAAATATTCGAACAACTGATTCAATAAGGGGATGGCGCACTTCCCCTTCCCTGACGACCTGGTCACCCTCAAGCGACAGCAGATCCGGATCTACGGCCGGCTCGCCCTCCAGCCCGCCCTGGGCACGGCGGAGCTGCGGCGCGAGCTCATCCGGCTCTCCTGTCTGATCAGCTCGCATCCCTACTGGGAGCAGGGCGGCTGGAGCACCGCGGGCCAGGTCGAGCTGCACCGGGCGGCCTCCACCGGGCCGGCCGGTCCTCGGGGACCGGCCCCCGAGGCGAGGCCGTCGTGAAGGAGCCGGACGGCCGCCTCGAAGCCCGCCTGGAGAGCTGGCGGGCCGTGCGGGCCTGGCTCGCCTGGCAGCAGCGACAGGCCGAGCGGACGATCCGCGCCCTGGAGGCGGAGCTGGCCGCCCGCGCACCGCGCCGGGCGGCCCCCGTGCCCGCGGCGCCGGACTGGAAGCTGGAGGCGGTCCGGACGGGGCACGGCCCGGAGGCACTGTCCGTACACATCGGCGACTGCTCCATGGCCGACGGCAAGGCGATCACCCGCGAGGAGGCCCGGCGCCTGCTCGCCGAGGGTGTCGGGCCGTGCCCGTTCTGCAGTCCCGAGAACGCACTCGGCATGACCGGCTGATCACCGGCCCGGACCGGGTGACGCGCCGGGCCGTGCGGCGTTGATCCCTCCATGGAAGAGATGCTGGAGGTACTCCTCGACGGAGTGACGGAGCCGCGGCTGAAGCTGATCAGCGGCGACGAGGGCCGGGCCCTGATGATTCTCCTGGGCGTGCTCGACGACCAGGCGTGGTCCGACGAGGTCCGGCGGTCCGCGGGGGAACTGCGTATGCGCCTCGCGGCCCGCCTCGCCGAACCCGCGGGCCTCCCGGGCGGCCGCGCCGACGTCTCCGCCCGCGCCGGTGCGGTTCTCGGCTAGGCCGTCTCTTTCGGACCGTGCCGGTCCCGGCACCCGAGCGGGGGGCCACGCCCCCGCCCGCACGCCGAGACGGGCCGGAAACGCCCGAGGTGGGGTTCCGGCCCGCCCTGTACGTCACAGGGGCCGTGTGGCTACTTCGGCATCAGGACGGTGTCGACGATGTAGACATTGGCGTTGGCGGTCTTCACGTCGCCGCAGACCACGTTGGAGCTTTCGTTGACCTCGTACGTCTCACCCGATCCCCTGGTGGCGATCTTGCTCTTCTCGAGCGTGTCGAAGGAGCCGTTCCCCAGCTGCTTCGGGGTGAGCCGCTCCCCCACGACGTGGTAGGTGAGGATCTTGGTGAGCATGGCCTTGTCGGCGAGGACCTTGTCCAGGTCGGCCTTCGGGATCTTGGCGAAGGCGTCGTTGGTCGGCGCGAACACCGTGATGTCCTTCGCGTTGTTCAGGGTGTCGACGAGGCCGGCCTTCTTGACGGCGGCCACCAGGGTGGACAGCGCCGGGTTGTTGGAGGCGGCCGTGGCGACCGGGTCCTTGGCCATGCCGTCGAAGCTGCCCGCACCGTCCTTCGGGACGCCCGAGCAGGCCGGGCCGAACGGCCCGTCCGGCGCCGTCGACGCGGCCGCGGCATCGGGCTGCGAGGGGGCGGAGGCGGCGGAGGCGGCGGCGCCCTGGTCGGCGGAGGAACCCGACGCGCCGTCGTTCCCCGAGTCCGAGCAGGCGGTGAGCGCGAACGGCAGCAGGGCGGCCGCCGCGACGGCGAGGGCGGTACGGCGCAGGCGAGGAGTACTGGTCATGAGGGATATCTCCTGATCGGTTTGCTGGACTTCGGGAAGGGATGCGTGAACTTCTGTCCCGGCCCGCCGTGTTGTCGGGACGGGCGGTCTGGTGGTCTGGTGGGGGGAGGCTGGTCGGGGGGCCGGTTGGGGGGCTGGTGGGGGGTCCGGTCCGGGGGCCGGTTGGGGGTATGGCGGTCTTGGGTTATCCCGCGGTCACGAACACGCTGTGCCAGCCGCTCGCTCCGTCGGGGACGGTCCGGGTGCGCTCTTCGGTCTGCGCCTGTCCGGTGCCGTCGGTGGCGCGCACCGTGAGGGTGTGGCCGCCGGGGTCGGCCTTCCACGGGTAGGACCACTGGCGCCACGTGTCCGGGCCGGCCTGGGCGGCGAGGTCGGCGTCCCGCCACGCGCCGTCGTCGACACGGACCTCGACCCGGCTGATGCCGCGGTGCTGGGCCCAGGCGACCCCGGCGACCATCACCGTTCCGGCCGCCGGGCGGGCGAAGGGTCTGGGGGTGTCGATACGGGCCTGCGTCTTGATGGGTCCCCTGCGGGCCCATCCGCGCTTGACCCAGTACGCGTCGTACGCGTCGAAGGTGGTGAGCTGGATGTCCTCGATCCACTTGCAGGCCGAGACGTACCCGTAGAGACCCGGTACGAGCATCCGCACCGGGAAGCCGTGGGCGAAGGGCAGCGGCTGACCGTTCATCCCGAGGGCCAGCATCGCGTCCCGGCCGTCCATCACGTCCTCGACCGGGGAGCCGAGGGTCATGCCGTCGACCGATCGGGCCACCAGCTGGTCGGCCGGTCCGCCCTGCGACGGCGGTGTCACACCGCACTCGCCCAGCAGATCGGCCAGGCGTACGCCCAGCCAGCGCGCGTGGCCGACGTAGGGGCCGCCGACCTCGTTGGAGACGCAGGTCAAGGTGACGTCCCGCTCGATGAGGGGGCGTGCGAGGAGCTCGTGGAAGGTGTACGTACGGGGCCGCGCCACACCCTTGCCGTGGATCCTCAGCCGCCAGGTGCCGGCATCGACCTTGGGCACCACCAGCGCCGTGTCCACGCGGTAGAAGTCGTCGTTCGCCGTGGTGAAGGCGCTGATGTCCGCCACCTTCAGCCGCACCGAGGAGGGCAGCGCGGGCGCCGGCGAGGCGGGGGCGGGCAGAGTGACCGCGGCCCGGGAGGCCACGGCGCCCTCGCCCCGCCGCCCCGCCAGCGCCCTGCCCACGGCCCCGGCCCCCGTGGCGGCCACGGCCGTGACGGACGCCGCCAGCAGGAAGCCCCTGCGCGAGAAGACCGAGCCGGGGCGGCCGGTACCGGGCCGCGAGCCAGGGCCGGAGGCGGGTTTCCCGGCGAGGAGGAAGAGGACGCCCGCGCCCGCGGCCGCCCCGGCCAGGGAGGGCAGGGCGTCCGCCAGGCCCTGGGCGTCGGGGCGGGTGAGCGCGGCGGCCGCACCGACGGCACCGAAGAGGAGAACGCCCGCGGCTCCCGAGCGGCGGTAACGCGACGAGGCGACGCCGAGGACCACGGCGAGGAGACCGAGGACGGACAGGATGCCGAGCTGCAGTACGAACTTGTCGTTCTCGCCGAACGTCCGGATCGCGTAGTCCTTCAGTGCGGACGGCGTCCGGTCGATCGCCGCGCCACCGACCACGGTCACCGGTCCGGCCTGGGGCCGCACCAGCGACGCGACGAACTCGGCCACCGCCAGGGCCGCGAAGGCGGACAGCAGGCCGGACACGGCGCCCAGTGCGCCGCGGGTCAGGGAGGTACGGAAGGTGCTCACACCGGCCATTCGGTGTGCTCCGTACGGCGGATTGGTGCTTCTTGCCGGGGACTTGCCGTCCGCCGGGCCGCCGGGCCCCGCGCGGACGGGAGGCGCCCGGTTCCCCCGATCGGATGACCGATGACCGCAAGATTGGCCGAGACCCGGAGCAATCCGCGGCCGTGGCCACTACGAAGGACGTTCAGGAACACCGGAACGATGTCCGCCACCGGCCCTACACGGAGTAGTGGCCGGTCTACCGTCCGCCAGTTAAGGACTGTTCATGCCATGGATGCACCAGGACGGCCACCTCGGCACCGGGCCACCGCTGTGGGCCCGAGGACGTGGGAGGGGACGCCGATGAGGCAGCAGCCGTACTTCGGCGGCACCGAATCCGGCGGCACCGATTCCGGCGGCCCCCGGCTGGAGGACGTCATGGAACAGGTGGGCCGCGGCGACAAGAACGCCTTCTCCGTCCTCTACGACGCGGTGGCGAACACCGTCTTCGGGATCGTCGTCAAGGTCGTGCGGGACAGGGCGCAGTCGGAGGAGGTGGCGCAGGAGGTGATGATCGACCTGTGGCGCCAGGCCGCCCGCTACCACCCCGCGCAGGGCTCCGTGATGTCATGGGTGGCGACGATCGCGCACCGGCGGGCGGTGGACCGGGTCCGGTCCGCGCAAGCCTCCGCCAACCGCGACAAGGCCACGGCCGCGCGCGATCAGGCACGGCCGTTCGACGAGGTCGCCGAGCAGGTCGAGACCCGGCTGGAGAGCGAGCAGGTACGCCGGTGCATGCGCGGGCTGACCGAACTGCAGCGCCAGGCGGTGACCTTGGCCTACTACCAGGGCATGACGTACCGGGAGGTCGCTGAGACACTGCGGTCCCCGCTTCCGACCATCAAGACCAGAATGCGCGACGGGCTGATCCGGCTGCGCGACTGCATGGGGGTGACCACGTGAAGAAGCACCGGCAACACGAAGACCTGCACGCCCTCACCGGCGCGTACGCCCTGGACACGCTCCCGGAAGAGGAACGCCGTTCCTACGCCGCCCATCTCGAGGAGTGCGCCGACTGCGCGCGTGAGGTCGCCGGCTTCGCCGCGACGACCGCCCGGCTGGCGGCCGCGGTGAGTGCGCCCGCACCCCCGGATCTGAAGCTTTCGGTCATGCGGGCGGTCGACGGCGTCCGCCAGTTGCCCCCGCACACCCGCCCGGACCGGCCGGCCCGCCCTCCCTGGCTCCTGCCGCGTCGGCTCGGTCCGTTCGTCGTCGCGGCCAGCATCGCCGCGGCCGCCGCCTTCGGCGGGATCGCCGTGTGGCAGCACCAGGAGAACCGGACCCGGGCCCAGCACGCCGAGGCGCAGGTCAGGGAGGTGTCCGCCGTGCTGGCCGCAGCTGACGCGCGGACCGTGCACGGCCGTACGAGCGGCGGGGCGACCACCTCCGTGGTGACCTCCCCGAAGCTGAACAAGTCCGTGTTCGTCGCCGCCGGGCTGCCGCCCGCGCCCGCCGGGAAGACGTACCAGTTGTGGTTCGACGACCACGGCACCATGCGCCCCGCGGGTCTCATGCGCCAGGACGGTGCCCGCGTCATGCAAGGGGATCCCAGCCGGGCACTCGCCGTCGGACTGACCCTGGAGCCCGAGGGCGGCTCGCCCCAGCCGACCAGCAGCCCCCTGATGCTGCTCAGCCTCCCCGCGTGAGCTCGGGCCACCGCCGCCGTCAGCGTCCTCGGAGGTGGCGACGCGCGTGAGGGGGGTGCCGCCGCCGACGGCGTGGACGTGGTGCCGGGACGTACCCGGGCCGGCCGTCCGTCCTGGCCTGAGCGGCCGGCGCCCCCGCCCGGTCAGCCGGCGAGGGCGACGAGCCTTTCGTACGCCAGCTGCGGCGTCTGCCGGGCCGTGAGGTGGACGCGGACGTCCAGGAGGTATTCCTTCAGGGCGGTGTAGCCGGCCGTGTACGCCTCTTCCCGCTCCTTCGCGTTCGGCGGCATCCAGAAGACCAGCAGCGGTTCGTGCCGGCGGGCGCCGTCCGGGGCGGCGAAGGACAGTTCGTGGACGAACAGGCGCGCCTCGTCCGCGGGCAGGGCCGAAACGAGCTCGTCCTGCGTCAGATTGCCCTCCACCTCCACCTCCAGCATCAGCATCCCCGGGGTTTCGTCGAGGAGGAGGATCACCGTGTTGATCTCCCGTGTCTCCCTCAGGTGCTGAAGGGCCTCACGGGAGCCTTCCGAGAGGCCGATCGGGCTGCTCATGACATACCTCGGTTCGCTCGTGGCCGGAGCCTGGGGACGGGCAACACGGTTCAGCCCCCACACCGGTGGACGCGTGCGGGGCGGCATGGTGTGCGGACGCCGCCGGGGTGGACAGGAGCACCGGCCGGGCAGGCACCGGCACCACCATCGCTCCACGGACGCGGAAGATCCCGCTTCCGGCACGGGACACACGAGAGACCGCCCGCCCGGACCAGCCCTTACCGGCCGCGGGAGGGTGCGGGAGGCCGCGGGAGGGTGCGGCAGGGTGCGGGACGTGGCGCCGGTCGGACGGGGCACCGTCACGGAGGCACGGCACCGGGCCGCGCCGGTGCCGGCGCCTGCGCGTCGGCCCCCCGCCGGCCCCGGCGCGCGCCGTACGCGTGCGGGTCGTCCTCGGGACGCAGGCCGAGCATGTCCAGCAGCAGCGCCAGATCTCCGGGATCGACGGCGCGGGAGGCCACGGCGCGGCGCGCCGCCGCCCGGTCCGTCGTTCCGGAGGAGGCCAGGAGAGCCGGTTCGTCACAGCCAAAGGGATCCTTCACCTGGCAGATCCCACCATGCCCGCCCCCCGCGTGCAGCCGGACTGCTCCACCTGCACCGCGGTCCCGCCCGGGGGCGCCCCGGATGGTGGTGGGGTGCGGCAGACCGGCGACGCGGTGGATTCAGTGCGCGCCGGTGTCCGTCCTCGGCTCGCGGGGTGTCGTGGCGGCGGCGCGTTCCTCGGAGCTGGTGCAGGCGAAGCGCGGCATGAAGAACTGGGTGACCGGGCCGACGGCGAGTGCGTACAGCACCGTCCCCGCGCCCACGGTGCCGCCGAGCAGCCAGCCCACGCCGAGCACGGTGATCTCGATGGACGTGCGGATGAAGCGGATGGAGCGTCCCGTGAGGGCGGACGCTCCGGTCATCAGGCCGTCCCGGGGCCCGGGGCCGAAGCGTGCGCCGACGTAGACGGCGATGGACAGCGCGTTGAGGAGGATCCCGCCGACGAGCAGACCGATCCGGGTGGGGAGCCCGAGCTCCTCGGGGACGAGCCAGAGTCCGAGGTCGGAGGAGAACCCGAGGACGACGATGTTCGCGACGGTGCCGAACTTCGGCCTCTGCTTGAGGGGTATCCACAGGAGCAGCACCACCGCGCCGACCAGTGCGGTGATCGTGCCGAAGCTCAGGGACGTGTGGCGCACCAGGCCGTCGTTCAGGACGCTCCACGGGTTCAGGCCCAGCGAGGCCCGGACCATGAGCGACAGGCTGAACCCGTACAGGGCGAGGCCGATGAACAGCTGCGGCAGTCTGCGCAACGGCCGCTCACCGAAGCGGACGTAGGAGAGCGGGGGCACGGCCGGGCGCGCACCGGGTCTCGCGGGAGCCCCGACGCTTGCCACCGCTCGGCGCTCCGTCCCGCGCCCGTAGCCGTCGGTGGTCTCCTGCTGCATTCCGCTCGCCTCCATATGGTTCCGGTGGCCTCGTTCCGGGCCGATGAGGTGAGTGTGCAGGGTGACCGGGCCCGACGGCATGGCCAATTTCGGAGAAATGGCTGGTGGACGACCCCGGGCCGGTGCGGCGCCGTGGAGCGGTGGCCCCGCGCCGGACGGACGCGCGCGCCGTCAGACGGACGCGCGCATCCCCGCGGTGGCGGTTCCGGCAGCGTTTCGCGCGGCGCGTTTCCGCGCGGCGACTACCGCCGGGTGCCGGCGCCTCCGGGCGCACGGGTGGACGGCGACCGGAACAGCGCCAGCACGCTCAGGCCGAACATCAGCACGCCCAGGGGGACATGGACCGACGGCACGCGCGCGATGCCCAGCACCACCTGCACCGAAGCGAGCACGAGGAAGCCCGACGCGTAGAGGATGGGGCGGGGTGAGCCACCGCCCGGCCGCCACGCCAGGACCGCGGCGAGCACGTACAGCATGGACGCGCCGTACATCACGCGGGCTCCGACACCGTGCAGGACCTCGCCGTGGGGCGAGGACAACAGCAGTCCCGCGGTGGCCGCTTGGAAGAAGACGGCCAAGGTCTGCAGCGCCACCGCGACCTGCACGAAGGTGAATCTGCCCTGCTCTGCCGTCGTCTGTGTCGCCATGACGCGGTCCCCTCTTCTGCCTCGCGGCGGTGGATCGGTAGTGTCTCGGTAGTCCGACGACGCGGGCCCGCGAAATGTGAGGCGAAGCGCCAACCTCGCCGGCCGGCGCGGAGTTTCGTCAGGGGCGCTGGAGCGGCAGCGGCGGCAGCGGCAGCGGCAGCGGCGGACGAGAAGAACCGAGGAGCGGTCGTCACCATGAACACCCCATCCGTGCCGGTGGACGACCGGTCCGTGCCGGACCTCGGCGTGCTCGTCGGCGAGCGGCGCCGGCTGATCAACCTCGCCTACCGGCTGCTCGGTTCGCTGGCCGAGGCCGAGGACGCCGTGCAGGAGACGTACGCCCGCTGGTACGCGATGTCACGGCAACGGCAGGAAGCCGTCGAGTCGCCCGGAGCCTGGCTGACCACGGTGGCCGGCCGCATCTGCCTGGACACGCTCGGCTCGGCACGGGTCCGGCGCGAGCGCTACGTCGGCCCGTGGATACCCGAGCCGCTGCCCGACCGTACGGAGTGGGTCAGCGGGCCCGCGGGCGGGGTCGGGCCGGCCGACCCCGCCGACCAGATCACCCTGGACGAGTCGGTGAACATGGCCTTCCTCGTCGTACTGGAGTCGATGACACCGGCCGAACGCGTGGCGTTCATCCTGCACGACGTCTTCCGGTACCCCTTCACCGAGATCGCCGAGATCGCCGGCCGGACGCCCGCGGCCTGCCGGCAGCTGGCGTCCTCGGCGCGTCGACGCGTGCGCGCCGAGCAGGCTCCGGCCGTTCCGGCCGCCGGGCCCGCCGGGCCCGCCGGGCCCGCCGGACAGACCGCGCAGGCCGCGCAGACCGCGCAGGCCGGTCTGGTGCGGCATTTCAAGGAGGCCTGGGAGGCCAAGGACATCGGGGCCCTCCTCGGCCTCCTCGATCCCGATGCCACGATGACCGCCGACGGCGGCGGCCTGGTCGGCACCGTCCTGCGTCCGGTCGAGGGCAGCGCACGCATCGCCCAGTACCTGATCCACATCGCCGACGCGGCTCCCGGACTGACGCTGCTGGAACGGTCGGTCAACGGCCGGCCCGGCCTGGTCGCGCAGAACGCGGGCGTCACGGTGACCGTGGCGGCGTTCGGCCTCACCGGCGGCCGCATCACCCGCATCTGGGCGGTCCGCAACCCGGAGAAGCTCGGTCCGTGGACCGAGCACGCGGGGAACGGGCAGGGCTGACGACCGGCCGGCCGGGCGTGGTCGGAGCGAAACCGAGCCGCCCGGCGTCAGCCCCGGGAGGTGAAGGCCGCCCCCACCACGGTCCGCCGGGGTCCGGCGTCAGGTGCCACGAGCCCGCTCGCCGGCGAGCTCGGCGAGCTCCGCGAGGTGGTCGTCGCGGGCGGTCTCCCACGGGACTCCGCCCTCGGCCGAGGGGTATCCGTGGGCGGCGATGTCCTCCAGGACGCTCGCCAGGAGGTCCGCCTTGGCCCGCTCGCCGGCCGCGTACGCGCGGACCGCGTCGGCGGCGGTGGCATCGAGCGGCCGGCGTTCGGCGGCCGGCTGTTCGCTCATCGGGGCCTCCTGGGCACAGTCTCGCGTGGCGCTCCAACGGTAGCGCCAGCCGGGGCGCCGGGACCGCAGGTCCGAGGATCCGGGACTCCGGAATTCCGGATCCCGGCCCGCGCAGGCCTCTGGAGGCCACCCGGCCCTCGAGACGCAACCTGCGAGTTGCGCCCGACGCCCTTGATGTGCAATCCTGGAGTTGCACATCAAGGGCGTCGATGAACGGAGTCAGCTCATGAGCGAGGACCGGATCGAACGCGAGACCCTGATCGCGGCACCCCTGGAACGCGTCTGGTCGCTCGTGGCCCAGCCCGGATTCTGGGCCGCCGACAAGGCCAGCCTGCCCGGCACCGTGGCCAGGGAAGGGGAGTCGATGATCGCGATCCACCCCGAGCACGGCGAATTCCCGGTGCGCGTGGAGAAGGTGGAGCCGCCGACCTACCTGGCGTACCGCTGGACCAGCGCGTTTCCCGGAGAGGAGCTGCGCGAGAACAACAGCACCCTCGTGGAGTTCACGCTGACCCAGGAGGGCGACCAGACGCGGCTGCGCGTCGTCGAGAGCGGCTTCGCGGCGCTGGCCGGGTCCGAGGACCTGCGGACCCGGAACCTCCAGGATCACAGCGAGGGCTGGCCCCTGGAACTCGACGCGCTCAGGACACGCGCGGAACAGACCTCCGCGTGAGCGAAGAGGGTCCCGGCGCCGGCGCCGACGAGGTCGTCAACAACGTCCTCGCCGCGCTGTCCGACCCGACGCGCCGCCGGCTGCTCGACCTCCTCGCCGCACGGCGCGAGGCCACCGCGACGACGCTCGCCGGTGAACTCCCCGTCTCGCGCCAGGCCGTGGTCAAGCACCTCGCCGTCCTGGACGCCGCCGGCCTGGTCTCCGGCAGCCGGGTCGGCCGCGAGGTCCGGTACACGGTGCGGCCGGCGGCACTGGACGCGACGGCACGGTGGATGGCCACGCTCGCGACCGACTGGGACCGCCGACTGGCCACCATCAAACAGATCGCCGAGGCGGCCGAGGCGGCCGACGCGACCGACCAGGACGCACGTCCGACGCCACCCGACTGAGCGGGAGCAACCGCATCATGGACACCACAGCACTGCGCGACGCCTACGGCCACTTCCTCGACGCCGCGGCCGTCCCCGGCCTCGGCGACGCCGAGGACGGCGGGTGGAACGCCGACCAGATCCTGGCCCACGTCCTCAGCGTCGACGCCGCGATCTCGGCGACCGCCCTCGGCGTCGTCGCCGGGGCGCGGCCCGCCTTCGACAACCGGATCTCCCTCGACCCGTGGAACCTCGAGCGGATCATCGCGGAGCACTCGGGCAGGGAGGATCTCGCCGATCACGTCCGCAGCCAGGCCGCCGTGCTCTGCGGCATCGCCGACCGCCTCAGCGAGCAGGCCGCCTCGGTTCTCGTACCCGTGCTCCTCCTGTCCAACGACGCGCTCGCGCTGGACCGGCCGATCCCGCTCGCGAGCCTCATCGACGGCCTCGCCGAGAGCCACGTACCGGGACACACCCAACAGCTCCTCGCGCTGCGCCGCACCGGCCCCGGACACGCCTGAACTCGGCACCGGAGGGGGCCCGTCGAGGCGCCCCCGCCCCACACCGCCCCCCCACCGCCGCGGCAGCCGCAGGGCCCCGTCCCGGCCAGGGCGCTCCCGTCACGTGACCGGGCGTCAGTCGCGGGCGGTCCGGGTGAGCCAGGCGGTCGTCGTGACGGACGCGATCAGTTCCTTGTACGTCTCGTCACCGGGCACGGGCACGACGAGCCAACGGCTCGGCGGGAAGAACCGGCCCTTGGTGAAGGCCAGTCCGCCGTACACGGACCGGAGGAAGGCGGGAACGGCGCGCTTGGGCACGTCGTGGAACTCGACGCCGTCCACGGTGATCTTCGCGTCGTCCTCCGGGAAGAGCCGGACGCTCACCTCCGGGACGCCGGTCAGTTCGACGAACGCCTCGTGCGGCAGCGAACCGTCGGGATCCACCGTCACGAAGGCGCCGGCAGACGTGCGGCGCGAAGTCTGGTCCGCGCCGATGTCCTCGGTCACGGTCATCGTCAGGCGGTACTCGTCGGCGAGGGCGCGGATCGCGCTCACCGCGGCCTCTGTGGTCAACGGACGGGGATGCTCCATGATCGAGATTCTGCCTCATGGAAGGGGCCGGGTCGCGTCGCGGATCCGCGCAACTCCCTTTAGAGCGGCACGGTGTCGTCGGCGCGGAAGGCTCCACCGTGGCCGGGGACGATCAGGTCCGCGGTGGCCAGCACCCGCTGCCGGGAGGCGCGCAGAACCTCGCGGTCCGGCGCGACCGGGTCGTCGGCCGGACCCGCCGAGTGCCACCACAGGTCTCCGGCGAACGCCACCACGCCCGAGTCCGTGCCGGCCAGCAGGGTGATGTCCTCGGGACTGTGTCCGGGCGTGCGGATCAGGCGCAGCGAGGGGGTGAGTTCGTACCCCTCGGCGTCACGGTTGTTCCACCGGTTGCCCTGGTACTCCACCTTGTGGTCGTGGACCCGGGCCCGGCCGAACAGGCCCACGTTCATGGTGTTGTCCGGGTGGTGGTGGCTGAGTACCACGTCGGTGATGTCGTCGGGACCGAGCCCGAGTGCGGCGAGCGGGCCGAGGATGTCGTCGTGGCTGGCCACCATGCCGGGGTCGAAGATCACGTGGCGGCCGGCGTCGGAGATGTAGGAGACGGTGGCGGCGACTCCGGGGCCGGTGGAGCCGACGTAGCCGGTGGTCAGGATCGTGTACACGGCGCTGCGTCCGAGCGGTGCGTCCGTCGCGGTGCCCGCCGCGGTCTCGGTCTCGGTCTCGGTCTCGGTCCGCGTCGTGCTGTCCGTCGTGATGTCCGCCGTCGTGTCGGTCGTGATGTCGGTCGTGATGCCGGTCGCGGTGACTGCCGTGGTGTTCGTCATGGCCCCCATCCTTCCTGTCGGCGGCGGGTGTTCACGAGTGGCACTGCTGCCGCTGATCGCAGGAATCGTGCCATCGGTGCGACACTGGTCCCGTGCCCCCTTTCACGACGGTCGCCGCGTACGTCCCGCCCGGTGTCGGCATGCTCGCCGTCGGCATCGTCACAGAGGTGTTCGGTCCGCACGGGCAAGGGGTACCCGGCTTCGACTTCGCCCTGTGCGCCGACCGGCCCGGTCCGGTCCCCACCGACCTCGGCGTCCCGCTCGCGATCGCGCACGGCCTCGACCGGCTGGCCGCCGCCGACCTGGTGATCGCCCTTCCCGGAGCCGGTTTCCGCACGCCTCCCGGGCGCGCCGTGCTCGACGCCCTGGCGGCGGCGTACGAGGGCGGCGCGCTGGTCGCGGCCCACTGCGTCGGTACGTTCGCGCTCGCCGCGGCCGGTCTGCTCGACGGGCGGCGGGCGACGACGCACTGGCGGTTCGCCGAGTTGCTGGCGCACCGCCACCCGGAGGTCGTCGTGGAGTCCGACGCCCTGTACATCGACGAGGGGCGGATCATCACGGGTGCCGGGGCCGCCGCGGGTTTCGACCTGTGCCTGCACCTGCTGAGGCGGGAGCACGGGGCCGCGATGGCCAACGCGGTGGCCCGCGACATGGTGTTGCCCTCGCACCGCGATGGCGGCCAGGCCCAGTACCTGGCCACCCCCGTCCCCGAGGACTGCCAGGACGAGCGCCTCTCCGAGGTGCTCGGATGGGCCCGCGAGCACCTCCACGAGCCGCTCCCCGTCGCGGAACTGGCGCGGCGCGCCGTGATGAGCAAACGGTCCTTCGCCCGCCGCTTCACCGCCGCGACGGGCACCACCCCGCACGCCTGGCTGCGGAACCTGCGGCTGAGCAGCGCCGAGGAACTCCTGGAGACCACGGACCTGCCCGTCGAGGAGATCGCCCGCCGGGTCGGCTACGGGAGCGCGGCCGTGCTGCGCGAGCAGTTCGTACGCCGCCGGGGCGTCCCGCCCCGCTCCTACCGCCGAGCCTTCACCAGCACGCCGTAGCGGACGGGGACGGGCCGGGCGAACAGCCAGCGCGCATCCGGGCGTCGGGCATGCGGGCCCACGTCCCGCCGGGGACGTGGGTCCGCACTCCCGACAGATACCCCGGCTGACCCGGTTTCAGGCACTATGAGGACGACTTGGTCGCTGCCGGGAGGAATCCGGCGGCTGTCCGCTCCCGCGTCACCCCGAGCCGTGCGGGTCCGTCCGGGTGAAGGAGCCGCCGATGTAGCGGGCGTCCGGGTGGTCCGGGTCGAGGGGGCCGTGGGCGGCGAGGAGGGCTTCGGCGTAGGCCTCCGCGTCGTCCTGCGGGTCGTAGCCGAGGGCCCGCGCCGAGGCGAGGTCCCACCAGGCGCGGGTGTTGGCGCTGATGCCGTTGACGACGGTGTGGCCCACGTCGGGCGCGGTGAGGGCCGCGTGCACGAGGCGGGCGCAGTCCGCCGGGCTGAGCCAGGTGGCGAGCATCCGGACCGAGCGCGGCTCGGCGAAGCAGGAGCCGATGCGCAGGGAGACGGTCTCCACCCCGTACTTGTCGGCGTAGAGGGAGGCCATGTTCTCGCCGAAGGCCTTGGAGAGGCCGTAGTAGGTGTCCGGGCGGGCTGGGACCGTGCTGGCGATCCGGGCGCCGCTCGTCACCGGGACGTAGCCGACGGCGTGGTTGCTGCTGGCGAAGACCACCCGGCGGACTCCCTCCAGCCGGACGGCCTCGTACAGGTGGTACGTGCCCTGGACGTTGGCTTCGAGGATCGCCTCGAAGCTGTCCTCCAGGGAGATCCCGCCGAGGTGGACGACCGCGTCGACGCCGCGCACCGCGGCCCGCACGGCCTCGGCGTCGCGCAGGTCGCAGAGGACGGACCCGGCGGACCCGGCGATGCCGGCGGGTCCGACAGACCCGGCGGTCCCGGCTCCGGCCCGGTCTTCCACCGGCCTCAGGTCGGCCAGGCGCAGCCGGTAGCCGTATCCGGGCAGGCTCGCGCGCAGGAAGGTGCCGACGCCGCCCGCGGCGCCGGTGAGGAGGACGGTGCGGGGGCGGGTCATGAGCGGAACTCCTTTGCCAGTTCTGCGAGGAGCGGCAGCCGGCCGGGGGCCGTCAGACCGAGGTGGTAGAGGCTGAGCCGACTGGCGCCCGCGGCGCGCAGCCGGCGTACGTGGGCGGGCAGCAGCCCGGGATCGGCCGGGGGCTGCACGGTGACGTAGGCGTCGACGGGCAGGCCGTGCCGCGCCGCCTGCCGGACCAGGTCGGCGGTGCCGGGCGCGGTCGGCCAGCAGGGGACGAGCAGGGCGTCCACCTCCTCGGCGGCCCGGACGGTGAGCCCCGGGGAGGGCCCGGTGGCCCAGGGATCGGGGTGGGCGTGCAGGGTGACCCGCGCCCCGGGCAGGGTCTCCCGTACGGCGGCCAGCACCTGCCCGCGCAGTGCGTCGGCGGCGGTGTGCCGCGCCGCGAGGAGTACGGATCCCAGGTCTGCCGGGACCGCGAGGCCGTCCGTGGAGTCCGCGCAGCGTCGGAGCAGCACCACCGCCACGGCCGGGTCGAGGCCCGAGGCGCGCCAGAGCGAGCGGCAGGCGGCGCAGCAGCACACCGACAGGGCGCGCAGGGCGGCGGGCGGGTAGGCGCCGTCGGTCTTCTCGTGGCAGCCGAGGTGGGTGGCGCCGAGCTGGCCCGCGGACTCCAGGGACACCCCGTGGACGGCCCCGGGGGCCAGGCCCCGGAGCGCCTCGGCGGTGAGCGCCGCGCAGTGGGCCCGGACTTCCTCCTGGGCGGGACACAGCGCGTACGGGTAGACCTCGCCGAAGCAGTTCGTGACGGCGAGTTGCGGGTGGAGGGAACCCAGGCGGCTGTTGTGGGCGAGCACCAGCCAGGCGTTGACGGGAAGGCCCTCGGCGGCGAGTACGTCGACGGCGGCGCCGGCCGGGTCGGGTCCGGGCACCCAGTCGGCGGCCACCGGCACGAGCCGGCGGCCGGCCCAGGCACGGTCCCGCACGGGGCGGTAGAGGGCCGAGTGGCGGGCGTCGACGAACCGGCGGTGCGGGTGGAGCGGGGTGGCGGCCCGGGTGGAGTGGTAGGTGAGGGCGAGCGTGACGGCGTCCAGGCCGGCTTCGCGGACCCGGTCGGGGAAGGCGGGGTCGCCCAGGACGTCCCAGGGGTAGGCGTGCGCGGAGACGGTCGGCACGGGACCGGCCGGGGACACGCCGGTCGGCGTCGGGCCGGCCGGTATCGGGCCGTTCAGAATCGAGCCCTGTGGTATCGGACCGTTCGGTATCGGGTCGGTCGGCATCGGGTCGGTCGGGTTCACCATCGCGGGCGCCTCCTGCGGTACTCGGGGTCGAACCGGCGCATGTACGCGGTGTCGTCGCGCTCCCGGATGCCACACCGCAGGTAGTTCTCGTGCAGGCGGGCCAGGGCGTCGGGATCGAGGCGGACGCCGAGGCCGGGGCGCTGCGGTACGGCGACGGACCCGCCTTCGATCGGCAGCGGCTCGGCGACGACGTCCACCCCGTACTGCCAGGGGGTGTGGGTGTCGGCGGCGTAGGCCAGTTCGGGGAGGGCCCCGCCGAGGTGGGTCATGGCGGCCAGGCTGACGCCGAGGTGGCTGTTGGAGTGCATGGACACGCCGATGCCCCAGGTACGGCAGATCGCCGCGAGTTCCGCGGTGCGGCGCAGGCCGCCCCAGTAGTGGTGGTCGGCCAGGACCACACCGACGGCCCGGTCGGCGAAGGCCGGCGGTATGTCGTCCGGGCTCACCACGACCATGTTGGTGGCCAGCGGCATGGGGGCGCTGCGGGCCACCTGGGCCATCCCCTCGATACCGGGGGTGGGGTCCTCCAGGTATTCCAGGAGGCCCTCGGTCTCGGCGGCGATCCGCCGCGACGTGTCCACCGTCCAGGCGGCATTGGGGTCCAGGCGCAGGGGGTGGTCGGGGAAGGCCTCGCGCAGGGCGCGGATCGTCTCGACCTCCTGGTCCGGCGGGAGCACGCCGCCCTTGAGCTTGAGGGACCGGAATCCGTACGCGTCGGCCATCCGCTTCGCCTGGTCGACGATGCCGTCCGCGTCGAGCGCCTCACCGTAAGGGTCCGCCGGCTCCTCGGCACGGATGTCGCGGCCGTCGCGGCCGTCGCGCCCGTCGGCGGGCTCCGGGTGGGCGGCCCATTTGTAGAAGAGGTAGGCGGAGTAAGGGACGCGGTCGCGGACCGTGCCGCCCAGGAGGTCGGCGACCGGGCGGCCGGTGAGCTGTCCTTGCAGGTCGAGGCAGGCCACCTCGAAGGGACTGAGCACGCGCAGGGTGGTCTTCTGCGGGCTGGACCCGCCGGTCAGCCCGTGCCGGTCGGGGGTGTCGGCCCGGTCGCCCAGGACGCCCCTGACGCGGCGCAGCAGGCCGTGCGTGTCGAAGGGGTCGAGCCCGGTGAGGGCCGGGGCGACGGTGCGCAGCAACCGCAGGTGGGGGGCGTCCGCATAGGTCTCCCCCAGCCCGACGAGGCCGTCGCCGCAGCGCAGTTCGACGATGGCGCGCAGGGCCCAGGGCTGGTGGACGCCGGCGGAGTTGAGCAGCGGCGGGTCGGGGAAGGCGACCGGGGTGATGACCGTCTCGCGTACGCGCATCAGACCTCCAGCGTGGCGAGGGCGGCGCGGCCGCGGGCGATGACGGCGGCGAGCCGCTGTTCGTGTGCGGGGGTGGTGTCCACGAGGGGTGGACGGACGGATCCCACGTCCAGGCCGGACAGGCGGGCGCCGGCCTTGACGAGGGAGACGGCGTAGCCGGGCCTCTCGTCGCGCAGGGCGACGAAGGGCAGGTAGAAGGCGGCGAGCAGGGTCTGGACGGCGTGCCCGTCGCGGGCGCGCACCGCGCGGTGGAAGGCGGTCGCGATGTCGGGGGCGAAGCAGAGCACGGCGGAGGAGTAGCACTCGACGCCGATGGCCTCGTAGGCCTGTACGGAGAGTTCGGCCGTGGGCAGGCCGTTGAGGAAGCCGAACTCGGCGGCGCGGACGTGGCCGCTGGTGCGCACGGCGGTGACCAGGCGGAGCATCGCGTCCACGTCGCCGAGGCCGTCCTTGATGCCGGTGACGGTGGGGATGTCGAGGAGGGCGAGGGCGGCGGCCTCGTCGAGGACCGCGTTGGCCCGCTGGTAGACCGTGACGGGCAGGTCGGTGCCCTGGGCCACGTAGCGGATGTGCTCGACGAGACCGGCGGGGGTGGAGGAGACGAGGTAGGGCGGGAGCAGCAGCAGCCCGTCGGCTCCGCATTCGGCGGCGGTGGCGGCGAAGTCACGGGCCAGGCGCGGACCGCCGCCGCAGCCGGCCACGACGGGGAGCCGGCCGTCGGCCACGCGGACCGCGGTGGCGACGACGTCGCGGTACTCGTCCTGGGACAGTGCGGTGAACTCGCCGGTGCCGCAGGCCACGAAGAGACCGGCGGGACCCGCGGCCACCTGCTGCTCCAGGTGTTCGGCGAAGACCGCCAGGTCCACCTTGTCGTCGGCGGTGAACGGGGTCAGCGGGAAGGACAGCAGGCCGTGCAGGCGCATGGGATCCCCTTGGTGCGAAAGAGCGTACGAAGGACTCGAAGACGCGGCGAACGCGGTGGATTCGGTGGAGGAGAGGGGTGTCGTGGATGAGGCGGGTTCGATGGGTACGGACGAAGGGCAGGACGAGCGGCCGTGGCCGGTCCCCCGGTCAGCCCTTGACGGCGCCGGACGTGAGCCCCCGCATGAACTGGCGCTGCATCGCGATGAAGGCGAGCACGCTGGGCAGCAGGGCGAGCAGCGCGGACGCGAGCAGGACGCCCACACCGGCCTCCTCGTCGGCGCGCAGGGTGCGCAGGGCGAGCGGGAGGGTGAACTGACGGGCATCGGTGGCGACCAGGAGCGGGAGCATGTACTGGTCCCAGATCATGGTGAAGCCGAAGATGCCGATGACTCCGAGCGCCGGCCGGCACAGCGGAAGGATCACCGACCAGAAGATGCGCAGGTCTCCGGCGCCGTCGAGGCGGGCGGCCTCCTCGAGCTCGACCGGTATCTCCTTCATGAACTCCGCGGTGACCAGGATCGAGAAGGCCCACGCGCCGACCGGGATGATCATTCCCCAGAGGCTGCCGGTGAGGGAGAGGTCCGAGAGGACCAGGGAGAGCGGGACGGCCAGGATCTCCTCGGGCAGCATCATCGTGCTGAGGATCAGCAGCAGGACCAGCCGCAGGCCGGGGAACCGCTTGCGGGCCAGGGCGTAGGCGGCGGAGATGCTCACCGCGATCTGGAGCAGGAGTCCGCCGCCGACGACGAGGAAGGAGTTGAGGAGGTAGCGCAGCACGTCGCGGTCGAAGGCGGCCTCGAAGTTGGCGAGCGTGGGCCGGGTCGGCAGCAGGGTCAGTGAGGTGGGGTCGGCCGTCCGGTTGAAGGAGCTGGTCAGCAGCGCCAGCAGGGGGCCGGCGAAGACCAGTACGAGCAGGGCGTACAGCAGCAGTTTGACGACGAGGGCGACCGCGCCGCGCCGGGCCTCCAGGCCGAGGGCGGTGTCCAGGCGGCTCACGGGGCTTCCTTTCCGACGCGGGTACGGGTCCGGGTCCGGGTCCGGGTCCGGGAGCTGCCCAGCCGGACGGCCAGGGTCAGGCCCACCGATGCCGTGAGCAGGACCATGGAGCCGGCGGCGGCCACGCCGGGCTCGCTGCGCTCCAGGCCGAGTTTGTAGATCAGGGTCATCAGCACCTCGGTGGAGCCGTTGGGGCCGCCGTTGGTGAGCAGGAAGATCTCGGTGAAGACGCGCAGGCCGCGGATGGCGGCGAGGGTGGACAGGATGAGGAAGGCCGGGCGCAGGGCCGGGAGGGTGACGTGCCAGACCCGGCGCCACACCCCGGCGCCGTCGGCCGCCGCGGCCTCGTAGAGGCTTCGGTCCACGCCCGCGAGCGCCGCCAGGAAGATCATCATGTCGTAGGGGGCTCCGCGCCAGACGCCGACCGTCATCACGGACCACAGGGCGCTGTCGGGGCTGTTGAGGAACTGCGAGGGCGCCGCCCCGAACCAGCCCAGCAGGGTGTTGACGATTCCGTCGGCGGCCGGGTGGTAGAGGATGCGCCACAGCTCGGCGACCACGGCCATGGCGGTGACGGTCGGCAGGAACACGGCCGTGCGGATGATCCACAGGTGGCGCGCGGTTCCTTCGAGCAGCAGCGCGAGGGCGAGGCCGAGGAGCAGCGAGCCTCCCGTCTGGCCGACGGCCAGGACCAGGGTGTGGCCGATCGCGTCGAGGAACGCCCCGTCGGTGACCACCTGACGGTAGTTGGCCGTGCCCACCCACCGGTCGCCCAGATAGGGCCGTACCTCGTGGAAGCTCATCTGGACGGCCCGCCCCATCGGCAGGAACTTGAAGAGCGCGAAGAGGAGCAGGGCCGGGGCGAGGAAGAGCCACGGCGTGAGCGCGTCCCGCCTCGGCGGCCGCATCAGGAGCCCGCTCCCTGCTTCTTGAGCTCGGCGGAGAAGGACGCGGCGAGCTGGGCGAGCGTGGCCCGGGGGTCGGAACCGCAGTCGGCGACCATGCCGTTGAGGGCTTCGGACGATGCCTGGCGGAAGGGGGTCCAGTCCTTGACGACGGGCGAGTAGCGGCCCGCCGTGCGGTAGACCTCGTCGAAGACGAGCCAGCGCTTGTCGGCGCGTACGGAGGCCAGGTCGACGGACCGGTTGACGGGCAGCCGGACGACGTTGCCCGCCGTGTCTCCGGCCATGCCGGCCTTCTGTCCCTCGGCGCCGATGAGGAACTCGGCGTACTTCAGCTGGCCCCGGGGGTTCTTCGAGCCGGCCATCAGGTACGTGTTCTCGCCCTCGGCGAGAACGGAGGGCGCGGCTCCGGGGCCGCCGGGCAGCGCGAGGACCTCGTACGCGTCCGCACCGAGGGCCTTGTCGAAGCGGGCCATGTTGTAGGGGCCGGTGAAGTAGATGCCGCCCTTGCCGCTTTCGAAGAGCGGGTGGGACTGGGTGGTCTCGGCGGTCACCGCGCCCGGGACCACGCTCCTGGCCGCGCAGAACTGGTCCTTGAGCCGCTGGGCGGCGCCCGCGGCGGCCGGACCGTCGATCGCGGGTCGGAAGCTCTTGGCGTCGGCGCCGCTGAAGTAGTCGCCGCCCGCGGACCAGAGGAAGCTCGAGAAGTACCAGTCGAGGTAGCCGCGTTTGGTGCTGCCGGGGATGACGTACCCGTACGTGTCGTCCTTGCCGTTGCCGTCGGGGTCCCGGGTGGTGAAGGCGGCCGCGAGGGCGTCCAGTTGGTCCCAGTCCGTCGGCTGCGCCATGCCCAGCTTCTCGCGCCAGTCCTTGCGCACGAAGAGGGCGAAGGTCTGGGCCGAGAAGGGAACTCCGTAGTACTTGCCGTCGACCGCCTTCGCCGCGTCCCAGGAGGCGGGTATGAGCTGGTCCCCGCCCTGGACCGCTCCCTTGTCGACCTCCCGTACGAGGCCCTGCTTGACCAGCGTGCCCAGCTGGGCGGTGTCGTTGACGATCAGGTCGGGCAGCTTCTTCTGCGCCGCGGCCTGCTGCAGCTTGGTCTCGAAGTCGTCGAACAGGGCGGTCACTTCGGCCGGGATGCCGGTCTCCTTGGTGAAGGCGGCCGCCAGGTCACGGTGGGTCTTCTCGGTGGGCGAGCCCGGGGGCTTGCGGACCCATATCCGCAGCGGTGCCCCGGCGTCACCGGCGACGGCCCCGGAATCGCCGCCGCAGCCGGTGAGGGAGGTGAGGGCGAGCACGGCGGCCAGCGAGGCTGCCAGGGAGGTGGATGCGGCTCTGCGATTCATCGGATGCGATTCCCCGTCTAGATATGTGGACAGGATCTGAGAATGTGGTCGCTCTGCAAGGGGAAGTTAGCCTCCGCTACCATGCCGGTCAACACTCATGAGGAAATGATCTGGAGGGTGGACATGCCCGCTGCCGCTGCCCAGTCGGACGTCTCGACCGTCAAGTCCGCCGAACGCACCGTGCGCATCCTGGAGGCGCTCGCCGCCTCCGCCGAGCGGCTCACCGTCTCCGAACTGCAGGAGCGCCTCGGCTATCCGCGCAGCAGCCTGCACGCGCTGGTCCGTACGCTGCGCGAGCTCAAGTGGGTCGAGGCCGACGAAACCGGCTCCGCCTTCGGGGTCGGACCGCACGCCCTGCTGTCCGGCACCGCCTACCTCGACCGCGATCCGGCCCTGCCCCACGCGCACGAGGTCATCGAGGACCTGCGGGCCGAGACCGGCTACACCGTGCACTTCGCCCGCCGCGACGAGGCCTACGTCCTCTACCTCGCGAGCCGCGAGGCACGCGACAGCGTCCGCGCCATCTCGCGGGTCGGCCGTCGGCTGCCCGCCCATCTCACCGCTCTGGGACAGGCGTTGCTCGCCGAGCTCACCACCGAGGAGGTGGACGCGGTGCTGCCGCGGCGCCTGGAGGCACTGACCCCGAGCACCGTCACCGACCGCGCGGCCCTGCACGAGGAGCTGGCCCGTACCCGCGACCGGGGCTGGGCCCTGGAGCGCGAGCAGGGCACGCCCGGGGTCGCCTGCCTGTCGGCCCCCGTGCACTACCGGATCCCGGCCACCGACGCGATCAGCTGCTCCATGCCGGTGGAAGCCGCCACCGAGGAGGAGGTCGAGCGGGTGGCGAGGGCGGTGGTGGCACACGCCACCGCCCTCGCCACCACGCTCCGCCGGCACGGCATCAGGTAACCGCTCGGCCAGCGGCCGCCGTTGACCGCACGGGAACTCGTCACCGGAACCGGACGCCGTCGTACGGGGCCGGGGCCGGGGCCCCGGTGCGGGCCGGTCAGGGCGTGACCGGGATGTTGGTCAGCCCCTTCACCGCCCTCGTCACGGTGTTGGAGGCGTGGACCACGTTCGGCCGGCCGGAACACTGCGAGACGGAGGTGACCTTGACGGCGTACGCACCGACGCCGCCCAGGTCCGAGGTGTTGTTCCGCCACACCGTGCCGCAGCCGTTCGGGAAGGACGGGGTCGTACCCGGGTGGTGCGTCTCGTAGCCGTTGGCGAAGATGCCGGGTGCGGCGAAGCTGCCCTTGTTGCCCTCGATCAGGTAGTCGACGCCCTTGACGTCCACCCACGAGTCGGCCGAGTTCTCACCGGTGATCCCGCGGCCGTCGAAGGTGTTGCCGCGGATGATCCCGCCGGACGTGCCCTCCTTGACGTCGATGGCCTCGGCCGCGACGTACGGTCCGATGCGGTTCCCCTCCACCAGCACCCGGTCGGAGCGGTCCGCACCGCCGGAGTTGCCGTGGCAGCCCCAGTTGGAGCCGGCGGAGCCGAGGTAGACGCCCTCGCCGTAGCCGGGCTGGACCAGGCCGGTGTACTCGATCACGGAGCTCCGGATCACACCGTCCGCGGACGAGCGCCGGAAGTGGACGCCTTCCTCCTCGACGTGGTGGACGTACAGCCCGTCGAGGGTGACGTGGCGCGAGCTGTCCAGCACCACGCCCTTCTTCGAGTCCCTGACGGTGAAACCGGTCAGGTTCCAGTACGAGGCCCCGTACAGCCAGAGCCCGTAGCCCGGGTCCCAGCCGGTCGTGGGTACGGGGCAGGACGGGGCCTCGCCCGAGGGGCCGTCGTTCACGAGGACCGCGCTCCGGGGACCGGTCAGCGTGATGCGCTGGGCCGCGGTCCCCGGGCGCCGGGTCGTGAAGGAGCCGCGGTACTCCCCCGCGGCCAGCCGGATGGTCTGGCCGGGCACCGCCGCCGCGAGGGCGCTCCTCAGCTGGGCGGAGGTGGCCACGTCGACCGTCCGCGGAGCCGCGGCCCGTGCGGTCGGGCCCAGCAGCCCGAGGGTGGCGAACACGGCGGCCGCGGCCGCCAGAGCCGGGATCACTCTGCGCATGGTGGTCTCCTATCGCTGACGGGCGGTGAGCTGGGAAGGCGCTCCGAGGCCCGCGGCGTTGAAGCCGAAGCTCTCCTCGCGGCCGGGGGCGATGTCTCCGTTGAAGCCGGCGTTGACGAAGGTGAGGCGCCGGCCGCTCTGGGTTCTGGTCGACGACCAGCTGCTGGAGACGCTGGTGCCGCTCGGCAGGTCGAAGCTCACCTGCCAACCGCGCACGGGAGCGGCGCAGTTGTTCCTGACGAACACGTCCATGCCGTAGCCGCTGCCCCAGGCGGACGTCTGGACCGTCCGGGCCGTCAGACAGCCGGCCGGCGCGGTTCCGCTGGGTGTCGGGGTGGGGGTCGGTGTCGGAGTGGGGGTCGGAGTCGGAGTGGGGGTCGGAGTCGGAGTCGAGCTTGCCGTAGGAGTCGGGGTCGGCGTAGGCGTCGGGGTCGGCGTAGGCGTCGGGGTCGGAGTCGTCCCGGCCACCGACGTCAGGAAGAGCGAGGCTCCGGCGTCCGAGCGGGAAGTGTCCACTCCGTGACCACCCGCGTAGTCGAGCCGCTCGCGCCCCGCCCAGTCGGCGATCGCGATGCCGCCCACGTCCAGGTGCCGCCACCCGGTGCCGCTCCAGCCGAACTGGTAGACGCGCTGGTGATCGGCGTAGAACGGGGCGTACGGGCCCCCGGCGGTGGCCTGCTTCGTCATGCTGTTGTTGAAGAAGACGTTGCGCGGGCCGCTGGAGCCCGACCACTTCACCGCCTTCTTTCCCGCGCCCCACCAGATGGGGAACCAGGTCGAGTCGTCCGGTGCTCCGCCTCCCTCCTCCCCGCAGTTCGAGCGGCAGTTGGCCGAACGGTGCTCGTAGGGCACGGTCACCTTGTTCAGCTCGAACAGGTTGTTGCGCTCCCAGCCGCCGTGCAGGTTGAGGTCGGAGTCGAAGTCGTTGCCGATGACCACGTTCCCGGAGGCCGACCACTGGAAGGTGAAGTGGCGCAGGTTCCGGGAGGTGTTGCCCGCGTAGAGCGAGTCCCAGACCCGGGAGCCGCGGAAGTAGCCGTTGCCACCCTTGCCCTTGTTCCAGGATCCGTCGAGCTGGTTGCCGACGATCTGGAGGTGGTAGGCCTCCTCGGTGACGATCGGGTGCGAGCCCGTCATCTCGGTTCTGATCCCGCGGACCCAGGAGTTCGCCGCCCACTTGAAGACGATGCCGTGCATCTCCTGCGCGGGCTCCATGTTGCCGTAGTTGCGCACCGCGTCGGCGGGGTCGAGGCCCTGGATCTCCTGGGTGAGCGCGAAGTCCTCGAAGCCGACGCCGAGCACCGGGTCGACCAGGGGCGCGGCCTTGGAATCGTAGACGGCACCCTCGATCGGCGCCGAGCCGTCCGACGTGGAGGTGACGGGTACGTCGTACTCCAGCGGCTTGTCCAGCGTCAGCGTGCGGTTCGCGGTGTCCACGGCGGTGACCGTGAAGATCTGCTGCCGCATGTGGATGTTCTGCAGTCCACCGTCACCGGGGTGGATGTCCTGCTGGGCGTAGAACGCGAGGGAGTTGGCGGCGCGGATGTTGACCAGGCCGCCGACGGTGAAGGGAGCGAGGGAGCCGCTCGTGGCGAGGGGGACGACGGTGTCTCCCGCACGGGCGGCGAACGCGGCGTCGCCGGTCTTGCCGCGCAGTTTCAGCCCGGACTTCCAGTGCACGTTGACCGTGCCCTCGAAGAGGTCCTTGCGGTTGGCGGGGGCCGCCGCGTATTCGGAGGCGTAGGCCGGGTGCACCGCGCGCGACTGCACTCGGAACAGTCCGCGACCGGGCCAGATCCAGCCGCCCTTGGCGGAGCCGGAGGTCATGCCGTCCTCGTCCCAGTCCGACCCGTCGGGGGTCAGCGCGTCGTACCGGGTATCGGCATCGGGCCGGAAGACGATCCGGGTGCCGCCCGCGCCGCTGCCGGCCCCGCGCAGGGTGAGGTGGTCGGCGTCCACGGAGATCTGGCGGGACACGTCGAGGACGCCCGCGGGAAGGGTGATCAGGGAGACCCTGGTGTAACTCGCCCCCGGCGAGCAGGCGGTGCGGATGTGGTCGACGGCGGACTGGAGTCCGGTGGAGTCGTCGGCGCCGTCGCCCGCCACGACGCCGTACTGGGAGGCCAGCTCGGCCGCGGTGATCCGGCACGCCTCGTCGGGGGTGGTCTGGGCGTCGCCCGGCAGATCGGCGCCGCCCAGATAGCCCGCCTTCGACCAGTCGTACAGACCCGGCAGCGGGGCGCGGCGGTTGGCCCGGCTCAGGTCCGGCCCGGCGGGCGCGGCGACATCGGCGCCCGCGCCGTCCCGGCTCTCGGCGGACGGCGTCTCGCCCGATCCGGTCGCGACGCCCGAGGCCAGCAGTACGGCCGTCACGGCGCCCAGTGCGCAGGCGGCTCTCCTTCGTGCGGTGCGTGGGGACAAGGTTCCTCCTGGCGGTGGGGGGAGGTGACGGCGTACATCGTGCTGTTAAGCGTCCAGCTGGTCAATGACTGTCTCAGCATCAATTTTCGTTCCACATATGTGGATTGCCGATCCGGAGCCTTGCGCGCCGACGCCGGACGTTGATATTCCATGCTGTTAGGAAAGTTTCCTTACGGAGCCCGGATCGTCAACGGGCCGGAGACCATCTCGTGCGACCCCCACGGCCGCGGCCGCTCATCGGAACCACGCACCGAACCACGCACCGGAAGCACGAGCCAGCACCACGAACCGGCACCACGGACGGGACCCACGAGCGGGCGTGGGGGCCGGTCCAGGCAACGTGCGGGTCCCATCCGGCCGTGTCAGGCTGGCGGAGTACCCCTCATGAGACGAACGGGGCGTGCCGTGGAACGAGGAGAGCGGTCCGGAGGATCCTCCGGATCCTGGCGTCGCCGCATCGTCGGCGGATGCTGCGCGCTGTTGCTCCTGGCCCTGGTACCGGGCACGGCGGCCGGTTCGGGCCGCTCACCGGCCGAGGACGGTACGGACGGTCTCGACCCCCGGATCATCGAGATCATGCGGAAGCCGGAGTACCAGAACGCCCAGTGGGGCTTGCTCCAGACCGACCCGGACAGCGGGAAGGTGGTCCACAGCCAGTTCCCCGAGCAGTTCTTCATCCCCGGGTCGACCGCCAAGCTGTTCAGCGTGTCCGGGCCCTGGGACGTCCTCGGCGGGGACCACCGCTTCAAGACCCCGGTCTACGCCGTCGGCGAGCGCAGCGGGAGCACGCTGAAAGGCGACCTCGACCTGGTCGCCCAGGGCGACCTCACCATGGGGGGCAGGACCCGCCCCAACGGCACGGTCGCCTTCACCGACCTCGACCACACGTACGCCAACGACTTCCCCGGCGCCACCCTCACCCCGGAGAACCCGCTCGCCGGGATCGACCTGATCGCGCAGCAGGTACGGCGCACCGGCATCACCCGCGTCGAGGGGGACGTGATCGTGGACAGCCGTCTGTTCCGGCCGGACCCGGTCCTGGTGCCCACGCCGACCCCGCTGATCATCAACGACAACCTCATCGACCTGATGACCAGCCCCGGCGACCGGGCCGGCGCGGCGGCACGGCTGGACTGGCGCCCGAAGGTCGCCCCGTACCGCGTCACCTCGACGGTGAAGACCGTGGCGGCCGGGAAGCCCACCGACATCCAGGTGACGGCCTCCCCCGACGGCACCCGGATCGCACTGTCCGGCACGATCGCCGCGGGCGCGGCCCCGCTGCTGCGCGTCTCCGGCATCACCGACCCGGCGGCCTTCGGCCGCACCGCGCTGATCGAGGCGCTGAAACGGGCCGGGGTGGAGGTCACGGCGGCTCCGACGGGGCCCAATCCGGCCGGCCGGCTGCCCGCCACGTACACGGGCCGGCCCCGCGTGGCCTCGTACGACTCGCCGCCCTACTCCGAGTACGCCGAGCTCATCCTCAAGGTCAGCCACAACCTGGGCGCCAATCTCGGCATCTGCCTGATGGCGGTCACGACGGGCAGCAAGGCCTGCATGGACGGGTTCCCGGTCCTGTCCGCGTACCTGGACCGGGCGGACGTCGACCGCAAGCAGGTGCAGCTCCTGGACGGGCGGGGCGGCAACCCCGCCGACCGGGCCACCCCGCAGTCCGAGGTGCAGATGCTGACCCATTGGACGCGCACCCCGCAGGCCGAGCAGTTCCGGGAGTCGCTGCCGATCCTCGGGGTCGACGGCCTGCTGGCCGACAACTGCCGCGCCTGCCCGGCGCGCGGCAAGGTGTTCGCCAAGACGGGCGCCGCCGTGGGGCTGGACGCGCTCAACGACCGCCTGGCCGTCGGGGCCATCACGATCGCCGGCTACCTGGACAAGGGCGACGGCCACTTCGACGTCTTCTACGCCGGAGTCAACGGCGCCTCCACTCCGACCCTGGACGTGAACGGCGTGAAGAACATCGCCAACGACCTGGCCATGATCGCCGCGTACCTCCAGGAGGCGGCCGCCCGCCCGGACCGGTGAGACCCGGACCAGTGAGACCCGGACCGGTGAGACCCGGGCCGGGTCAGTCCGCCGTCACACCGTCCCGGTCACGCTCAGCGGGTCCAGCTCGCGGCGCCGGCGGCTGATCGAGTCGGGGTCCCAGCCCGGACGGGGTACGGATGCCAGCAGCAGCCGCGTGTACGGGTGGTGGGGGTCGGCGAGGAGCTCGGACACCGGGCGGTGTTCCATCGTCCGGCCCCGGTACATGACGAGCGCCTCGTCGCACACGTACCGGACGACGGCCAGGTCGTGGCTGACGAAGACCAGGCCGATGCCGGTGTCGCGCCGGATGTCGGAGAGCAGGTTGAGCACCTGCGCCTGCACGGACACGTCCAGGGCGGACACCGCCTCGTCCAGCACCAGGACGGCCGGTTCGACCGCCAGCGCCCGCGCGATCGCGGCGCGTTGGCGCTGGCCTCCCGAGAGGCGGCGGGGCAGCGCGGCTGCCTCCCGGTCGCCGAGCCCGACCAGGGCGAGGAGCTCGGTGACCCGTGCGGCCCGGGCCGCACGGTCGGACATGCCGTGCAGCCGGAGCACGCCGTCGATCGTCGCCCCGATGCTCAGCCTGGCGTCCAGGGAGAGGTAGGGGTCCTGGAAGACGATCTGTACCGCCTTGGCCCGTGCCAGGCGGGCCGCCCGCCCCCGTACGGACGCGGCCAGCGGCTCGCCCCGTACGAGGATCTCGCCCGCGTCGGGGCGTTCGAGACCGATCAGCATGCGGGCGGTGGTGGTCTTGCCGGAGCCGGACTCCCCCACGATGCCGAGCGCGCCGCCCGCCCGCAGGGAGAAGGACAGGTCGTCGACCGCGACGACCTCGGTCCCTCCGGTCCGGTAGGTCTTGCGCAGGCCGGACACCCTGAGCAGGAGTTCCGGGGCGGCCCCGTCCACGTCCGTCGTCCGTCCGTCCGTACTCGTCTCGCGGGTCAACTGACGTCCTTCCGGGTGAGTTCGGCAGCGAGGTGGCAGGCGACCTCGGCCGGCCCGTGCGCGCGCAACTCCGGTACGGAGCGGTCGCAGCGGCCCGGTTCGGCGAAGCGGCAGCGCGGGGCGAAGGCGCAGCCGGGCGCGGACTCCAGGAGTCCCATCGGGGCGCCGGGGATGGGGGTGAGGCGGGCGAGGGGGCCGGTGAGCGGCGGCGAGGAGCCGAGCAGGCCCGCGGTGTAGGGGTGCCGGGGCGAGGCGAAGAGCTCCGCCACGGGCGCGGTCTCGACGATCCGGCCCGCGTACATGACGTAGATCCGGTCGCTGACGGAGGCCGCGAGTTCGATGTCGTGGGTGATGAGGAGGAGGCCGAGGCCCCGTTCGCGTTGCAGCCGGCCCAGGATGGCCAGGATCTCGGCCTGGGTGCTGACGTCGAGGGCGGTGGTCGGTTCGTCGCAGAGCAGCAGCCGGGGTTCGGCGGTGAGCGCCGCGGCGATGACCACGCGCTGGAGCATGCCGCCGGAGAGCTCGTGCGGGAACTGTTCCAGGTGCCGCACCGGGTCGGGCAGGCCGACCGCCTCGAGCAGTTCGGCGGCCCGGACGTGCGCGCGCGCCTTGGTCCAGCCGTGGACGAGGCGCAGCGGTTCGGTGAGGAAGTCCCCGACCCGGCGTACCGGGTTGATGGCGGCGCGGGGGTCCTGGTAGATCATCGCCGCTTTGTTCGTCCGTACCTCGCGCAGGCTCGCGGCGTCGGCACCGACCAGGTCGGTCCCGTCGACGAGGACCCGGCCGCCGATCTCGGCGCCCTGCGGGAACAGGCCGAGGGCGGCGCGGGCGGTCACGGACTTGCCTGAGCCGGATTCCCCGACGAGGGCGACGACCTCGCCGGCGGCGACGGTGAGGCCGACTCCGTCGAGGACGGGGCGGGCCATGCCGGGAAGGGTGACGCGCAGGGCGTCGTAGGCGAGCAGTGTCATCAGGAGTCCCTCCCGGCGAGCCGGTCGCCGAGGTCTTCCCCGACGATGTTGAAGGCGACGACGACCAGGACGACCGCCACGGCGGGCGCGATCGCGGACATCGGCTGCCCCTGGAGCACGGCGGCCTGTCCCTGGTTGATCATGGCGCCCCAGTCGGGGGTGGGGGGCTGTACGCCGAGTCCGAGGAACGACAGGGCGGCGAGGTCGAGCAGGGCGTAGCCGAAGTTCACCGTCGACTGGGCGAGCAGGGTCGGGGCGATGTTGGGCAGCATCCTGCGGACGGTGACGTAGAGGGCGGAGTGGCCCTGCACCTGGTAGGCGGCGACGTAGGGGCGGGTCTTCTCCTGAACGGCCAGTCCCCGGACGAGGCGTGCGGTGTACGGCATGTAGGCGACCGCCATGGCCAGGACCGGAGCCGTCATCCCCTTGCCGAAGAGGGCGACCGCGAGGATCGCCAGCAGCAGGGCGGGGAAGGCGAACAGGACGTCGAGGAAGCGGCCGACGGCCGTGTCGATCCAGCCGCCGCGCCAGGCGGTGAACAGGCCGACGGCGGTGCCGAGGAGGGTGGAGAACAGGACGACGGCGAGCGGGCCGGCGAGGCTGGTACGGGTGCCGGCGACGAGCGCGGAGAAGGTGTCGTGGCCGCCCTGGTCGGTCCCCAGCCAGTGGTCGGCGCCCGGCCCGAGCAGGGTGTCGCCGAGCCGGCCGAAGGTCGGGTCCTGCGGGGTGATCCAGGGTCCGAGCAGGGCGACCAGCACGAACAGGACGAGGAGCGCGAGCGAGGTCCGCTGGAGCGGACCGCCGCCGAGGTGGCGCAGGCGGGCGAACCGGTCGGGCCGGACGCGCGGGGTGCGGGCCGGGGCGCCCGCTTCGGAACGTGTGCTCATCGGGCGCTCCCGGCGGCCGCCATGCGCGGATCTATCAGCGGGTGGACGAGGTCCACGAGGGCGTTGACGACGACGAACGCGGCGACCACCAGCAGCACGATGGCCTGGACGACCTGGAAGTCCAGCTGGTCCACGGACTGCACCAGCAGGGAGCCCACGCCGGACATCCCGAAGGCGGTCTCCACGATCGCGGTGCTGACCAGCATTCCGGACACCAGGAGCCCGGAGACGGTGACGATCGGTCCGAGCGCGTTGCGCAGGACGTGGCGCCGGATGACGGTGCGGCGCGGTGTGCCGCGGCTCAGGGCGACCTCGACGTGCTCGCGGCGCAGCTCGTCGAGCATGGCCGAGCGGGTCACGCGGGTCACCAGGGCCGTGAAGGTGACGGACAGGGCCACCGCCGGGAGGATCACGTGGTGCAGCCGGTCCAGGGCGTCCACGCCGTTGCCGATCGTCGGGAACCAGCCCAGTTGCACCCCGAACACCGACCTCAGCAGCAGGGCGGCGACGAAGGCGGGCGCGGCCGCGCCCACCGTCACGAGCAGCATCAGCGAACGGTCGGTGCGGCTGCCACGGCGCAGCGCGCCGATGATGCCGGAGCCGATGCCGAACACCGCGATCATCAGGCCGGACACGCCGATCAGCAGCAGCGACGAGGGCAGGCGCGACCAGATGACCGAGGAGACGTCCTGGTGGAAGAGGTAGGAGCGGCCGAAGTCGCCGTGCAGCACCCCTTCGAGCCAGTTCCAGTACCGGACGAGGAACGGTTCGTCGAAGCCGTACTGGCTGCGCAGCGCGGCGAGGTCCTCCGGGCTGGGGCTGCGTCCCTTGATCAGGAACGCGGCCGGGTCCCCGGGCGCCAGGAAGAGCGAGGAGAAGACGAGGAAGGAGGTGGCGAGCAGGGTCGCCGCCATGCCGGCCAGGCGGCGCAGCACCCGTCCGGCGCGGGCCACCGCGGCCGTCATCCGTTGGCTCCGATCTCGGCCGCCCACGGGTAGTAGAGGTAGGCGATGGAGGGCTGGACGCCGGTGATCTTCTTGCCGAGGAAGACGCTCACGGGCTGGGTGTACAGGGGCAGCCAGGGCAGTTCGCGCGAGGCTATCTTCTGGGCCTCGGCGTTGGCGGCCGCGTGCTCGGCGGGGTCGTAGGCTCCGACGGCCCGGTCGACGGCCGCGTCGAAGGCCGGGTCGGACCAGTTGCCGTAGTTGCTGAACGCGCCGGTCTCCAGGGAGGCGAACATGTCCAGCGGGTCGGTGATGGAGGTGTACCAGAAGGTCAGGAAGAGGTCGATGCCCTCACGGGCCGCCGGGTCGGTGAAGAGGGTCGTGTACTTCTCGGCGGAGAGGGAGTCGATCTGCGGCTTCAGTCCGATGGCGGTGGCGGCCTGGGCGACGGCCTGGGTGATGATGGTCGTCTGGGAGTCCAGCGGGCTGGTCGCGATCACGATCTTCTGGCCGTTCACTCCGGCCTCGGCGGCGAGCGCCTTGGCCTTGGCCGGGTCGTACGGGTACTTCGGCAGTTCCTTCTGGAGCGCGTCGCGGGCCGCGGAGGGCGCGCCGGTCCAGAGGCTGTCGGCGACGAGCGAGTCGGAGACCTCTCCGACCCCGCCGGCGCCGGCCTTGACGATGCCCTCGCGGTCGATGGCCATGAGGAGGGCCTGGCGGACGCGGGGGTCGCCGAGGGGGCCCTTGAGGTTGCTGACCACCTCGTCGGCGACGGTGGTGTTGCGGCCGAAGTAGAGCTTTCCGGCCTGGCTGGAGCCCAGTTGGGCGTAGGCGTTCGACGGGACCATCCAGCCGCCGTCGACCTCGCCGCTCTGGAAGGCGTTGACGCGGGTGGTGGCGTCGGCGAGGAAGACGAACTTGACCTCGCCGGACTTGGCCTTCAGCTCCTGGTTCCAGTACCCGTCGAACCGCTTGAGCGTGAGCGACTGGCCCGAGGTCCAGGACCCGAACGAGAACGGGCCGGTGCAGTTCACGCCCGTCTGCGGATTGCCGTAGTCCTTGCCGGACTTGGCCAGGGTGGCGGCGGACTCCACGGTGCCCGGGCCGGCGGCCAGGTACTGGTTGAAGGTGGAGTCGGGCTTCGTCAGGGTGACGGTGACTTCCATCGGGCCGCTCTTGTCGATGGACCGCACGTTCTTGTACTGGTTGGCCCAGACGCTGGCCGTCTCGGGGTCGAGGTTGCGGCGCAGCGAGGCGACCACGTCGTCCGCGGTGAGCGGCGTCCCGTCGTGGAAGGTCACGCCGGGGCGGATCTGGTAGACCCAGGTGGTGGGCGTGGGGTTGGCGTACGAGGCCGCGAGGTTGGGCGAGGTCGTCAGGTCGGGGTTCCAGCGCAGCAGGCTCTCGCAGACGTTGGCGAGGATCTGGTTGGGCGGGAAGTCGAAGGAGTAGGCGTAGTCGATGGTGGTCGGCTCCGCGTAGACGGACCAGGTGAAGGAGTCCACGTTCGCGGTGGCGGCGGGCGTCTTGTCCGTGAGCCGGTAGGCGGTCGCCCGGTCCTTGGAGGGGTGCGCGCTGCCGCTGCACGCGCTCGTGACGAGCACGGCGGCCGCGGCGAGGACGGCCGCCGCGGTGTGGCGGATGCGACCGCGGACGCTCCGGTGCAGTGGGGATCCCGATCGGGCTGATGACATCGTCTGGCTCCCTGAGGGGTGAGCTCGGTGGGGTGGGTGACGCCCGGCCGGTGGCGGGCCGGCCGGTGACTTCATGGCCGGTGGGCTCGGCCGGTACCTGCTCGGCCGGTGACCGCGCGGCTGGTGACCGCTCGACCGGTGGCCGCGCGGCTGGTGACTGCTCGGCTGGTGACTGCTCGGCTGGTGACTGCTCGGCCGGTCGCCGCGCGGCCCGCGGGGCGGCTCAGTCGGTGGCGGCGAAGACGAGCTCGCCGTCGATGTACGTGCGGAGCACGCGGGTTTCGGCGATCTCCATGGCCGGGTGTACGAAGGGGTCGCGGTCCAGGACCACGAGGTCCGCGTACTTGCCCTCCTCGACGGTGCCGGTGACGTCGTCGAGGTGGTTCACCCAGGCGCTGCCGGCGGTGTAGGCGGTGAGGGCCTCGGACAGGGTCAGGGCCTGCTCCGGGAAGAACGGCGCCGCCGGTTCGAACGTCCCGGGCGAGTTGGGGGCCTCGTCGGGTACGGAGCGGTTGACGGCCACGTGGATGCCCCACAGCGGGTTGGGGCTGCTCACCGACCAGTCGCTGCCCGCGACGAGTCGGGTCCCGGCGCGCTGGAGGTCGCCGAACGGGTACTGGAGCCGGGCTCGCTCCGGTCCCAGGAAGGGGATCGTGAGCTCGTCCATCTGCGGCTCGTGGGCGGCCCACAGCGCCTGGATGTTGGCGGCGGCGTCCAGGGCCGCGAAGCGCCCGATGTCGTCGGGGTGGACGATCTGGAGGTGTGCGAGGTGGTGGCGGTTGTCGTTGGCCCCGTTGGCCTCGCGGGCCTCGGCGAGGGCGTCGAGGACCTCGCGCACGGCCCGGTCGCCGAGGGCGTGGAAGTGGAGCTGGAAGCCCGAACGGTCGAGCCGGGACACCGCCTCGGTGAGCACCTCCGGGTCGATGAAGCTCAGCCCGGAGTTGCCGGTGGCGCAGCCGCAGCCGTCGAGGTAGGGCTCCAGCAGGCCGGCCGTGAAGTTCTCGGCGATGCCGTCCTGCATGATCTTCACGCTGGTCGCGTTGAAGCGGCCGACCCGGCCGGTACGGCGGCGCTCCTCCAGATCGGGTATCTGCTCCAGTCCGCGCTCGCGGTCCCACCACAGGGCACCGACGACGCGTGCGCGCAGGGAGCCCTCGCGCGCGGCGCGCAGGTAGACGCCGTAGTTGTCGGGGTTGCCGGGGAAGGCCCCGATCATGGCGTCCTGCCAGCTGGTGACGCCGAGGGAGAACAGGTGCTCCTGGGCGGCGAGCAGTCCGGCGTGGGCCTCGTCCGGGGTCGCGATGGGGACGTGACGCGCCACCAGGTCCATGGCGCCCTCCTGGAGGGTGCCGGCCGGGCCGCCGTCCTCCTCGCGCTCGATCCGGCCGTCGGCCGGGTCGGGGGTGGTGCGGTCGACCCCCGCGAGCTGGAGCGCCAGGGTGTTGACCCAGGCTCCGTGGCCGTCCCGGTTGGTGAGCATGACGGGCCGGTCCGGGACCACCGCGTCGAGCATGGCGCGCGTCGGCGTGCCTCCGGGGAAGATGTCCATCGACCAGCCGCCGCCGCGGATCCAGGCGGCATCGGGGTGCTTCTCGGCGAACGCGGCGACCACCGCCAGGTAGCCGTCGATGGAGCGCTCCTCGCTCAGGTCGCAGCTGAGCATCTGGACGCCGGCGACCGCCGGGTGGACGTGGGCGTCCTGGAACCCGGGGACGAGGAGCCCGCCGGCGAGGTCGACGACCTCGGTGTCGGCGTCCGCGAGGGAGCGCACGGTGCCCGCGTCGCCGACGGCGATGATCCGGCCGCCGGCGACGGCCACGGCGGCGTCGATCGGAGCGGGTGCGGTCCCGGTGAAGACCCGCCCTCCGACGAAGACGAGGTCGGCTCGCTGCGCGGCCCGCTGCCCTGTGTTGCCCATCGACGCATCCTCCGGCTCGGCGGGGCATGCCCGCACGGCTTGTTTGTTGAGGAGGAGTGAACGGGAGCGCAACAATGTTGTCAACGGTGTTGCGCTCCCTCTGTTCCAAATCGATACACTGGCCGCACCATGCCGAAGCCAACCGACACTCCCACCCGGTCCAAGCGCGCGGGCAGCCAGCTCACACCCGACGCGATCATCGAGGCGAGCCTGCGCATCGCCGCTCGCGGCAGCGAGGACGCCTTCACCGTCCGACGTCTCGGCGAGGAACTCGGCGCCGATCCGACCGCGATCTACCGCCACTTCCGCGACAAGGACGAGCTGCTGCTCTCCGTCGCGGACCGCACGCTCGGCGAAGTGCTCGACCGCATCCCCGAAGGCCTCGACTGGAAGGACCGGCTGCGGGCACTCGCCGACGGATCCCTCGAGGTCGCGCTCAGATATCCGGTGGTCGGCTCGACCATGGCCAGCCGGACCACCCGCAGGAGCAACGAGTTCCGGGTCGTCGAACTCATCCTGGGCGCCGTGACGGAAGCGGGGCTCGAAGGAACGGAGGCGGCCGTCCACTACCGGATGGTCGGCGACTCCCTGCTCGCCTACGTCGGCCAGCGCGCCGCCTACCTGCTGTTCGACCCGGACGTGCGGGCCGCCGACGAATCCTCCTGGAACCGCGAGTACCGCCTCGTCGATCCGGAAGGATTCCCCAACATCACCCGACTGAGCGGCGAACTCGCCGAGGTGACGGACGAGCAGATCTTCGAGGCGCGGGTCGAAGCGCTGATCACCGCCATCGAGACCCGGGTCGAGGCGCTGCGCGGGGCGTAGGCCTCGCCGCGGTCACGCCGACCGGCGCTCCCGGTCGGCACCCTCCCCCCTCCACGCACCCTCACCCCTCCACGCACCCTCCCCGCGCCGCGCACCCGCGCCCCGCCGCGCGCCCGGATCCCTCGGCACGCCTTCCCCCCGCCGCGTGCCCGGATCCCTCCACGCGCCCGCGTCTCTCCCCGCGCTTCTGCCCGCGCCGGCCCGACCGCCCGTGCGCCCTCGTCCGCGGAAGCTGGCGCAACACCGTTGACAACGACGTTGCGCCAGCGGTTCACTCCCCCTCAGCCCGAGTCCATGCCATCCGCAGGATTTCGAAAGAGGGATTCCATGCCCCATGCGCACCAGTCGGCCAACCGCGCCGGCATCCCCGACCCGCTGCGCCTCGCCTTCTCCGTACACGCCGAAGCCCGCCGCCGCGGCGTGCCCGTCGCCGAAGTCGGCGGCGAGGGCCTCGAGATCACCCGCCGCGCACGTGCCCGCCGCGCCGACGAACAGAGCTCCCCCGCCCGCACGCCGAGCCGTCGCCAGCTGCTCGGCGCGGCCGGCGCGATGGCCCTCGCCGGGGCACTGCCCGGCGGCCTGCTGTTTCCGCGCGACGCGTCGGCGGCCACCGGCGCCGCCGCCCCGCGCATCGTGATCGTCGGCGCCGGACTCGCGGGCCTGCGGTGCGCGCACAGCCTGTGGGCCCGGGGAAATCCGGTCGCCACGACGGTGTACGAGGCGGACGCCACCCGCGTCGGCGGCCGCTGCTGGTCCTTGCGCGGGTTCTTCTCGGGCGGTGCGGTCCACGAACACGGCGGCTCCTTCATCAGCTCCACCGACACCGCGATCCTCGCCCTGGCCCGTGATCTCGGCCTGCACCGGGAGCTCGCGAACGGCGGCGCACTGAACTCCGGTGACTTCGCCGCCTGGATCGACGGCGCCTCCTACCCCGGCACCGTGCAGCAGGACGACTGGATCGCCGCCGCCTACGACGCGTTCAGCGCCTCCTACGCGGCAGCCGGCACCGCCCGCTTCGACGGCTACACCCCGGAGGCGTACCGGCTGGACCACCTGTCCTGCCTCGACTACCTCGACGAGATCGGGCTCGCCCCCGGCTCCCGGCTCGGCCGGCTGATCCGTTCCCTCCAGCTCCAGTCGGGCGGCGAACCCGGCGAGACCTCCGCCCTCGCGATGATCAGCTTCTTCGGGGGCTCGTCCGTGTTCGCGGGCGGCGGCTTCGACGAGAAGTACCACCTCGTTGGCGGCAACGACCAACTGGTCACCGGGATGACGCAGCAGCTCCCGGCCGGTTCGGTCCGGCTCGGGCACGAGCTCGTCGCCCTGCGCCGCGGCGGCGACGGCTCGTACACCTGCGTCTTCGACCACGGCGGCAGCACGGTCTCGGTACCGGCCGATCACGTGGTGCTGGCGCTGCCCTTCAGCACCCTGCGCGACGTCGACCTCTCCGGGGCGGGCCTCTCCCCGCGCAAGCTGACCGCCATCCGGCAGCAGGGGATGGGCCAGAACGCGAAGATCGTCACCGAGCTCTCCGCCAAGACCTGGCCGCGGCTCGGCTACAACGGCATCAGCAACACCGACCCGGCCGGCTACCAGACCGCCTGGGACGGCTCGGTCGCGCTCGGACCCACCGGGTCACCCGCGCTCCTCGCCGGATTCCCGGGCGGGAACACCGCCCGGGACACGCTCACCGGCGCCGCGCACGGCCCGGCGCCCGCCGCGGACGTCGACTGGTTCCTCTCCCAGGTCGAGCACGTGTTCCCGGGCACCCGCGCCGCGTTCACCGGCAGGGCGTACGAGGACCACTGGTCGCGCGCTCCGTGGCAGCGGGGCGCCTACCAGTACTACAAGACCGGCCAGTACACCTCGATCGCCGGGTGCGAAGGACTCCAGGAAGGCCGGATCCACTTCGCGGGCGAGCACACCGACATGAACGACTCCACGCTGAACGCGGCGGTCTCCTCCGGCGAGCGCGTCGCGAACGAGATCTCCTGCCAGATCTGATCCGCGCCCGCGCACACCATCCGAGCACCTCGGCGGGGCCACCCGCCGAGGTGCTCGTGCGTGCGCAGGGGGTGCGTGCGCAGGGGGTGCGTGTACGGGATGCGTACGGGGCGTGCGGGTACGGGGTGCGGGGGTGCGGTACGGGGTGCGGGTGCAGGGCGGGCGCGGCCGGCGGCCCTGCACCCGTCCGGACGTCGGGCGCGCCGGCATGCGTACGTTCTCCTCTCGACTGCTCGGCTGGGGAAACGGGGCGTGCGAAGGGCGCTGAGCACAAGCTCCGAACCAGTGGGAGCGCTCCCACTGTGCAGACGGGACGCAGCGGCGTCAAGACGCGCGAAGAGTCGAAGGCTTCCTGCGGCCAATTTCCTCAACTCCTCTTTTGCTTGGCGCCAGTTGCCGCTACGGTCTGGCCCCAACCAGTGGGAGCGATTCCGTCAGTCGGCGCGCCGTCAGGGCGCGCCCTCGCTGCGAGGACTCGCTCATGCGACATCCCCCACGTCCCTTCGCGCTGCTCACAGGGGCAGCGCTCGTCACGGCGAGCTGCGCGTTCGCCGTCATGGGTACGGCCCCAGGAGCCGCGGCCGCACCCCTGTGCACGGTGAAGTACGCGGTCGTCGGCCAGTGGGCCGGCGGATTCCAGGGCGCGGTGACCGTCACCAACCACGCTTCCGCGCTGAACGGCTGGAGCCTCGGCTTCACCTTCCCGGCGGCCCAGACCGTGAGCCAGGGCTGGGGCGCCAAGTGGTCCCAGACCGGACCGGCCGTCGTGGCCGCGAACGAGAGCTGGAACGCCGCGCTGGACACCGGAGCGAGCGCGACGACCGGTTTCATCGCCTCGTGGTCGGGCGCCAACACGGCGCCCAGCGCCTTCACGCTCAACGGAACCCCTTGCGCCACGGACCCGGGACCGGACCCGACGCCCACACCCACACCCACCCCCACACCCACGCCCACGGACCCGACCGATCCCCCCGACCCCGTGTCCGGCGCACCCGAGTTGAGCGTCACCGGCAACCGCCTCACCGACCAGAACGGCGCCACCCGCCGCCTCCTGGGCGTCAACCGCTCCGGCGCCGAGTTCATGTGCGTCCAGGGCAACGGCATCTTCGACGGTCCCGTCGACGACGCCGCGGTGCGCGCCATCGCCGACTGGAAGGCCAACACGGTCCGCATCCCGCTCAACGAGGAATGCTGGCTCGGCCTGGACAACATCACGCCCGAGTACCGGGGCGCGCGGTACGTCGACGCCGTCAAGGGGCTGGTCGACCGGGTGCTCGCGCACGGCATGACCCCGGTCGTCGAACTGCACTGGACCTACGGCCAGTACACCGGCAACTCCTCCGGGTGCGCCGACGTCCACGCCTCCTGCCAGAAGCCGATGCCGGACGCCCGGTACGCGCCGGCGTTCTGGACCTCGGTGGCGAACACCTTCAAGAACGACCGGCGGATCACCTTCGACCTGTTCAACGAGCCGTATCCGGACCGGGCGGCTTCCTCCCCCGCACAGGCGTGGACCTGCTGGCGCGACGGCGGCACCTGTCCGGGCATCGGCTACGAGGTCGCCGGCATGCAGGACCTGGTGGACGCCGTCCGCGCCACCGGGGCCCGCAATCTCCTGCTCGTCCCGGGCATCGCGTACTCCAACGACCTGAGCCAGTGGCTCACCCACTCCCCCACCGACCCGACGGGCGATCTGGCCGCGGCCTGGCACGTCTACAACTTCAACACCTGTTCCAACGAGTCGTGTTGGGACTCCACCCTCGCCCCGGTCGCGGCCAGGGTCCCGCTGGTCGCGGGCGAGATCGGCGAGAACACCTGCGGACACGCGTTCATCGACCGCGTCATGGCGTGGTCCGACGCGCGCGCCCTCTCGTATCTCGGCTGGACCTGGAACACCTGGAACTGCTCCTCGGGACCGTCCCTGATCACCTCGTACGACGGCACACCCACCGCATTCGGCCTCGGGCTGCGCGACCGCCTGCGCGCCCTGAACTGAAAGGCACCCCCCGACATGAGCCGCACCATCCCCCATACCGCCCTGCTGGCGGCCCTCAGCCTCGTCACCGCCGCCGGCGCCACCGCCACCGTGTTCGGTACGAGCGCCGGCGCCGCCGCCGCCGGCTGCAAGGTCGACTACCAGATCACCAACCAGTGGAACAACGGCTTCGGCGCCAACGTCACCGTCACCAACACCGGCGACCCCCTCACCTCCTGGACCCTCGAGTGGTCCTACGCGAACGGCCAGCAGATCACCCAGGGCTGGAACAGCGCCCTCACCCAGTCCGCAGCCGCGGTCACCGCCAAGAACCTGTCCTACAACGGCAACCTGACCACGGGCGCCTCCACGTCCTTCGGCTTCAACGGCTCACACACCGGCACGAACACCGTCCCCGCCACCTTCAAGCTCAACGGCGTCACCTGCAACAACCCCACCGACCCCACCACACCCCCCACCACCCCGCCGACCACCCCGCCCCCCACCGGCGGCAAGGCCGACAACCCCTATGCCGGCGCCAAGGTGTACGTCAACCCCGAATGGTCCGCCAAGGCGGCCGCCGAGCCGGGCGGCAGCCGGATAGCCAACCAGCCCACCGGCGTCTGGCTCGACCGCACCGCCGCCATCACCGGCTCGACCACCTCCATGGGCCTGCGCGCCCACCTGGACGCCGCCCTGGCGCAAAAGGGCAACGGCGAACTCGTCGTCCAGCTCGTCATCTACAACCTCCCCGGCCGCGACTGCGCCGCACTGGCCTCCAACGGAGAGCTCGGCCCCACCGAGATCGACAGGTACAGAACCCAGTACATCGACCCCATCGCCGCCATCCTCGCCGACCCCGCCTACGCGGCACTGCGCATCGTCACCACCGTCGAGATCGACTCCCTGCCCAACCTCGTCACCAACGTCTCCGGACGCCCCACCGCCACCCCCAACTGCGACGTCATGAAGACCAACGGCAACTACATCAAGGGCGTCGGCTACGCCCTGAACAAACTCGGCGCCATCCCCAACGTCTACAACTACGTCGACGCCGGCCACCACGGCTGGCTCGGCTGGGACGACAACCTCGGCGCCTCCGCCGAAATGTTCAGGCAAGCCGCCACCGCCGAAGGCTCCACCCTCGCCAAAGTCCACGGCTTCATCGTCAACACCGCCAACTACAGCGCCCTGAAGGAGGACCACTTCACCATCGACGACACCGTCAACGGCACCTCCGTACGCCAGTCCAAGTGGGTCGACTGGAACCGCTACACCGACGAACTCACCTACGCCCAAGGCATGCGGACCAAACTCATCGCCCTCGGCTTCGACTCCCACATCGGCATGCTCATCGACACCTCCCGCAACGGCTGGGGCGGCACCACCCGTCCCACCGCCCCCGGCCCCCGGACCACCGTGGACACCTACGTCAACGGCGGCCGCTACGACCGCCGCATCCACCTCGGCAACTGGTGCAACCAGGCCGGCGCCGGCCTCGGCGAACGACCCCAAGCAGCCCCCGCCGCCGGCATCGACGCCTACGTCTGGATCAAGCCCCCGGGCGAATCCGACGGCGCCAGCAAGGAAATCCCCAACAACGAGGGCAAGGGCTTCGACCGCATGTGCGACCCCACGTACACCGGCAACGCCCGCAACGGCAACAGCATGTCCGGGTCCCTCCCCGACGCACCCCTCTCAGGACAATGGTTCTCCGCCCAGTTCCAGGAACTCATGAAGAACGCCCACCCGGCACTGTGACCCACCGCCGGTGAGCCGGCGGCCCCGCACGTCGGCCGGAGCCGTACGGAACCCCTGGATTCCGTACGACTCCGTGCCGCGCCCCCGGCCGCCGGTACGGGCCGCGGCCGGCTCAGTCGTCGTCGCCGCGCTGGTGACCGCGGCGGGCGTCGCGGTCGAAGATGCCGAGGATCTCGCAGGGGCCGCCCTCGGCCCCGATGGCGTGCGGCAGCATCGTGGGGAACTCCGCCGCCTGGTTCGTCTCCACCCGCATCCGTCGGTTGCCCAGCAGCAGGACCGCGGTTCCGGACAGGACGACGAGCCATTCGCGGCCCGGATGGGCACGCATGCGGGCCGGGTTGTCGGGCGGCGGGTTCGTCAGCCGCTGACGCACGACGCTCATCCCGGGGTCCCACCGTACGGGCCAGCGCATGCGCCCGTGCGCCGCGTCGATCGTCGGGCTCGTGATGACGTCCTCGGTGGCGGTCTCGACAAGCTGGTCCAGGGAGGTGTCCAGGGCCCGGGCCAGGGTGACCAGCTGGTCCAGGGCCAGGCGGCGCTGGCCGTTCTCGATGCGGCTGAGCGTGGACTGGCTGACCTGGGCACGGGAGGCGAGCTCCTCCAGGGACCAGCCCTGCGCCATCCGCAGGGCCCGGATCCGTTTGCGCACCAGGCTGTCCAGCTCGTCCTTCTCTTGCGTCATAAGCAATATGATATGCACTTCCAGCAAGAGGCGTCGATCGTCGTGAGCGTGCACCCTCGCCCCTCACCCCTCACCCCTCACCCCTCACCCCTCACCCCTCACCCCCCTTCTACCGCGGCCGTCGCCCGTCACCGGTCACCCGTCCACCCCCGCGCGGACGCCGGCACGGTTCCTCTGCGCTCCGCGAGATCTCGAAACCCCGGAGCGCACAGCCGAGTCGAGCGCACACCGGCGAGGCGCACGGGAAACGGACCCGTCAACTGCACGCTCCCGGCGGCGCGTAGCCCCGCGCACCCCGGTGTGCCGGTGTCCCCGGACGAGCGCGGCAGGGGCCGGATCGAAGGCGGCATCGCCCCTCCCGCCCGCCGGTTGCCGTGGTTCACGGTGAACCGAGGGGTACGGATCCCGCCGGACGGGAACTATCACCGCCTGATGGTGAGTACCATCCGGCAGCAACACCGCACGGTACGAAGAGAGTGAGCAACCATGGCCGACGAGTCGGACACCACACCCATCCACAGCCTGTACGCGCAACGGTTCGCCGCTGATCTCGATGTCAACCGCAAGGAGCAGGAGAGCCTCACCGTACAGATCGCGGAGCTCGAGGCACGCCTGAAGCAGCTGAAGTCGGACGAGAGTTGGCTCAGCGGCATGCAGGGCACACTGGCACCGAAGGCGGAGGAGAGCGTGACCCCGTCCGCCGCCGCGGCGCCCGCTACCGCACCCCTGGCCGTCCCCGGCGCCACTCCCGGAGCCGTTCCCAAGCCCCGTCAGGCGAAGAGGGCGGCCGTCGGGACCTCGCGCGCCAAGAAGGCGGCGCCGGACAAGAAGGCCGCGGGCACCACGCCCGCGCCCGTCACCGAGGTCAAGGCACAGACGGTGAAGGCCAAGCCTGCACCGCGCAAGGCCGCCACCGCGACGGCCAAGAAGGCCACCCCCGCGGCTGCCGCCAAGACCGAACCGCCGCTCCGCGAACTCATCCTGGCCCTGCTGGTCGGCGCCGCCGAACCCCGCCTGGTCAACGAGATCACCACGGCACTGGCCCAGGCCCACCCCGCCCGCCCGGCCTCCACGCAGGTCGTGCGCAACGCCCTCGAGGCCCTCACCAAGAAGGGCAGCGTCGAGAAGGAGCACAAGCAGGGCTCGGTGATGTACACCGCCACCGCCCCCGCCGATGTCCCGGCACCCGTCACGACCGGGGCCACGACCGGGGCCGCGGCCGCGGACGTCACGGTCGAGAAGCCGGCCGTGAAGGTCTAGGCGGTATCCGGGGGGTGGTCCCCCGGGAGGTATCGGGCCCGGCGGTCCGTACGGAACTCACCCTTCGCACAGATGCTCGACGCGGAGGGTTCCGAAGGTGATGCGGGTGTGCGATCCGTCGTCCGCCCAGCGCACCTCGACGGACCCGTCGTCCACCGTCACCTCGGTGACCGCCAGGGCCGGCGGGGCCGGATCAGGATCGCCGGTCAGCACGGCCAGGGCCGCGTACGGGCCGGTGCCCCGCGCCTGGGCCGTGAGCCGTGGCACGCGGGCCCACCGAGTGAATGCGGTGCCCGCGGGCGCCCGGGTCTCCTCCTGGGCGCCCCAGCCGTGCAGCGGGTGCAGTGCCGACACGAGGGGTTCCTCCGGGCCGGTGGCCCAGCCGGTCTCTTTCCGCCCGCGAACACCGGCCGATGCCAGGAAGCCGCCCAGCCCCAGCCGTCTCCGTGTCCGGCCCCCAGGGGGTGGATGCGCCGCCGGACGCTGCGGTTGCCGGCCACCACCACGGCGAGGTGGTGGTCCGGGGTGTTGCCGCGCGCGGTGGGACCGGTGCGGGTCGAGTAGGCCAGACGGCCGTAGAGGGGGTCGGCGTCCACGGCCGCTTCCGCCGCGTCCGGCCGGACGTGGTCACTTCCGTGGTGGTCCAGTCGTACGATCCCGTCGGCGCGGGTGCTCCGCACGAGCAGGCCCGGTCCGGCCAGGGCGCGCACCTGGCCGGGGCCCTCGCTGGGCGCGGCCTCCTCCGTCGCGGTCCACAGGGGATGCGTCCGCGGGGCGAGCAGGCAGACGAAGGCCTTGGACGCCCAGTAGGGCGAGGCCGGCCCCTAGTAGGCCTGCAAGGTCGGCGCGTGCGGACCGTGCCAGCCGAGGCTGAGCAGCCCGTCGCCACCCACGGCGCCCCGGTCGAGGAAGTAGCGCAGTGCTCCGCTCAGGATCCGCCGTGACGTTCCGGGGGTGAGCGGGGTGTGGCCGGTGACCGCGCCGAGTCCGACGGCGGACGCCGCGGCGAAGCGGTAGGTCAGGGAGCGTCCGAAGTGGACCGGCGCTCCGTCGGCGCCGAAGAGCAGGGAGAAGCCCTCCAGGTGCGCGCGCAGCCGGTCGCCGTGCGGGGGCGCCGCGCCGACGGGGTCCGTGAGGTGTGCGTCGAGCGCCGGATACAGGTGCAGCGCCCAGCCGTTGTAGTGGTCGAAGGCCCGGCCGTCGCCGTCGGTGTACCAGTACCAGCCCTCCAGGAGGTCCATCGCGTGGCGGCGGACCCGGGCCGTCCGCGCGTCCCCCCGGCCCACGGATTCCAGGAACCCGGCCACGGTGAAGGGGAAGAGGTACCAGTTGTTGGGGGCGGGCGTGTGACGCAGCGCGCCCCGCAGCCACTCCTCGGCCCGGTCCTGTACCGCGCTGTCGAGGCGGTCCCAGAGCCAGGGGCGGGTCAGCCGCAGCCCGAGGGCCACGGAGGCCGACTCGACCATCGGCTGGCCGTGTCCGTACGTGCACGTCACGGATGACCGGCCAGGATTCGGCGTCGTCGCGGCCCGGCGTCCGGGTCCCCGCCGCCAGTCCGTCGGCGTACCGCTCGAGCCAGCCGTGCGGGTCCTCGCCACCGGCGCCCGCGACGCGGAACGCGGCGGCGAGGAAGGTGCGCGCGTACCCCTCGAGCCCGTCCGAGCGCACCCCCGAGGCGGAAGGCCTTCCCGGCAGGTCGAGCCGGGCACCGTGCGGGGTGGCCCACCGCCGGGCCGCACGCAGCAGTCCGTCGGCGACCGCCTCCCCATGCGCCCGGGTGTATCCGGTGTACGGGCTCAACTGGCGTTCCTCGCGGGGAAGTCCGGGAAGTCCGGCGAGCTCGGGGAGTCCGGGAGGGACCATGGGTGGAGGTGGCCGAGTGGCCACCTCCGGTCAACAGGCCCCGGCCGGGTGCGGTCGGCGGCTGTGCCGGGACGGCGCCGAGGAGGTCCTCGGACACCGTCCGCGTGTTCTCGTGCCGTCGTCCGGCCCGCGTCCGCGGCGCCGGATCCGCCGCTCCGGACCGGGCGCGCGCGTGCCGAAGGCCCGGCCGGCGTGCCGGTCGGGCCTTCGGGGGTGTCCGGGCGGCGGCTCGCGCCGCGACCTCGGTCAGACGGTCACGGAAACGCCGAGCATCGCGGACGCCTGCTGCAACGGGCTGAGGGCGGGCGCGGGCGCGGCGGGCTCGGGGAGTCCGCGGCAGGTGAAGCCGAGCTGGGACATGGCCCGGACGACTTCGGCGGCGCTGAAATCACGGCGGTCCTGGCGGGTGACGACCTGGCCGACCTGCTTGACGGGGTAGACGCGGCGGCCGATGATCACCGACTCGCCGGTGACTTCCTCGGGCTTGATGCCCTTCATCGATTCCAGGACGCCGTTCTTGGTCAGGTCGAACGGGAAACGAGCGATGACGACGCGCATGATGCCTCACAGGGAGAAGGAGGAGGGACGGATCCGCCGCGGTGGAGCGGCTCAGCGGGCAAGGACGAGGACGCCCAGAGCGCTGCCTTGTTCATCGACGACGGGCAGGGCGTCGAGCCCGCGGCAGCGCATGGCGTGCTCGGCCTCGGCCACCGTCGTCACCGACGGGGCGACCGGACCGCGGTCGCCCCCCATGACGTCGGCGACCGTCCGCTCCGCAGGACGGGCACGCGCCGAGCGGAACCGCATCCGCGTCAGCGTCACCACGTACCTCCTGCGGAGATGGGTCGGTTACCCGGTGACGGCGTCAGGCCGCCGCGTTGGAGCCGGACTGCCGCGCGTTCACGCGCCGGGCGGCCGAGGCGGGGCTGCGGCGGCCGCGGGAGGAGGCGCTGCGCTTGGGGCGCTCGGAGGCGGGGGCGGTGATGGTGACGGGGACGCCGGAGGGGGCCTGGGCGCCGGTGATGCGGTGCAGTGCCTCGTCGCCGGCGCGGACCTGGGTGGTCTGGGGCACGATGCCGGCGGCCGCCATGAGGCGGGTCATGTCGCGGCGCTGGTGGGGCGTCACCAGGGTGACGACGCTGCCGGACTCGCCGGCGCGGGCGGTGCGGCCGCCGCGGTGGAGGTAGTCCTTGTGGTCGGTCGGCGGGTCCACGTTGACGACGAGGTCGAGGTTGTCGACGTGGATGCCGCGCGCGGCGACGTTCGTGGCGACGAGCACGGTGACGTGTCCGGTCTTGAACTGCGTCAGGGTCCGGGTGCGCTGCGGCTGGGACTTCCCGCCGTGCAGTGCGGCGGCGCGGACGCCGTTGTCGAGGAGGTCCTGCGTCAGCCGGTCGACGGCGTGCTTGGTGTCCAGGAACATGATCACGCGGCCGTCGCGGGCGGCGATCTCCGTGGTCGTGCGCTGCTTGTCGGCGCCGTGGACGTGCAGGACGTGGTGTTCCATCGTGGTGACCGCGCCCGCGGACGGGTCCACGGAGTGGACGACCGGGTCGGTGAGGTAGCGGCGGACCAGGAGGTCGACGTTGCGGTCCAGGGTGGCGGAGAACAGCATCCGCTGGCCCTCCGGGCGCACCTGGTCGAGCAGGGCGGTGACCTGGGGCATGAAGCCCATGTCCGCCATCTGGTCGGCCTCGTCGAGAACGGTGATGCCGACCTGGTTCAGCCGGCAGTCACCCCGGTCGATGAGGTCCTTCAGCCGCCCCGGCGTCGCGACGACGACCTCCGCGCCGTTGCGCAGCGCGCTGGCCTGGCGGCCGATCGACATGCCGCCGACGACCGTGGTCAGACGCAGCCTGAGCGAGCGGGCGTACGGGGTGAGAGCGTCGGTCACCTGCTGCGCGAGCTCGCGCGTCGGCACCAGGACCAGGGCCAGCGGCTGACGCGGCTCCGCGCGCTGTCCGGCGGTACGGGCCAGCAGGGCCAGGCCGAAAGCCAGGGTCTTGCCGGAACCGGTGCGGCCGCGGCCGAGCGCGTCACGGCCCGCGAGGGTGTTGGGCAGCGTCGCGCCCTGGATCGGGAAGGGGACGGTTACGCCCTGCGCCGTCAGCGCGGCCAGCAGCTGCTCGGGCATGTCGAGGTCGGCGAACGCCTCGACCGCGGGCAGCGCGGGAGTGATCGTCTTCGGCAGGGCGAACTCACCCTGGACCGCGGCCGGCCGACGGCCGTACCCGCCGCCCGAGCGGCTCGGGCCACCGGAGCGGCTGGGGCCACCGGAGCGGCTCGGGGCGGACGAACCGAATCGGCTGCCCCGGCTCGAACCGCCGCCGGAGCCGGAGCCGCCGTAGGCGGGGGCGCCGGTGCGGCTGCGGGAAGAGCGTTCGTTCCTACGTGTGGGGTTCATTCAGAACCTTCCTTGATACGGCACGTATCAAGGAATTCCCGCAGCGAAAGAGCAGCGCGGGTAATCACGAGAACGGGCCGAATAGAATGCGAAAGTGAATCCAGCCTGCACAACCCGGTTCGGGTGCAAGCGGCAACATCAGGGATGTCCTGCGGATGTGAAACCCGCAACCTGTCCGGAGGGCGGCCACGAAGAGCTCTGCGTCCCCGGAGGGGCTTCGCGGGCGACGGTCGTCGCGCGGGCGAAACCCGATACGAAAAATGCCCGTAGCTGGGTCCCGCACCCCGAGGGATGCGGGCCCCAGCTACGCAATGCCGCGTCAGCGTCAGGCCGGAACGATGTTCTCGGCCGTCGGGCCCTTCTGGCCCTGCGCGATCTCGAAGGTGACCTTCTGGCCTTCCTGCAGCTCGCGGAAGCCCTGGGCGGCGATGTTCGAGAAGTGGGCGAAGACGTCAGCGCCGCCACCGTCCTGCTCGATGAAGCCGAAGCCCTTGGCGGCGTTGAACCACTTCACGGTGCCAGATGCCATGTTTTATCTCCTTTTGGGGCAGTACGCCGAGGTCCGCGATGTACGGATCCCGGGTCGCCGCGATGATGCCCCGCCCGGAGATGTCCGGAAATACAAAAGCGCTTTTCACCTGCGGAAAAACAACCGGTGAAAGCTCTTGAAGTTTTGGGAACCACAACTGCAACTGAGATCGACAGTAGCACGTCGGAACGGCCACCGTCCGATAGATAATTCCACTCTCATTGAGAGGGTAAGAACCCTGCCCGCGCGGCCCGTTAAACCCTCACTTCGCGGTCACAGATATTGATCCACCCGGAGCGCAGCTTTTCAGGCAGCACCCGCGGGTGCCCCCCGACTCAGGCCTCGGACGGCCCGGAGGCTCCGGCGGCCCGCCGGTATTCGGCGTTGAGGCGCTGGGCCTCTTCGAGCTGGTCCTCGAGGATGATGATGCGGCAGGCGGCCTCGATGGGGGTGCCCTGGTCGACGAGCTCGCGCGCTCGTGCGGCGATGCGCAACTGGTAGCGGGAGTAGCGGCGGTGGCCGCCCTCGGAGCGCAGCGGGGTGATGAGGCGCGCTTCACCGAGGGCGCGGAGGAAACCCTGGGTGGTGCCGAGCATCGCGGCGGCCCGGCCCATGGTGTAGGCGGGGTAGTCGTCGTCATCGAGACGGTCGAACGAGTTACCTGCTGTCATTACATAGACCGTACCACCACAGGTGAATGTCTCCCCTGGCCACCACAGATATCCGAGACCCCGGAAGTGAGGCAATCCCCCTCGAAAGGGGTGCCCGGAACGGGGCACGAGCCGGACGGCGGGTCCGGTGCGCCCGGCACGGCGCTCGCTCGTGCGGTGCCGGACCGGTGTGTCGTTCGCCGGGCCGGGGCACCTGATCAGGAGCGACGTCCGGGGCCCGGCCCCCGCGCCGACCACCGCGCCGACCGTGGCCGCCGGCGGATCGGCGCGAGGCGGCGGACGCCGTGAGGCGGGCTGCCGGTGCGAAGCCCGCCCGGGGCGGGTCAGCGCAGTCCGGCGAAGAGGTCGTCCTCGGGCGTGGCAGCGCCGGTGGCGTCCTTGACGCGTACGAAGGTCTCCGTGCCCATCAGCTCGCCGAACCTCTCCTTGCCCATCTTGAGGAAGAAGATGTTCTCGCCCTGACTGGCGTGCGCGGCCAGCGCGTCGAACTTCTGGCCGCTGAAGGCGAGGGTGTCCACCCAGGTGGTGATCTCGTCGTCGGGGAGGCCGATCTCGGCCAGCGCGGCGGCCTCGGCCGGATCCGGCTCCGGCATGTCCCCGTCGTGCAGCTCGCGCATGATCTCGCCGAACTTCTGCATCCCCGAGCGGGGCATCGTCGTCCAGTACACCTTCGGGGTCAGCTCGGTCATCTCCAGCGCCGCCATGGTGATGCGGTGGGCCTGGATGTGGTCGGGGTGGCCGTAGAAGCCGTTCTCGTCGTAGGTGACGACCACATCGGGCCGGTAGTGCCGCATGAGTTCCGCGAGGCGGGCGGCGCCCTCTTCCACGGGGGTCCGCCAGAAGGATCCGGGGGCGTCGTTGCTCGGCCAGCCCATCATCCCGGAGTCGGCGTAGTCCAGCGTCTCCAGATCGCTGATCTTCAGGACGTGACGGCTGGCCTCGAGTTCTTGACGGCGCATCACGGCGATGGCCGCCGGGTCGTGTCCGGGATCGCCCGGCTTGACTCCCCCGGGTCCGTCACCGCAACCGCCGTCGGTACACGTCACGAGAACCGTGCGGATGCCTTCCGCCGCGTACCGGGCGAGGACCCCTCCGGTTCCGGTGGCCTCGTCGTCGGGGTGGGCGTGCACTGCCATGAGCGTCAAAGGCCGGTCAGTCATGAAACAGTCCTCCTGCGGACATACGTCGTGGTCAAGCGTGCGACGGGCTACCGCGGCCGGCGAACCCGGATCCGGGCGGGGCGCACGGCCTCGCGGTCCCCGTGTTCCCCGCCCGTGCGGCATCGGCCCCTCGGTCGATGCAACGGTGCCGACGGACCGGCTTGTTCCCGACGCGGCCGCTCGGCCGTCCGGGGATCCCGCCGGAGGGCGAGGCCGATGGCCCGTACCGCGGCGCGGAGGAGTCTCGGCCGTCCGCGCGCAAACCTGCTTGGCGGACCGCGGTGGCCCCTGCTACGTTTCCGACGGCCGTGCGAGAGAACGAGGAGGTGGTACCCGTGAACGCAGTATCGACATGGGTGCTCCCCTCCGGGGTCACGGTCGGACGATAGGTCGTCCGGGAGCGCCGCTCTGAGCACTCCCGAAAGGCACGACCATGCACGTCACTTCCGAGCAGCGCCTCGACGACGGCGTCCTCGCACGCGAATTCACCCTCGGCGAGATCCCCGGCACCCTGTGGACGCCCGAATCCGGCGGACCGGTCCCGCTGGTCCTGATGTCCCACAACAACGGCCTGCCCAAGGCGGACCCCCGGCTGGTGGCCCGCGCCCGGTACACCGCGGCGCGCGGTTACGCGGTGGCCACCATCGACGCCGCCGGGTGCGGCGACCGGCCCCGTTCGGCCGCCGACGAGCAGGCTCGGGCCGAACTGCGCCGGGCGATGCGGGCCGGCGAGCCGGTCGACGAGATCTTCGAGTCCCTCATCGGCCCGCTGGTCGAAAACGCGGTCCCGGAATGGCGGACCACCCTGGACGCCCTCCTCGAGCTGCCCGGGATCGGCGGCCCCGTCGGGTACTCGGGGGGATGGACCGCCCTCGGCATCCGCCTCGCGGCGGTCGAGCCGCGCATCGCGGCCGCCGGCTTCTTCGCCGGGGGCTACGTGCCCCGCGCCCAACGCGAGGAGGCCCGGCAGGTCACCATTCCGCTGCTGTTCCTGCTGCAGTGGGACGACGAGGGGAACCCCCGGCAACGGGCCCTGGACCTGTTCGACGCCTTCGGCAGCAAGGAGAAGACGCTGCACGCCAATCTGGGCGGGCACACGGGCACCCCGTGGTTCGAGCTCGAGGACGGGTGCCGGTTCCTGGACCGGCACCTGAAGTGAGACCGGGCCGCCGGGCCGGCCGCGGCCGGTAGGCGGCGCCGGCCGGTAGGCGGCGCCGGCCGGGATGCCGCTCGTCGAGGACGGGTCCCGGCCCTCCGCGGCTCCCCGCCGCGGGGGGGGGGGGCCGCCCGCCCCCCCGGGGGCCCCCGCCCCCCCCCCCCCCCGCCCCCGCGGGCGGGCGCCGCCGCCCCCCC
>NZ_JBSGWY010000001.1:285295-391324 GCF_053609145.1 Streptomyces sp. NPDC054961 | reverse complement strand
GGGCGCGGGGCGCGCCTGCGTGCTGCGGGCCCCCCCCCCCCCGGGCCCCCCCGGCCGGGCGCCCGCGGCGCGCCCCCGGGCGGGCGGCCCCCCCGCCGCCCGGGGCCCTCAGGAGGACGGTTCGATGCCCGGCACCGCGCGGCCGAGGCGCGGCCAGATCACGGCCGCCGATCCCCAGGTGAGTCCGGCACCGAAGGCGGTGAGCAACACCCGCTCCCCGGCGTGCAGTTCATCGCGTGACGCGGCATCGGCCAGGGCGAGCGGGATGGACGCCGCGCCGGTGTTGCCGACCCGGTCGATGTTCGTCACCCGGCGCGGCCCCGGGATCGGTACGCGCTCCCCGACCGCGGCCAGGATGCGGGCGTTGGCCTGGTGGGCGCAGAAGCGGTCCACGTCCTCGGGCGACCATCCCGCGTGCTTCAGCACGGTCTGCGCGGACCGGGTCATCCGGGTCACGGCGTGCTGGAACACCTCGCCACCCCGCATCCGGAAGTGCCGGTCGCCCGGGCCGTAGGAGTCCGGGTCCGACCTCTCCCGGGCTCCGCCGCCGCGCACCTCGATCAGCTCGTCGCCCGATCCGTCGCTGCCGAGGTCGAAGGCGAGGATGCTCCCGGGCTCCCCGGACAGTCCCCGGCGCAGCACCACGGCCCCGGCGCCGTCGCCGAAGACGATGCCCGCGGAGCGGTCCTCGGGGTCGAGGAGGGTGGAGTACACGTCGGCCGCCACGAGCAGTACCCGGTCGGCGCAGCCGGACAGCAGTGCGCCCGCGCCCGTGGCCAGTCCGTACAGGAATCCGCTGCAGGCCGCGCTCACGTCCCAGGCCGCCGCGCCGCCGAGGCCCAGGCGGGTCGCCAGCTGCGGGGCCATGGCGGGCATCGGCCGGTCGGGGGTGGACGTCGCCACGAGCACGGTGTCCACGGGGGCGCCGCCCGCCACGGCCAGGGCCCGGCGCCCGGCTTCCAGGGCGAGTTCCCCGGTGGACACCCCGGGGCCGGCTCGGCGCCGCTCGCGGATCCCGGCGCGCCGGCGCACCCAGGCGTCGTCGATGCCCCAGGCCGCAGGGAGTCCGGCGTTGGCGACCACACCCGCCGGCACGTAACCGGCGACGCCCTCCAGTACCGCCGCGGGCGGCGCGGGCCGGGTGGCCGAGGATGTCAACGGGTCTTCTGCGCGGGGCAAGGGGGAAGTCACGCACGTCTCTCAGGAGCGGTCTCGTGGGGGAGCGGCACGACTGTAGGCCCCGCCAAGATCACCGTGCGTGCCGACGACGGCAGCACAGATGTGCTGGCCCCGGAGCGTGACGCCGTCCGCGCAGCTCAGGGGCGCGGGGCCGCGGCCGCCGCGCCCTCGGGGTGTCGCCCTAAAGCCTGAATCCGATACGGCGGGACAGGGGTCTGGGGTCTGGGGCTACTGGCCCACCCTGCCGTCGACGCACTCGCGCAGCAGGTCGGCGTGCCCGCTGTGCCGGGCGTACTCCTCGATCCTGTGCACCAGCAGCTCCCGCACCGAGATCGCGTCCTTCCCCAGACGCTCGCTCAGATCCGGGTGCAGCGCCAGCGCGGCGTCGGTCGCCGCCTGTTCGCGTTCCAGGTCGCGGAACGCGGCGTCGACCACGGCCTGTTCGGCGACCGCTCCGTGGAAGTCCGCGTCCTTCGCTCCGTACAGCTTCGGCAGGGGCTCGCCGTCGTGGATCCAGTTGCTCCAGTCCCGTTCCACCTCCGCGAGGTGGCGGACCAGGCCGAGCAGCGACATCGTCGACGGCGGGACGGAACGCCGGGCCAGTTGCTCCGCGTCCAGCCCCTCGCACTTCATGCGCAAGGTCAAGCGGTAGCCCTCCAGGAAGTCCTGCAGGGTCGCGAGCTCGCCCTCCAGCACGGTGGACCCGTCCTTGTTGCGGGGATCCGTGTCCGGGTCGGCCCACATGTCGGGGTAGACGGTCGCCTGGGTCCATCGCGCGGGTCGGTCGTCACTCATGCGGTCCATACTCGTCCGCCGGGGACCGGCTCGCCAGTGAGTTCTCGACGGCGGTCCGCGAGGCCGCCCGGCCCGGATCCCCGCTCCCGACGGTGCGGGCGCGGAGATCCGGGGCGGACACCGCCGACCTCCTTCCCGCCGTGCGCCGAAGCGACCCGAAGCGCGGGCCCGGCGAAGCGGTGGAGGCGGAGGGGCTGCTGGCGGGGTGTCAGGAGACGGTGAGGAACCGGGCCGTGCTGGGCACGCCCTGGGCGTCGAGGGCGAAGAGCATGTACGTGCCGGGCAGGACCACTCCGGTGTCGGCGGGTACGGACACCGTGTAGGTGCCGCTTCCCGTGCTGGTGGATACCAGCGGGACCCGCCTCTGGTCGTTGTCGACCGAGTGGGTCGCGGCCGCGGCCCGCATCAGGACGAAGGACGCCACCGGGGTCTGGGTGGTCACCGTCAGCTCCGTGTCGGGGGCCGTCCTGGCGGGCACTCCCCCGGTGATGACCGGACGCGGCTTCGGCGATCCGTCCGCGTTGAGCAGGTACGGCGGTGTGAAGACGGACCCGTCGGCGTGGTTGGTGGCGCAGTCGCCGCACAGCCCTCCGCCGCCGGAGAAGATGCGCCCGTCCGGCAGCAGGTTGGCCACGCTGTGGTAGTTGCGCGGTACGGCCATGCTGGCGAGCGGGGTGAACGTGCCGGTCGAGGGGTCCCACAGCTCGGGGGTCAGGACGGAGGTCGCGTCGCTGAACGGCACCGGATAGGCCTGTCCGCCGAAGACGGCCACCTTGCCGTCGGGCAGGACGACGCTGTTGCTGAAGGCGCGGGCGTACTCCATGTCACCCGTGCGGGCCGCCTGGACCTGGCTGCCGTCGATGCTCACGGTGTAGGCGCGCCGGGTGGCGGGGGTCCTCTCGTAGGCGGGCGAACCGCCCAGGGTGAGCAGTTTGCCGATGTCGTAGGAGACCGCGTTGCCGGTCATGGCGTCCTGGCTGTCGGCGCGGGTACCGGCGGCGGTGATGCCGCCCTCGCCGGTGGTGGAGATCCAGTTCATCTGCTTGCTCGGCCCCAGTTGCAGTACCTTGCCGCCCGAGGTGGCGTGCAGCCACATGTGGTTGTCGGCGCGGTAGGGCCCTGCCGGGTCGGCCGTCAGCGCCGGGGCGGCGGCGACGCCCGGGAGCCGGCGCCACGTACGGGTGTCCGGTGACCAGGCCTCGCCCCCCTTGTCTCCCTCCTGTCCGCTCCAGGATCCGCCCAGGACGAAGGCCTCGCCGGTGGAGAGCAGCGTCATCGCCTGGTAGCCGCGGGCGATGTTCATGCTGGTGGTGGCGGACCAGTCGTCGGTGGCCGGGTCGTAGATGCTCGCCTTCTCCGCGTTGCTGCCCCCGGTGACCAGCACCCTGCCGTCGGCCAGCATGGCGATGCCGGGACAGAACATGTCGTGTCCGGTGTTGTCGATGCGGCGCTGCGTGACCTTGCCGGCCTTCAGGTCCAGGATCGCGGTCTGGGTGTATCCGTTGCTGCCGCCGAAGCGGTCGACCGCGTACGCGGACCAGGCCAGCAGTTTGTCGCCCGGCAGGACGGCGGTGGCCACGGGGACCAGCGGGAAGCCGGTGATCCGGTCCCAGGTCCCGTGGACGGCCGGGGCGGCCGGTCCGCTCAGGCGTATCTCGGCCGCGGAGGTCCACGGGCCGCGGCCGCCGGCCTCGGTGGTGACGGTCAGACGTATGAAGCGGGCGTTCTCGCCGCGGGTGAAGGTGGCGGTCTTGACGGTGTCGTCGTCCCGCCAGGTGCCCGTGGCGACCGGTGCGCCGAAGGTGGTGCCGTCGGTGCTGGTGGTGACGGTGTACGCGCCCGCCCGGCCGTTGGGCCCGTTGGTGCGCGGTACGTAGACGAGGGCGGAGACGACGCTCGTGCGGTGCATGTCGATCGTGAGGGTGTGCGGCAGCGGGGCCGGAGTGCCGGACCACCTGCTGTGCCACAGGGTGGCGGAGTCGCCGTCGAGCACGTTGGACGCGCGGCCGTTCTCGGCGGCGGTCTCCTCGTCGCTCGCCGTGGCCGTCCATCCGGTCCGCGGCAGGTCGACGGTGGCTGACGGGGTGCCGGGGTCACCCAGCAGGTTGATCTCGGCGGCCGAGGTCCAGGGGCCTCGGCCGCCGGCCTCGGTGAGCGCCGTCAGCCGGACGAACCGGGCGCCCTGCGGGGCGAACCCGAGCGTCTTGGTCCCGGCGTCGTCCGCGAGCGTGCCGGTGGCGACCGGGTTCGTCCAGTTCTGTCCGTCCGCGCTGACGCCGATGGTGTACTCGCCCGCCCGCCCGTTGGGCCCGTTGGTGCGCGGTACGTAGACGAGGGCGGAGACGACGCTCGTGCGGTGCATGTCGATCGTGAGGGTGTGCGGCAGCGGGGCCGGTGTCCCGGACCACCTGCTGTGCCACAGGGTGGCGGTGCTGCCGTCGAGGACGTTGGCCGCCTGGCCGTTCTCGGCGGCGGTCTCCTCGTCGCTCGCCGTGGCCGTCCATCCGGTCCGGTCGAGTACCGCGGCCATGGGTTCCATGGCGTTCGCGGGCACGATGCCGTGGTGTGGTGACTGCGCGGCCGTCTGCTGGTCGAACGCCGCGGGGGCGGGGCGCGGATCGGGGGCGCGGCCGGCGGCCGCCGAGCTCGCGACGCCCAGCCACGGGGTGGACGCGATCAGCAGCGATCCGAGGGCCAAGCCGATGAGCCGGTGCGGCCGGCGTAACGCGCGGGGTGGGGCGAGGGAGCGCCTGGACAACGTTCTGACCTCCTGGGGCGAACGGGCATGCCCCAGGGAAGATAGATCAGACCGCACCAACTCACCTGTAATTGAGGAGAGTTGGCTTTAAAACGCGAGGAGCGCCGAGCCGGGTCCGGCCGCGGCGGCGGTCAGGGCCGCCTCATGCCCCGCCGAGGACGGCGATGATCTCGTCGGTGCTGGCGACCTTGCCGATGCGGGGGAAGATCTTGCCGAAGGTGTGGGCGTGGGACTCCGGGTCGGTGTCGGCGGTGGCGTCCTCGGCGAAGACCAGTCGGTAGCTGTTCTCCCAGGCGGTGCGGGCGGTGGACTCGACGCCGACGCTGGTGGAGATGCCGGCCAGGACGATGCGGTGGATGCCGCGGCGGCGGAGCTGGAGGTCGAGCTCGGTGCCGGTGAAGGCCCCCCAGTGCCGCTTGGTGACGATGACGTCGGCGAGGGCCGCGAGCTCCGGCGGGATCTCGGAGAACGCGGCGGGCGGTGCGGAGGCCGGGCCGGGGCGGTCGACTTCGAGCGTGGGCAGGTCCCCGCCGTCGGGCGACCAGGCGACCTTGACCAGGACCACCGGCAGCTTGCGGGCGCGGAAGGCCTCGGCGAGCGCGATGCCCTTCTCGAGGACTTCACCGGAGGGCCGGGTGGTGGGCAGGGCCAGGATGCCGTTCTGGAGGTCGATCAGGACCAGAGCGGTGTCGTCATCGAGGGTCAGGCCGGTCATGGGCGTCTCTTCCTACTCGGTTCAGGGGGTCCCGGGCTCCGGGGGCCGGCCGCATACCGGCTCTCAGCTCGTGGACATCGGATCTCGGACATCAGGCCTCGGAGGCCGGCCCTCAGACTTCGGCACTCGGGCCTTGGCCCTCAGGCTTCGCCGAGGCGTCGCAGCAGGGGGATCGCCTCCGCCACCGTCCGCCGTTCCGCCGGTGTGAGGCGGTCGGCCATCAGGCCGGCGAGGCGTCCGTGGCCAGCCTCCTTGCGCTCGCGCACGAAGCGGCGGCCCCGTTCGGTCAGGGCGATCACCTTCCGGCGGCCGTCGGTGGGATGCGCGGTGCGCTCGACGTAGCCGGAGACCTGAAGGCCGCTCACCGTGGCGTTCAGCGACTGGGGGCGGATCTTCTCCGCCTGGGCCAGGGCCGTCACCGTGGCGGGACCCTCGCGGTCGAGACGCTTGAGGACCGAGATCTGCGAGAGGGTCACCCCGCTGCCCGCGGAAGCCATCCGCATGTCCCTGAGCAACAGGCCCAGTGCCAGCTGGAGTTCCTCGGCGACGCCCTGTATCTGCCGGTCCACTGCCATGGCACGACAGTAGCGAACACCCAGGAAGACTGCCAAGTTAGCCTTGGTATTTTCCAGGGATGCCGGCCCGGGCCGATGGTCAGCGGTCGACGGAACTTTCACAGACGGCCGGCTTCCCGGGTGCGGGCGAGGTGCCCTCGGCGAGGAGCGTGCGGCCGTCGAGGAAGATCTTGCAGGTGGCCACCGACCCCTTGGCGGGAGTGACGCTCACCTTGGCCTTCTTGCCGTCGACGATCATCACCTCCTGCCGCCACGTACCGGACAGACCGTCTTCGCTGTGCTGCCGCAGGCCGGTTTCCTGCCAGGGGTAGCGGCCCTCGGTGTCCTGGTACGCGGCGGTGTACGTGCCGGATCCGGTCGCCCCCGCCGTATAGGTGATCGACCAGGCCTTGCCCAGGCCTCCGCCGAAGCTGCCCGCCGCGATGACCAGGAGCACTCCTATTCCCCCCACCAGCAGGGGCACCACACAGCACGTCGTACTCCGCGCACTCATCACACCGCTCCGTCCGGCCACCCACGGCGGGCGGCCACGGATTCCATCCAAGCGGAGCGAAAGGTGTGAACCGTCCGCTTTCAGGTGGAACATCACATGCCCCGCAAGTCGTACACCGTCAGACGAAAGACCCATCGAGCGGCGTACAGCCGGAGACCACGGCCCACCCGGCGCAGGGCGCACCCGACACCGATAGTTCGAATTTGAACGGTATGGTGTGGCCACACACTCCGCCAGACCACCCTCGATGCAACGGGAGCCCCGCCACATGTCCGTCCGCCGCCTGAACCACGCCGTGCTCTGGATCCGGGAGATCGACCGGTCCGTCGCGTTCTACACCGACGTCTTCGGGTTCCAGGTCGACCACCTGATCCCCGGTCGCGCCGCCTTCCTCAGTGCCCCGGGCAGCCTCAACGACCACGACCTCGGGCTGTTCGCCATCGGCGCCGACGCGCCCGGCCCCGAGCAGGGCCGGGTCGGCCTGTACCACCTGGCCTGGGAGGTCGGCACGCTCGGCGAGCTGGAGGAACTGGGCCGGAAGATCACCGAGCGCGGCGCGATGGTCGGCGCGACGGACCACCTGGTCTCGAAGTCCTTCTACGCCAAGGACCCCGACGGCAACGAGTTCGAGCTGATGTGGCGGGTCCCCCGGGAGGACTGGCCCGCCGCGGACTCCGGCCTGCGCTCCGGCCCGCTCGACCTGCCCGCGGCGATCGCGCGCTGGGGCACGGAGCTGGCGACGGGTTCGGCGGCGGGTTCCGCCAGCTGAGACCGGCCCTCCGCACACACCCCTGCGCACCACCGCCTCGGCCTCCTCGCCGACGGCGGTCTTCCGGCGGCCCGTCTCCAGTGCCGTGGAAGGGGAGGTGACGGCACACCCCGGGTGAACTGGATCTCCAGGTCCGCTCTAGGAGTAGCTGACAGTTTGTCAGCCGTCCCCACCCCACTCCACCAGAGGAGAACGCCATGCCCACCCTGGCCCCCGAACGTGACGCCGAGCTCGGCGCGCCGCTGAGCGACGACCTCTTCGACCTCGACGTGCGCATCGAGGTCACCACCACGGGTCCCGAAGCCGGCTGGCACAGCATCGGTTGCAGCCTCACCTGCAGTTCCTGCATCCAGAGCACCTGCTACTGCTGAGCCTGGAGGCCGGCGGCCCAGCGCCGCCGGTCCCGCGCCTCTTCGTACCGTCCCGGCACGCCGCGGTTTCCGCCGGCCGGGGTTCCCGTCGGCCGCGCCGCCCGCTCCGCGCCGCCCGCTCGTCCGCGCCGCCCGCTCGTCCGCGGCCACCCGTCGCCGCCCGCCCGCCCGTCGCCGCCCGCCGTCGGCGCGACTCGCCACCAACGTCTGGGGACCGGTCCCGATGCCGCCGAAGCCCTCGCAGCGCACGTACTTCCGCGCCGTGCCCGTCGCCCTGTTGCGCGCGCCCGCTCGCGGCTACCTCCGGGAGCCGGTCCGGGCCTCCGCGGACGGGCCGCCCTGCCGTCGCGGCGCCTGCGAGCAGATCCTGCGCACCGCGGCGGGCGACGCACCGTTCATGGAGGCCCTGCACGTGGCCAGCTCGTCGCTGGCCCGGCTGGTCGAGTCGAGCACCGAGCCCGGAGGGCTCGCCCCGCGCACCGACGCCCAGCTGCGCAAGGCCGCGGTGTCCGTGGTCCGGTACGAGGCCAGGATGCGCTCCCGGTCCACCCCGTTCGGACTGTTCGCGGGGGTCGCCCCCGTGCGCATGGGCACTTCGGCGAAGGTGTCCTGGCCGGAACCCGCGTCCAGCCGCACCCGCGTGGACCTCGACTGGCTGTCCCGGCTGATCCGCGCGCTCGAACAGGACCCCGCCCTGGTGCCGCACCTCACCGTGCACGCGCACACCGGGGTGTTCGCGCGCGGCGGCCGGCTCGTCATGGCCACGCCCTCCAACCCCGGCACCGGCTCGGGTGACGCGGCCCGCAGCGAGGTGTCCGTCCGCATCACCCCGGTGGTCACTGCCGCCCTCGCACTGGCCTCGGACGGCATCCGTGCGGGCGAGGCGATCGCCACCCTCGAACGACGGTTCCCCGGCGCCCCGGCCGGCGCCGTCGCCGGACTCCTCGCCACGCTGATCCGCCAGGAGTTCCTCGTCACGGACCTGCGGCCGGTCCTCGACGGCAGCGACCCGCTGAACCGGCTGATCGGCGTGCTCACCGCCGCGCGGGAGCACGCGGACGCGGACGCGGGCACGACCACGGGCACGGGCACGGGGGCGAGCGCGCCCGCTCCGCTCCCGGTCCTGACGGAACTGCGGGAGGCCGCCGCGGCCCGGGACCGGTTCGACGCGGCCGCACCCGGAGCGCGGCGCGCCGCGCTGGCGGAGCTCGAGGCCTGCCTGCGCCGGCTCGGTCCGGTGCGGGAGGGCGACCGGCTCGTCCACGTCGACCTGGCCCTCGGCGCCGACGTACGGCTGCCGCAGTCCGTGGCCGACGAGGCCGCCCGGGCCATGGACGTGCTGTGGCGGCTCTCGCCGCCGGGACCGGGCATGCCTGCGCTGCGCGCCTACCACCGGGACTTCGTCGAGCGCTACGGCACCGACCGGATCGTTCCGATCCTCGAGGTGCTGGACGACACGACCGGCCTCGGAGCCCCCGCGGGCTACGAGTGGCCGGCCTCCTCCCGCTCCGAGGAGCCGCACGCTCCGGTGGAACGGGCTCGTGACCTGCTGCTCGGCCGGCTGGCCGCCGCGGCCGTCCGGGACGGGGCCCGCGAGGTGGTGCTCGACGAGGCGCTGGTGGAGCGGCTCGTGACCGGGGAGCCCGATCCCGCGCGCCTGCCGAGGTCCGCCGAGCTGTTCTGCACCCTGGTCGCGGACTCCGAAGGCGCGCTCGACCGGGGGGACTTCCTGCTCGTCACCGGGCCGGGCCCGGGACCCGTCGAAGCCGGGGCGACGTTCGGCCGGTTCGCGGGACTGGCGGGCGGTGTCACCGAGGAGGTGACGGCCGCGGTGCACCGGGAGACTCCGAACGCCGCACACCTCACGGTGGCCTTCCAGCCGCGTACGACCCGGGCGCTGAACCTCGCGAACAGCCCGCGCGGCGCCGTGCACCAGGTATCCATCGGGCTGCCGCCGGATCCGGCGGCGACGGCCGTCCGGCTGGAGGAGATCGGCGTCGCGGGGAACACCGACCACCTCTACGCGGTCCACCTGCCCACCGGCCTGCGGCTGCTCCCCCACACCTCGCACGCCCTCGACCTGCGCGGCCAGGCGCCGAACGCGGCCCGGCTCCTGCTGGAGCTCGGCCGGGACGCGACCCGCATGTGCACCCCCTGGGACTGGGGCCCGGTCAAGAGCGCGCCGTTCCAGCCGCGCGTCCGCCACGGCCGCGCCGTCCTCTTCCCCGCGACCTGGCGCCTCGACGAGCTGCGGGAGCACACCTCGCGCGGACCGGACGCGTGGTCGCGTGCGGTCGACGACTGGCGGGCGCGGTGGCGGGTCCCGCGGCGGATCGTGCTGAGCCGGCTCGATCACCGGCTGCACCTCGACCTGTGCGACGACTGGCACCTGGAGGTGCTCCGGGACGCGCTCGCCAAGGACGCGGACCTGCTCGCCCTGGAGGTTCCGGGGGGCGAGGACCGCCCCGACGGCTGGTTGCGGGACCAGGAGGGCGCGCCCCGGGCGGCCGAGCTGGCCCTGGCCTTCGTCACCGACGAAGGCCCCGCGACGCCGTTCGCGCGCGCACACGTGCCCGCGCCGGCGCGCGAGGGGGCGGCGCGGACCGCGGAGGTGGGCGGCGAGTGGCTGTACGCCAAGCTCTACCTCGCCGAACGGCACGTACCGGCCTTCCTCTGCGAGCGGCTCACCCCGTTCCTGGCCGGGCTGCCCGCCGAGTGCCGCGAGCTCGTGGACCGGTGGTTCTTCATCCGCTACCGCGACCGGGAGGACCACATCCGCCTGCGTTTCCACGGGCCCGCCGGGCCCCTGTGGGAACGGCTGTTGCCCGCCCTGCGCGCGGCGGTCCGGCAGTGGACCGCCGAGGGCCTGGTCGGGGGGTGCGTCCTCGACGCGTACGAGCCCGAGTGGGAGCGGTACGGCGGCCCCGACGCCCAGGCGGCCGCCGAGCGGTTCTTCGCCGCCGACAGCCGCGCGGCGCTCGCCCTGCTGCGGGCCGCACGCAGCCAGGAGGCCGGCGGGCCGCGCTGGGACCCGGAGACCCTCGCCGCGATGTCGATGGCCTCGATCGCCCGGGCGGTGGGGCCGCCGCCCGCCCACCTCGACGTCGTGGGCCGGTACGGGCACGAGCCGGCCGCCGCCTGGCTCGCCGGGGGCGAGCCCGTCCGTGAACTCCCGGACGGGTTCCGGGCCGACCGGGCCCGGTGGCTCCGGCTGATCGACCCGGCCGGCGGCTGGCCCGCGCTCGCGCACAGCGCGGCCGGCCGGGAGGTGCTCGCCGCGCTGACGGAACAGGCGGCCCTGCTGGGCGAGTACCGCGAGCTCCTCGACCGGCTCGCCGCCTCCGGCGAGAGCTGGTCGCCCCTGCCGCGCGTGGTCGGGGGCCTCCTGCACATGACCTGCAACCGCCTGCTCGGCCCCGACCGGGACGCCGAACGGCGGGCCTACGCCATCGCCCGCGCCTGCACGACGGGCAACGCAGACCGAAGGAGGCACCAATCGTGACCACGGCCACCGGTCCGCTCGGGCCGGCCGTCGAGTCGACCGTCCGGTCCGCCGTCGCGCGGGTGGCGGACGCGCTCGCCGACCCCGCGCTGCTGCTCCGGCACTCCGGCGAGCGCCAGGCCGCGGTATCGCTCGAGGGCAGCGCGGGCGCCGCGCTCTTCCTCGCGGAACTCGCCGGACGCGAACCGGACCGGCTGCCGGCCGCCCACGCCCAGCTCGCGGTGGCCGCCCGGGCCCTGGCCGGGACCGCCACGGCCGGGCTGTACCACGGGCCCGCCTCCGTGCTGGCCGCGGCGCAGGCCTGCGCACGGCGCGGCGGGCACTATCCACGACTGCGCCACCAGCTGACGGAACACGTCGCGGGCGAGCAGCTGGCCCGCATCGCCGCCGTACCGTCCGGCGCGGGGGTGTCCTGGTCGGCGTACGACGTCATCGGCGGCGCCACCGGCACCGGCCGGCTGCTGCTCGGCGCGGTGACCGAGGGGGACCCGACCGAGCGGGCCGCGGCCGAACCGGCGCTGCGGGCCACCCTCGCCCACCTCACCGCCCTGTCCCGGCCCGTGACGGTCGACGGGCACCGGGTGCCCGGCTGGTGGGTGCCGGGCGGGCTCCAGCCGACCGCCGCCGACCGGGAGGTGTTCCCCCGCGGGGACTTCAACGTCGGTCTCGCCCACGGCATCGCGGGCCCGCTGGCACTGCTCGTCCTGGCCGCGGAAGCCGGGGTGAGCGTGGACGGCCAGCTCGCGGCCGTCCACCGGATCGGCCGCTGGCTCGCCGACCGGGCCGACCACGACACGGCCGGGCCCTACTGGGAACCGCGGCTGCCCTTCGACGACGAGCTCGTACGCGGCGGGGGCGGCGGGACGGCGCCCTCCGGCTACGCGGCCGCCGCCTCGGGCGGTGCCTGGTGCTACGGGGCGGCGGGCATCGCGAACGCCCTGGTCCGGGCGGCGCGTCTGACCGGCGAGGCGGACTGGCTGCGGCTCGGCCTCGACAGTGCCCGCGCGCTGCTGCGCCGGCCCGGCACGGACCACCATCTGAAGGGCCCCACCGTCTGCCACGGCCGGGCCGGTTTCCTGCAGAGCCTGTGGCGGCTGGGCCGGCTGACCGGCGACCGGGAACTGCTCGACCGCGCCGCGCCCCTGGCCCACGGGCTGTCCGTCCTGGCGGACGGGGAAGCCCCCTTCGGCTTCCGTCATCTGGCCCCCGCCCGGCCCGACCAGGGGTGGGACCGGTCGCAGCCGCTGCGCGCCGAGGACAACGGCGGGCTCCTCGAGGGTGCCGCGGGCGTCGCGGCGGCGCTCCTCTCGGTGCTGCCGGACGCTCCTGGGGACGGCCCGTACTGGGACCGCGTCCTGCTCCTGTCCTGAACCCGCCACCCGGCACCGTACGAGGAGAACCACCCATGAGTTCCGTGCCCGCCCCGGAAGCCGTCTCCGAGCCCGCCCCCGGGCCCGGCTCGCGATCCACCGCCGAAACCGCTCCCGGGCCCGCCTCCGGACCGCGTACGGCACGCGCCCCCCTGGACCTGCCCCGGGGGCAGCTCCTGATGGTGGGCACGGGCGCCTTCGACGTGGTGAAGATGCCGAGCTGGGTGATGTGGCTGCGGGTGACCTGCGGCTGGTCGGTACGGGTCTGCCTGACGGCGTCCGCCGATCTCCTGGTGTCCCGGCGGGCCGTGGCCGCCGCGGCGCAGGCGCCGGTCAGCGGGCCCGAGTGGGACACCGAGCAGGGGCGGGTGCCGCACCAGGAACTGGCCGAGTGGGCCGACCTGGTCCTCGTCCTGCCCGCCACCGTGAACTTCATCGGGAAGTGCGCGGCGGGCATCGCCGACGATCTCGCCCTGACCACGGTCATGAACACCGCGGCGCCCGTCGTGATCGGCCCGTCGGTCCCGGCCACCGCGCTCCGCCGCCCGGCGGTCCGGCGGAACCTGCGCACCTTGCGGGAGGACGGCTTCTTCGTGGTGCCTCCCTTGGCGGGCACCTCCGTCCACGAGGGCCGGACCACCGAGGGCTGGGGCAGCGAGCTGGGGCCCGCGCTGGAGTACGCGGCGAAGGCGCTCGCCCAGGGCGGGCCGGCCTGAGGCGTCCGGGGCGCGGGCGGCAACGCGGCTGCCTTATCGTCATGGTGATGTGCCCGAGTCGCCGGCAAGGACGCCCTGGTCTCCTTCGCGAACGCCTATCGCGACTACGCCCTCGAGCATCCGGGCCGCTTCGCCGCGGCCGCGTACCGCCTCGATCCGGAGGCGGCGGCCGCCGGCGCCGGCGTGCGGCACGCCCGGATGATGCGGGCGGTCCTGCGCGGATACGACCTGCCCGAACCGCACGAGACGCACGCGGTACGCCTTCTGGGGAGCGTCTTCAGCGGCTACGTCGGCCTGGAGGGCGCGGGTGGATTCAGCCACAGCGCCCCCGACTCGCAGGAGAGCTGGACCGAGATCCTCACCGCACTGGACTCCCTGCTGCGCAGCTGGCCGACCGGCTCCTGACGGACCTCTCCCCGGCCGACGACCCGCCCGCACCGCCGCCCCTCCCCACCGGGAAGACCGAGAAGGCCGAGGAAACGAACATGCTGCCCGACTGGACCACCACCCCCGTCACCGCCGGCCTGCTGCGCGGCGCACTCGACCTGGAGCACACCGAACGCGGCGCACTGCCCCACCGGCTGCCGGCGCGCGCCCGGCAGCAGATCCCCGACGTCCAGCTGGCCATGGCCCAGGCGCAGCCCTCCGGCGTGCGGCTGGTCTTCCGTACCCGCGCCACCGCCGTCGAACTGGACGTCGTGGCCACCAAGCGGGTCTACGCCGGAGCACCGCCGCGCCCCGACGGGGTGTACGAGCTGCTCGTCGACGGGGAGCTCGCGGGCCGGGCCACGGTGAGCCATGGGGACACGCTCACCATCGACATGGCGTCCGGGACCTCGCAGACCCGCACCGGACCGGTGGAGACCCTGCGGTTCACCGGCCTGTCCGGCGAGGAGAAGGACGTCGAGATCTGGCTGCCGCACGACGAGACCACCCGGCTGGTCTCCCTGCGCACCGATGCCCCCGTCCACACCCCGCCGCCGAGCGGCCGCAAGGTCTGGCTGCACCACGGCAGTTCGATCAGCCACGGCTCCAACGCGGCGGGCCCGACCGGGACCTGGCCCGCGGTGGCCGCCGCCTCGGGTGGCGTGGAGCTGATCAACCTGGGCTTCGGCGGCAGCGCCCTGCTCGACCCGTTCACCGCCCGCGCCATGCGCGACACCCCCGCCGACCTGATCAGCCTCAAGATCGGCATCAACCTGGTCAACACCGACGCGATGCGGCTGCGCGCGTTCGGCCCGGCCCTCCACGGCTTCCTCGACACCCTCCGCGACGGACACCCGACCGCCCCGCTGCTGGTCGTCTCGCCGATCCACTGCCCCATCCACGAGAACACCCCGGGCCCCTGCGTCCCGGATCTCCGCGCGATGGGCGAGGGCCGGCTGCGGTTCGTGGCCACCGGCGATCCGGCACAGACCGCCGCGGGGAAACTGACCCTCACGGTGATCCGGGACGAGCTGGCCCGCATCGTCCGGCAGCGCGCCGCCACCGACCCGAACCTGCACTACCTCGACGGCCTCGAGCTCTACGGCGAGGCCGACCACGACGAACTGCCGCTCCCGGACGCCCTGCACCCGGACCCCGCCACCCACCGCCGCATCGGCGAACGCTTCGCCCGCCTCGCGTTCGCCGCCGGGGGCCCGTTCACCGCCCGGACCGCCGGCTGACCGTGCGCCACGGTCACAGGGCAGACGCCGACTTCCACGCGGGGAGGAGCCGGTCGGCGGTGGCGGGGGCCTGGCCGAGGCCCGCCCGGAAGGCAGGTTCCCAGCGCGCGCGGTCCTGCAGGTCGGCGCCGAAGGCCCGTATCGCGTCCGCATCGGGCCCGACCGTCACCACCGTCCGCGCCCCGACGGCCAGCAGCTGCTGTTCGAGCTGCTCGCGGGGGAACAGGTGGGCCATCGGCTCGATGACGACCAGCGTGCCGGCTCCGGCCGCGAGGTCCGCGTTCGCTCCCGCGCGCAGGGCGCCGTCCATGTACCGCCGCCCCTGGACGCCGACGGGCGGTTCCGCCCCCGGAAAGGCACTGCTCGCGGCGACCGCGTGGACCAGGGGGACGCCGCTCGTGCGGTCCCACACCACGGGCTCGCCCGTGGCCGCGTCCACCGCGGTGATCAGGAGCGGCTGGTCCGGCCACGCGGCCGCCCCGATCAGGGCGCCGCGCCCCGCGAGCAGTGCCTGTTCGGCGGCGGGGTCGGAGGCCGCGTGGTCGAGCGCGATCCGGCCGACGCGGCGCCGGGCCTCCGCCGGTTCCAGCCCGGCGTCACCGAGCACCGCGAACACCGCACCCATCACGGCGGGGTCCGCCCCGCGCCTCGGAGCCTCCGGGACCGCCGGATCCGCCGGAACCGCCGGAACCGGCTTGCGTGCCGGGGCGGCGAGCTCGTCGAGGTCCTGGCCCGTGGTCAGCAGCGCCCCGACGATCGCACCGGCCGAGGTCCCGACGGTCAGTTCGGCTTCGCCGAGATCCACCCCGGCGCGACGCAGTCCGGCGGCCAGCCCGGCCATCCATGCCGTGCCGAGGACACCTCCCGGGCCCAGTACGAGTGCCCGGTCCGACGCGGCCGCGGTATCGAGGCTCATGGGGTCGTCTCCTGTCGTCAGGTTGATGATCAACGTGGAGGCCACGGTAGGACCTCAACCGGACTTCAGGTCAAGATGGTGGGGCCCGACCACGTACGCAGGGAACAGGAAAGATGACCCGACCGCCCGAAAACGGTACGAAGGCCCTCGTGACCGAACCGATCAAGGCCGCGACCGTCCGCGTCTTCATGGCGCTCGCCCCGCCCGACGACGCGAAGGGGGAGCTCGAGCGGGAGCTGCGGCCCGCCTACGACGCGTACCCGTGCATGCGGTGGAACCGCAGAGAGGACTGGCACATCACCCTGGCGTTCCTCGGCGAGCTCCCGGTGGCGGCCGTCCCGCTCCTGCGGCAGCCGCTCGCGGACCTCGCGGCGGCCCGCAAACCCCTGCACCTGGCGCTGCGCGGCGGCGGGCACTTCGACGACCGGGTGCTGTGGACCGGTATCGACGGCGACCTCGAAGGGCTGCACCTGCTCGCCACCGAGGTGCGCACGGTGGCCAGACAGTGCGGCATCGCCTTCGAGGAACGGCCGCTGCGCCCCCATCTGACGCTGGCCCGCTCGCGCCGGAACGATTCCGCCTCCGTGCTGGAGGCCGCCGCCGGGCTCGCCGCGTTCGCCGGCCGCACCTGGCCCGCCGAGCGCCTCCATCTGGTCGGCAGCAACTTCGGCCGCGGCCCGGAACCGATCCGCTACCGCGACATCGACGCGTGGCGCTTCGCCGACGGGACGGGCGGCGAGGCCCGGCCGTGAGCGGGAGGGCATGCTGGGCGGATGGACATCATTGATCTCGAGCCCGGCGATCCCCGGCTCGGCACCGAGGTGCTGCCCGTACTGCGGGAACTGCGCCCCCATCTGACGGAGGAGCTGTTCCACGACGTCTACGCCGAGGGGCACGGGCAGGGGCTCCGCTTCACCGCCGCCTACGCCGACGGCCGCTGCGCGGGCGTGGCCGGCTGGCGGGTCGTCGTCAACACCAGCAACCTGCGCATGCTGTACGTGGACGATCTGGTGGTCGCGGACAGCACCCGCTCCGCGGGCGTGGGCCGCCGGCTGGTGGCCCACCTGGAGGAGCGGGCACGAGCGGCCGGCTGCCAGTGGCTGGACCTGGACTCGGGCACGCACCGCACGGACGCACACCGCTTCTACCTCCGTGAGCGCATGGACATCGTGGCCTTCCACTTCGCCAAACAGCTCACCTGAGCCCCGGCCTCCCACCCGGTAGCCGTCCGCCGAAGCGGCCCCTTCAGATGAGGCGGTCGTCGAGAGCGGCTGATCCCGGGAGGCGGACGCCGAGGAACCCGCAGAGGGAGGTGCGCAGTTCGGGCTCGTCCTCAGCTGCCACCGCCCGGTCGACGGCGGGCAGGTCGACGCCCAGGACGATCCCGAAGCCCAGGCCGGCGGCCTGCGCCGCGAGGTGCAGGTACTGGGCGGCGGCCCCCGCCTCGGCGTGCGCGACGCGGTAGGCGTGCGGGCCGCGCGCGGCGATGTCGGGTGCGGGGTGCCAGACGAAGGCGATGACCGCTCCGGCCTGGGACACGGCGTAGTTCTTCAGCGCGTAGTCGTGTTGGGACAGCCGGGGGGTAGATCCCACGGCGACCAGGGCGTGCTCGTCGGGCTCGTAGCGGTAGGCGCCCGGCGCGATGCCCTCGATCCGCTGCGCGATCACCCGTATCGCGGTCAGTGGAGGCTCCCCGGCCGCCGGGGCCGCCGTCGCGGCGCAGCGCAGGACGGCGGCCAGTTCACCCGCGGCCAGCCGGCCGAGGGGGTCGAGGCGGCCCGCCGTGGAACGGCGCCGGGTCAGCAGCTCGGACAGGGGGGCCGCGGGAAGCGCGGTGTCCGGCAGTCGCAGGATCCCCGTCGAGGGCCTCGGTGCCCGCGGGCGTCCGGCCGACGGAACCCGCGGCGGCCCGGTCCGGCCGCCGGCCGTGGCGCGGCGCATCGCGCTCAGCACGGGGAACTCCTTGACCCGCCGGGACCTCTCCCAGGGCTTCGGGAGGACCGGCCCGGCCGCGGGCGCGGCGGCCCGCGCGGGCCGGCGTTCGGCGGGGTCCCACTCCAAGGGCAGGACGGCGTAGGCGGATTCCCGGTCGGGATCGAGCCCGAGGACCGCGTTGACGGCGGACTCGTCGAAGCGCAGCACCGGGCGGCCGACGCGGCCGGCGGCCTGCTGGGTCAGCTGCCAGGACCCCAGGAAGGCGCCGATGTCGTGCGTGGCGAGGTGGTAGGCGAAGCCGCCGTACTTGAAGGCGGTCTTCCAGGGGCGCAGCGCGCAGATCAGGTAGCCACCGGTGGGCCGGGGCGCGTCGGCGTCGGCGTCGGCGTCGGCGTCGAAAGCAGGGGGCAGCGCCGCGTGGACGGCGGCGCACACGTCGCCGGTGGTGAGGCGCTCCAGGGTGTGCCGGCCGCTCGCGTAGTGCAACAGCCCCGGTGGGACCGGCAGTCCGGGGGCGGCCGCCCAGTACAGCTCCCAGGGGTAGTTCGCCCCGCCCGAGGGTGTGCCCCGGCGCCACGGGGCGCCGGGCAGCCGGCCGCGCTGGAGCGCGTCGCCGTTCCAGTCGATCTGCCAGGAACGGGACAGGAGTCCGGTGGTCGCCTGGAGCGCGGAGGCGAGGCTCCTGAGGGTGAGGCCCGGGGCGCTGCCGTGCCCGCCCAGCCCTCCGTGCCCACCCTGCCCGGCGTGCCCGCCCTGCCCGGCGCCGGCCGTCGGGTGCGCCAAGGCGTCCGCGAGGCTGCCGCCGAGGTCCGCCGCCGACGCGGGCGCGAGGTGGATCTCGGGGGCGCCGGGGTGGACGGTGTGGGTGGAGGGCCGGTCGGACCAGTCGGGCGCGAGGTCCTCGTCGTCCATGCTCCGCCGGAAGCGCTCACGGACCGCTTCTATGTAGTCCAGGACCGTGGCGGACTCCGCGCCGTCCTCACCGGTTGTCATGGTGCCTCGCACTCTCTCGCGGTCTCTCCCGGGTCGGTTCGGACCTGGTCCCGTTCCCGGGACGCGTCCACGAGCAGGACGCGGCCCACGAGGACGACCGGTTCACCGGCCGGTGTGCGGGGCAGGCCGGCGGGCGCGAGCCTCACGAGCAGCACGTCCCGGCCGGGAGGGACGAGGCCGAGGAGGTCGCGGAGGTCGGCCGGGCCGGGCCGCGTCCGCGGATCCGCGAGCGCGGCCGGGGCGGTGGGGCCGGGCGGGGCCATGAGCTCGGGCGGGGCAGTGACGTCGGGCTGGGCCGTGGCGTCGGCCGCGGCAGTGACGTCGGCCGCGGCCGCCAGGTCGGCCTTGGCCCGCGGTACCTCCGGGTCCGGGAGCTCGGCGAGCACCATCGGGCGGCCCGGGGGCGCCGGCCAGTCCGGTGGGCAGACCACGTGGTGGGATCCGCCCGGTCCCTGGTCCGCCGCTTCGGGATGCGCGGCGAGGCCGGACAGTTCGCGCAGTGCGGTGGCGGTCGCCGCGCGTCGGGTCGGCCCCGCGGCGGCGACCTGGAGGGGCCGCGCGCCGTCCGGGGCCTCGTGGCGTGCCAGGACCACCTGGAAGCCGTGGGCGGTCAACGGCGGGAGCGCCCCCAGGGTGAGGACTCCCGTGCCCAGCAGGGCCCGCGCCAGGGGCGTGTGCGGGGTGTCGATGTCCGAGGCCCCGACCGGTCCCGGGACGCACCGGCCGTCGAGCCACTCCCGCAGCCGCTCGTCGAGGAGCGCGGAGGCGAGTGCGGCCCCGACGACCTCCCGTACGGTGGCGCCGGCACCGATCCCCACACCGGCGCCCGCTCCGGCGTCCGTCCCGCCGTCCTCCGGGAGCGCCCGGTCCAGCGGGACCCACACCAGCGCGTCGTCCCTCAGCCGCAGGGCCTCGGTCCATGCCGTGGCGAGAGCCGGTGGTCCCGGCGCCTCCCCGACCGGCTCCGCCCCGGCGGCCCGCAACTGCGCCCGCGTGGCGTGCCGTACGCGCAGGGGTGCGGGAGCGCGGTACGCGGCCCGGCGCAGGGCGTGTTCCACCGCGCGGGCCCGGGCCTCCTGCGAGCTGGCGACGTCGAAGCCGTGGCTCCGGGGTCCCACGACCGCACCGGTGCGGATCCGGCCGGACCGTACGGGTGCCTGCGGCAGGGTGTCGTCGTCGAACGCGCGCAGGATGCCGGTGGCCGGAGCGAGCACGGACCCGTAGCGCGCCAGGCGTTCAGCAGGGGATCCGGGGAGGTCGAGTCCGCCCTCCCGGAACTCCTTGAGGCGGTTCTCCTCCGGGTGTCCGCAGACCGGGCAGTCCGCTCGCCGCGGCAGGATCTCGCGCCACGTCTCCAGCGTGTCGGTGCGCTGTACGACGACCGCCCCCACGAGGTCCGGTTCGACGACGCCGGCCAGGTGTTTGAACAGGTCCATGGCGAGTTCGGAGGCGACGGCGTCCGCGAGCAGGGGACTCAGCGCGGTCCGGCCACCGGCGCTCCGGTACCGCATGCGGTCCGTCGTCATCTCCCCGTCGCGCAGGACGAGGGCCGCGAGCGACTCCTCGGCGTGGTCGGCCAGTTGGAGCCGCAGGCACTGCGGGCAGGCGGCGGTGGCCCCCGGGCCGGGTGCGGCGGCCAGGGGACCCTTGACGACGAGGTCTCCGTGGGCGCGCGCGGTGAGGAAGGCCGCGCCCGTGCGCCGGGCGAGTCCGGCCAGGGGGCCCAGCAGGGCGCCGGGTACCCCGTCGGGGGTGGCGACGACCGCGGTGGGCCGCCAGGCCGTGAGGGCGTCCTGCCAGCCGTCCGTCCAGGTGGCCGCCAGCCGTTCCACGCGCGTGAACTCCCGCGTGGGGGCGGGTGCTCGGCCGTCCTCCTCCTCGTCCGCGCCGGGCGCGGGGGCGCCGTCCAGGAACGCGAGGTGTCCGACGCCGTTGCGCGCGAGGGTCCGTAGGGCGCTCCACGCGCTGCCGTGCCCGCCGAGGACCGCGACCCGGGAGTCGCGCACCCGGCGCAGGGCCGCCCGGGGCGTACGGGTGTGGTGGGCGAAGTAGGCGAGCTGTTCGGCGAAGCGCTCCTGCTCGGCGGCGCCGAGCAGGCCGTCCGGTTCGTCGTCGAGGGTGCGGACGAAGTCCCTGTCGGCGAGGCTCCGTACCAGCGTCGCCACGACGCGGGCGCGCTCTTCGGGGAGGTCCCGGCACAGTTCCCGCAGCGTCGCCCCACCGGCGAGGGCCCGGGCCAGGCGGCTCAACAGGGCGTAGGCCCACGGGCCCTTGATGAAGAAGTCCCCCGCCCCGCTCCGCAGGAACACCCCGTCCTCGGATTCCACGAAGACGGAGTCCTGCCTCAACAGGACACGCGTGTCCGGACCCGGTCCCTCCCGGCTGCTCTTCGGCTCCACGTGGCCCTCCCCCGCACCCGGACAACCCCCACGCGCAGGAGGGTAACGCGATCGGGGCGGCGGGCGGCGGCGGGTTCGCCGTACTCGTCTCCCGCCGCGCCGCCGGTGACCTCGGCACGGGAGGGGCGGTCGGTAAGGTGATCCGGACAGCGCGTCCGCGGACGGGCGCGCGGCCCGGGGCGGTTCAGGGGGTGTGCCCCACCGAGCGAAGGAGGGGGTCCGACGGTGGGACGGCTCTGGGACAGGTACATGGGCACGGTGCGGCGGGACGGCGGTGCCACGGCGCTCCCCGCCCCGGAACTCCGCGCCGCGCTGCTCGCGTTGAACAACACAAATGTGCCCTTCGGTGTGCGCGACGCGGCGGGCGAGACCGGCGGTGTGCGAGCCGATCTGCTGGCGCACTGGCGGGTCCTGGAGCCCGCCACGGGCTCGGGGACGGGCCGCCGCCAGGTGGAGCGGACCTTCAGGATCTGGATGCGCCTGCACCCTGAGGAGCGCGAGGTACGGGCCGTGGACGAGCAGTGGGCGGTGACCCGGGCCGGGGGGCCGCCCGGGCGCACGGTGCGGCGCGAACACGGTCGCGGCCCGATCCGCCACGTGCAGAAGGAGTGGACGTACGAGCGGGGGCCCGACGGGCGCCGCCGCAGAGTGGAGACTTTCCGCCTGGACACCCGTGACCTGAAGGACCCGTTGCGTCATACCGTCGTGGACGCCGGGTGGACGTGGCGGGGAACGCGGACATGACGTCCGTGGTGCTGGCGCTCTACGAAGGAGCCATGCTGTTCGAGGCCGTCGGAGCCTTCGAGGTGTTCGGCGTCGATCGCGAACTGACGGACCCCTGGTACGACTTCAAGGTCTGCGGCCCGCAGCACGGCCTGCTCGGCGGGTGGCTGCGCATCGACACCCCCCACGGGCTCGACGCCCTGGAGGAGGCGGACACCGTCATCGTCCCCTCCTGTGACGACGTCGAGGCCGATCCCCCGGCCGACCTGGTGGACGCGGTCCGCGCGGCCCACGAACGCGGTGCGCGGATCATGTCGCTGTGCACCGGGGCGTTCGTGCTGGCCGCCGCGGGCGTGCTGGACGGCCGCCGCGCCACCACGCACTGGGCGCACGCCGCCGCGCTCGCGGCCCGCTACCCGGAGGTCCGGGTCGATCCGGACGTCCTCTACGTCGACGAGGGCTCCGTGCTGACCTCGGCCGGCAAGGCGGCCGGCATGGACCTGTGCCTGCACGTCGTCACCGTCGACCACGGCGCGGCGGTCGCCAACGCGCTGGCCCGCACCCTCGTGGTCCCTCCGCACCGTGCGGGCGGCCAGGCCCAGTTCGCCGCGGTTCCGGCGGCCGCCGCCGACGCCGGACACGCGTTCGCCGACCTGCTGCACTGGGTGAACGAACGGCTGCACGAGCCGCTGACCGTGTCCGACCTGGCGCGCCGGGCGAACATGAGCACCCGCCATCTGACCCGGCGCTTCACCTCCACCACCGGCGTCACCCCGCTGCGATGGCTGCACACCCAGCGCATCAACCGGGCGCGCGAACTCCTCGAGACCACCGACCACGGCATCGAGCACATCGCCACCCGCACGGGCATGGGCACCGCCGCGACCCTGCGCCGGCACTTCCACCGCGCCCTCGGTGTGCCCCCGGACGCCTACCGGCGCACGTTCCGCAGCGCCCGGGGCACGCCTGCGGCCACCTGACGCCCGCGCGCGGCCCGCGCCCGTTCCGGGGCCCCGCGCGTCACCCCGCGTTCACCCGGTCCTGCCGGCCGTCCCGCGGCGGGCGCGCGCCCTCGGCGGCGGCCTCCGGCCGGCGGCCCGCGAACACGAGGATCAGTCCGGTGGTCACCACCAGCGAGGCCAGCCCGCCGCCCCACAACACGACCCGCACGCCCCAGTGTTCGGCCAGCCAGCCGCAGAGCAGGATGCCGACGGGGGTCGATCCCTGGAAGATGAGGGAGTACAGCGCCATCACCCGGCCGCGGTAGAGCGGGTCGCTCCCCAGCTGGATCCGGTGGTTGGCGGCCTGGGCGAAGTAGCCGGCGGCGAATCCGGTGGCGGCCAGCAGGAGGAGGGTCATGAGGTAGCCGGTCACCAGACCGGCGGCGGTCTCCACCGCGGCGAAGCCGATGGCCGATCCGAGGACCAGGCGCTGGGAGGGCCGGCCGCTGCGCACGGAGGTGGCGAAGGCGGAGGCCAGCGAACCGACCGCGAGCGCGGTGGTCAGCATCCCGAACGAGGCCGACCCGGAGTGGAACACCGTCTTGGCCAGCAGGGGCAGGACGAGCTGGAAGTTGAAGGCCAGCATGCCGATGCACGCGACCAGGATCAGCGGGAGGACGAGGTCCGGGCGGCCGGCGAGGTAGCGCAGACCGTCGGACACCTTGGCGTCCTGCGGCCGGGTCTCGGCGCGCACCAGTTCCTCGGGGCGCATGCGCAGCAGCGCGAAGACCGTGGCCAGATAGCTGACGGCGTTGAGCAGCACCACGGACACCACGCCGAACTGGCTGATCGCCACGCCCGCGATCGCCGGTCCGATGATGCGGGCCAGGTTGAAGTACGCGGCGCTCATGGCGGAGGCGTTCGGCAGCAGGTCGGGACCGACCATCTCGCTCACGAACGACATGCGGGTCGGGGTCTCGACGGCGGTGACGGCGCCGAGGGCGAAGGCGAAGACGTAGACGTGCCACAGCCGCTCGGCGCCGGAGAGCAGCAGGATGCCCAGCAGCAGGGCCAGTACGCCGGCCGCGACGTTGGTCAGGACGAGGAGGCGCCGCTTGTCGAGGCGGTCGGCGAGCCGCCCCGCGTAGAGGGTGAGCAGCAGGACCGGGGTGAACTGCAGCGCGGTGACGACGCCGAGCGTCTGCGCCGAGTCCCCGGACATCGACAGGACCAGCCAGTCCTGGGCGATGAACATCATCCAGCCGCAGGTGACGGAGAGCACCTGCCCGACAGTGAAATAGCGGAAATTACGGACGGACAGGGACCGCAAGGAATGTCTCACCATGAGACCTTCTCGCCTACCGCAGTCGAGCCCGGCTCAATCGGGCGACGGCACGCGGCGCGGACCGGTGAGGAGGAGCGGCCGGGTGGGCCGCGGCCCGCGGCATCCGCCGCGGGCGTCGTGGCGGCGTCCGCGCCGCCAGGACCGCACACGGGCGGGTCCGGTCGTGGCGGTCCGTGCCGTGAGGTCCTCCCACGTGCCGGGCCGGGGTTCAGCAGGCGCAGGAGATGCCCGAGCGCGGAGCGGTCAGGTCGTCGACCGGGCGCTGGTCCGTACCCTGAGCGGTCTCGAAGGCGAAGCCCTCGCGCACCCAGTACTCGAAGCCGCCGATCATCTCCTTGACCGGGTATCCCAGGCGGGCGAAGGCGAGCGCCGCGCGCGTCGCGCCGTTGCAGCCGGGGCCCCAGCAGTACGTCACCACCGTCACCGAGGGGTCGATCAGCTGCGGCGCGAGCTCGGCGATCCGCGCCGTCGGGATGTGCACCGCACCGGGGAGGTGCCCCTGGGCCCAGGCCGCGTCGCTCCGGGAGTCCACGACGACCACGCCCGGGACACCCGCCAGCAGGTCCGCCCGGACGTCCGAGACGTCCGCCTCGAAGGCGAGGCGCGCCGCGTAGTGGGCGCCCGCGTCCGCGGGAGCGGCGGCGGGCACCGACAGGACGGCGGACGTGGCGGGGGTGAGAACAGTGCGGGACATCGAGGTGACTCCTTGGGTGGACGGGGCGGGGCCGACCGCCGGCCGGGGCGGTCCCCCGTGGCGATGACTCGATCCTCCGCTCCGCGGCCCCTCGCGCACGAGTGGCGTGAACGCCTTCACTCGTCAAGATCCCGCCAGCCCTCCGGGGGCGCCGTGGTCGATCAGGGCCAGGTCCGCGGCCAGGGAGTCCAGCCAGGCCGTGGCCGTGAAGAAGACCGGCGACGCGGCGGTGAGCACGGGCACGGGTGGTGCGGGGCCGGGGTCCGCGGCACGGGCGGGGCCGTCGGGGGGAGGGGCGGGGGCGTGGCCGTCGAGCGGGTCGACGCGGCCTGCCGCCCGGCGCATGCCGGCCGCCACCCAGGCCCCGTACTGACTGACCACGGCTTGTTCGCGCGGCCCGGGCGGGGTGCCGCGGGGGCGCCGGGCGCCCCAGAGCACGTGGTGGCCGGTCATCATGGCGGCCTGCCAGTCCTGTCCCGGCCCGGGGTCGCGCTGGCGCTCGGCCTGGTACTGGGCGTACGCGCTCTCGGCCATGATCAGCGCGTGCTGCACCCGCTGGTCGGGCTCCGCCGAGCGGTCCCGCCCGAAGGAGGCCGTGGCCAGCTGGACGTCGTCGGCGCAGGCGCGCAGCAGCCCGGCCGCGGCGCGCCCGAGTTCGTCGTGGGCGCCGCGCGGCCAGGCCAGCAGACCGCACACCATTCCGATCACGCTGCCGACCAGCACGTCCAGGAAGCGGACCTCGGCCAGCTGCCACGTGACGGGCGCCAGCTGGGCGAAGGCCATGGCGATGACCAGGGTGAACATCGCCTGTGCCCAGCCCACTCCGCGCACCGGCCCGACGCAGAAGGCGAACAGCATCAGGGGTGGCAGCGCGAGCTCGTAGAGAACGCTCGCCTCCCCCGCCAGCACGAGGATCCCGCCCGCGGCGAGCGCGCCCGCGCAGGTGCCGATCAAGGCCAGCCGGACGGTGGCCCGGGTCAGTACGGCGGTGGTACGGGTGAGGCTGAGCACCGCGAGCATCGCCCAGAAGCCGTGCGGCAGGGACACCACCCCGGCGACCGTCCTCGCCACGGCGAGGGCCAGGGCGAGGCGGACGGCGTTCTGGAAGTACACGGACCGGGGTCCCGCGTGTCCGGCGAACCGGTGGAACCAGAGCCGGACCGGGCTCATCCGGGCGTACCAGAACCGGTCGGCCCACGCGCGCCCCGGTTCCGCCCCCGGTTCCGTCCCCGGTTCCAGCCCCTCCAGCCCCCGTGCCGGTTCCGCGTCCGCGGCCGCCGCGCGGCCCCGGACGGCGATCTCCGCGGCGCTCCGGAGCACCAGCGCGGCGTCCGCCACCTCCACGAGGGCGGCGTTGCGCACCCCCGACGCGTGGTCCGTCACGGGGGTCCGGGCGAGGGAGGTCCGCAGGCCCCGCAGGGTGGCCGAGCCGGTCTGGGGCCGGCGTCCCCGGCCGAGCAGGGCGGCGGTCCCGGTCGCCGACTCCCGTACGGCCCGTACGAGGTCCAGTCCGGCCGGCCCGGCCGGCCGCCCGGGAGCCGGCGGCGGCAGGGCCTGGAGGCGGCTCAGCAGGGTGCGGGCGGCCAGTCCGGTGTGGGCCAGCGCGCGTTCGCGCACGCCGGGGCCGGCGGGCCGCTCCGCCTCCGGGACGCGCGAGGGCCGCAGCCCCATGGCGATCTCCGCGGCGCGGGCGCGCTCCGCGTCGGGCAGGGTGTACGGCGGCTCCTCCCGGCGGGCGGCACACCGGGCGGCCTCCTCGGCGGCCCCGGCGGCCAGGTCCCGGTAGTGGGGGACGGACGGGTCGGGCAGGACGAACCTCTCGGCGAGGATGAGCAGCAGGATCCCGGCGAGGGTGCCGGCCAGCCGGTCGCCGAGGGTGTGCGGCGCGTACGGCGGGAAGCTGGGCAGGATGTAGAGCAGCTGGAGTCCCGGCGCGGCGCCCGCCTGGCGGGGTCCGGCCACCGCGCCGAAGGCCAGGCAGAAGCCGATGACGAGCATGCCGGCCACGGCGCTCCAGGTCCGTACGGCGAGAAGGGTTCCCAGGACCACCAGGACGCAGGCGGCGGGGAGCAGGCGGACGAGGAACGCGGACCGCTGGCGCCCGCTGCCCGGTATCTGCGACAGCACGGCCAGCGCGACGGCCGCGAAGAGCGCGTAGGTGGCGCTGACCGGCCGGTCCAGCCCGTACAGGAACCCGTAGAAGCCGGCGCAGGCGGCCAGGGTGACCCGAACGGCCCGCCGCGCGGCCGACGGCAGCGGGCCGGTGCCCGTCCGGAGTTCCACGAGGGCACGCACCCCTTCAGCGTCCCACCACCCGCCCCGGCGGCCACTCGGAGGGCGCGCGGACACCGCGCACCGGCGGTCGGCGGCCGTACGCGGACCTCGGCGGCGTTCGGGTCAGTTCGCCCGCGGGAGGGGCTTGAGCAGGGCGAAGACCGCGCCGCTCGGGTCCGCGAGCCATCCGATCCGGCCGACGTCGGGCACGTCCGCGCCGGGCATCAGGACCGTTCCGCCGCTGTTGCGCGCGGTGTCCACCACGGCGTCGACGTCCGCGACCGCGAAGTACGGCACCCAGCGCGTGTCGGTCTCCCCCTCCGTCAGGGGCGCCACCCCGCCGAAGGACCCGTCCTCCTGCTTCCCCTCGCCGATGCTGAGCACCTGGTACGTCATTCCGGGCATGTCCATGTCCCGCGAGCGCAGCCCGAAGAGCCCGCCGTAGAAGGCGACGGCGGCCGCCGGGTCCGGCACGTGGAGCTCCACCCAGCACAGGGTGTTGTCGGCGGACGTCAGTCCGAGGCCCGGGGTCCTGCCCGGCTTCCAGACGGCGAAGTCGGCGCCCTGCGGGTCGGTGTACTGCGCGAGCCAGCCCTCCCCCATGACGTCCATCGGCTCGACCCGGACGGCGCCGCCGCCGTCGCGCACGCCCTTCGTGGTCGCGTCCACGTCCTCGGACTGGAAGTACACGGTCCACGCGGAGGTGGCGCCCGGGTCCAGCTCTCCGACGGCCGCGACGGTCTTCCCGTCCACCTGGAAGAACCCGTACCCGCCCGTCTCGGGCCCGAGGAGGTGGAACTCCCAGCCGAACACGGCCCGGTAGAAGGCCGCGGCGCGCGGGATGTCGGGGCTGCCGAGGTCGATCCAGTTGGGCGAGCCGGTGCGGTAGTCGGTGCCGAGCATGCGTTCCTCCAGTGGTGGACTGCGGATGAGGGGTACCCACGCGGGGCTCCCTCCACCTGTACGAAGAGCCGGTACAGGGACGAGGATCCCCGCCGCGCCGCATCCACCCGTCCGACCGCGGCGGGGTTCACCCGTCCGGTCCTGACGCGGCCTTCGTCCGGCAGAACCGGGGCGGCACCGCGCCGCGGCGGCGGCCGGCGTCCGCGCCGCGACGTGTCCCCGTGACGGGACGTCACCGAGCCGGTCCGGCAGTGCCGGACGGCGGTCCGGAGGGTGCGCCGAATGACTAGTAGGAAACTTTCCTGTTTGCTAGCATCCCGGTTCGGCGGCCCGGCGCGGTGCCCTATCCCTCGGGGCATGACGCGCTCAGCGAGAGCTCTGACCCGGCCGCCGTGACCGGGCTTCCCCCTGCCCTCGCCGGCCGGGGCCGCCGGGTCACGTTCCCGTGCCAGCTCTCGTCACCCTCAAGCCAGGGAGTACAGGAATGCGCCTGAACACCCAAGCCCCACCCCCTCTGCACGCGTCGAAGCGAACGGTGGGCGTGGTCCTCGCCTCCGTGCTGCTGCTCGTCGGAGGTCTGCTCCTCGCCTATCCCGAGCGGGCCGGCGCCGCCGCCGACCCGGTCATCTCACGCGGCAAGGCCGCCACCGCCTCCTCGAGCGAGACCTCAGCGCTCGGCCCGCAGAACGCCTTCGACGGCAACGCGGCGACCCGCTGGGCGAGCGCCGAGGGCAAGGACCCGCAGTGGATCCGCGTCGATCTCGGCGCCGACGCCACCGTGTCCCGCGTGAAGCTCAGTTGGGAGGCCGCGTACGCCAAGGTGTACCGGGTCGAGATCTCCGCCGACGGCTCCACGTGGACGCGCCTCGCCAACGAGACCGCCGGGAACGGCGGCACCGACGACTGGACCGGCCTGTCCGGCAAGGGCCGTTACCTCCGCGTGTACGGCACCGCCCGTGGCACCGCCTACGGTTACTCGCTGCACGAGGTCGAGGTCTACGGCACCCCCGGCGGCGGGACTCCCCCGCAGACCGGCGCCTTCACCGTGGTGGCCGCCGGCGACATCGCCGCCCAGTGCACCGCCTCCGACAGCGGCTGCGCCCATCCCAAGACGGCCGCGCTGGCCCAGAGGATCAACCCGAAGTTCTACCTGACCATGGGTGACAACCAGTACGACGACGCCCGGATCTCCGACTACCGCGCCTACTACGACAAGAGCTGGGGTGCCTTCAAGGACAAGACGCACCCGATTCCCGGCAACCACGAGACGTACGACCCGGCCGGGTCCCTGGCGGGCTACAAGTCGTACTTCGGGGCGATCGCCTACCCCCAGGGCAAGAGCTACTACAGCTTCGACGAAGGCAACTGGCACTTCATCGCCCTCGACTCCAACTCCTTCGACCAGAAGGCCCAGATCGACTGGCTCAAGGCCGACCTCGCCGCCAACGGCAAGCAGTGCATCGCCGCCTACTGGCACCACCCGCTGTACTCCTCGGGCGGCCACGGCAACGACCCGGTCAGCAAGCCGGTCTGGAACATCCTCTACGGCGCCAAGGCCGATCTGGTGCTGAACGGGCACGACCACCACTACGAGCGGTTCGCCCCGCAGGACCCCAACGGCAAGGCCACGGCCGACGGGATCACCGAGATCGTCGGCGGCATGGGCGGCGCCGAGCCCTACGACATCGAGAACGTCCAGCCCAACAGCCAGAAGCGGATCAGCGGCCCCTACGGCGTGCTGAAGATGGACTTCACCGACTCGGGCTACAGCTGGACCTACGTCGACACCGACGGCAAGACCCAGGACACCAGCCCGAAGTACACCTGCCACTGATGTACTTGGCGACCACAGGCCGCCGGGACGCGTCGGTTCCGCCCCTCTCCACAGGGGCGGGCCGGCGCGTCCCCGGCACCGTCCTGGCACTCGGCACGGTCAGCCTCGTCACCGACGTCTCCTCCGAGATGGTCACCGCGGTGCTGCCGCTCTACCTCGTCCTCGGACTCGGTCTCTCCCCCCTCCAATTCGGCTTCCTGGACGGCCTGCTCAACGGCGCCGCCTCGATCGTGCGCCTGCTCGGCGGCCACTTCGCCGACCGCGGCGACCGGCACAAACGGATCGCGGGCATCGGCTACGCCCTCTCCGCCGGCTCCCGGCTCGGCCTGCTCCTCGCCGGGGGTGCCACCGGAGGCATCGCGGCCGCCCTGGCCGCCGACCGGATCGGCAAGGGCATCCGTACGGCTCCGCGCGACGCGCTGATCACCCTGAGCAGCCACCCCGACGAACTCGGCCGCTCCTTCGGCGTCCACCGGGCCATGGACACCACCGGCGCCCTGCTCGGCCCGCTGGCCGCCTTCGCCCTGCTCTGGGCGACCGCGGGGGCGTACGACGCGGTGTTCTTCGTCAGTTTCTGCATCGGCCTCCTCGGCGTCCTGCTCCTCGTGCTCTACGTTCCCGGGCGGCACCACGCGGCGCTGCCGGCACTGCCCCAACCGCCGGCCGTACGGGCGGTACCGGCACCGGTACCGGCACCGGCACCGGCCGCCTCGAACGCCCCGGGCCCGTCCCGCCGCGCGGGCAAGACCTTCGAGGCCCTGCGCGATCCCGTCTTCCGGCGGATCCTCGGGGCCGCCGCCCTGCTCGGCGCCGCCACCATCGGCGACGCCTTCGTCTACCTCCTGCTCCAGCGGCGCCTGGAGCTCGACGCCGGCTGGTTCCCGCTGCTGCCCCTCGGCGCGGCGGCGACCTACCTCCTGCTCGCCGTCCCCGCGGGGCGGATCGCGGACCGCGTCGGCCGCAGGCTGCCGTTCCTGTGCGGACACCTCGCGCTCCTCGGGGCCTACGTCGTCCTGCTCCTCCCGTCCGGCGGCCCGGCCGCCCCGCTCCTCCTCGTACCCGTCCTCGTGCTGCTGGGCATCTTCTACGCGACCACGGACGGGGTGCTGATGGCCCTGGCCGGACCCGTACTCCCCACCGAGGGACGGGCTCGCGGACTCGCCGTGCTCCAGACCGGCCAGGCGGTGGCCAGGCTGCTCGCCGCCGCGGGCTTCGGCGCCGCGTGGACGGCCTGGGGACCGGGCACCGCGCTCGGGACGGCGACGGCCGTCCTGCTCGCCGCGCTGGCGGGCGCCTGGGCGCTGCTCCCCCGCCCCTCCCGCTCCTTCCCCGCCCCCGCCGGGACACCCGGCGCCCCCACGTCCGAGAGGCGGACCCGATGACTGCCGAAACCCTCAGTCCACGTCCCGGCGCGAGCCCCGATCACAGCCCCGGGCCCGGGGGCCGGCCACCGCTCGGCCTGCGGTCCCGTCTCGCCGTCGTGGCCGCCGCCGTCGTGGTCCTCGCCGGCGGATCCATCGGGTACGCGGTGCACGCGGGCCACCGGTCGGAGCGCGGCAAGGGATCCGCCGACAGCTCCTTCGCCCTCGCCGGTCCCGCCCTCTACTTCCGGGACCAGGCCACGGGACGCGTCGCGCACCAACCGCCGCCCGCGGCCCCCGGCGACACCCCGGCCGCCGGCGCCCCCACCACCGGCGGCCCCGTCTGCGACCGCTTCCACGCGGGCGGGGACACCGCCCTGTGCCTGCGCGCCGAGCCGGGGGTGCTGCCGAAGACGTACGCGATCGTCCTCGACCGGCGGCTGGCCGAGGTGCGGCGGATCACCGTGCCCGGCGTACCGACCCGCGCCCGGGTATCGGCCTCCGGCCGGATGCTGGCCTGGACGGTCTTCGCCACCGGCGACTCGTACTCCACCACCGCCTTCTCCACCCGGACCGCCATCCTCGATCTGGACACCGGTTACCTCGTCAAATCCCTGGAGGAGATCCCGCTCACGATCGACGGCGCCCGCTACCACGCCCCCGACGTGAACTACTGGGGGGTGAGCTTCGCGCGCGACGACAACCGCTTCTACGCGACCGTCTCCAGCAAGGGGCACACGTACCTCGTCGAGGGGAACGTGAAGGACTGGTCGGCGAAGGCGCTGCGGGAGAACGTCGAATGCCCCTCGCTGTCCCCCGACAACACCCGGCTCGCCTTCAAGAAGAAGGTCTCCGACGACCCCGCCGCACCCTGGCGGCTGTACGTCCTCGACCTGGCGACCATGCGGGAGACGCCGCTCGCCGAGACGCGCAGCGTCGACGACCAGGCCTCGTGGACGGACGACAGCACGGTCGCCTACGCGCTGCCGGGCGCCGACGGCCGCGCGAGCGACGTCTGGACCGTCCCCGCGGACGGCACCGGCGCCCCCGGCCTGGCCGTCCCGGGCGGCTCGTCCCCGGTGGTGGTGCGCTGAGCCGGGTCCGGCGCGGGCGGCGGCGCCGGCCCGGCGCGGACCGGCCCGGCGCGCTCCGGCGCAGGCTCACGAGGGGTTCGAGGCGGGCCGGTAGCGCTCCAGGTTGGCGCGGACCCGGTCCAGGTAGGGCTGGATGTCCCGGAGTACGGCGTCCTGCCGTTGCACGATCCAGGTGGCGGTGCGGTAGGCGGCGGCGAGGTTGACGGCCGGATCTCCGGGAACCCCTTCGAGTTCGGGGGCGATGGCGCAGAGCATCCGGCCCATCGCCGCGATGGAGTCCTCGGGGGTGAACGGAGGTACCGGGACCGTGCTCTGCCGCTCGGGGGGCAGGTAGTAGCGCAGGACGCGGGGGGTCCAGCGGGCGATGCCGTACTCGTCCTTCTGCGGATCGCTGAGGGCCGGGTCGAAGCCGCTCTCCGCTTCGAGCATGGCCGCGATCAGGGCGGGGGTGACCTGGGGGACGTGGCACAGGGTTCCGGCCCGCACGATCAGGACGCGGTAGTCCCGCGGGATGTCGCCGTCGGCGCGTAACCACCCCGCGTCGTCCGGGAGCCGCGCGCTCGTCACGGACATCGCCGCGTCGCGCGACCGGTCCGTACGGGCGCCGGAGTCCGGCGCGGCGGAGTCTCCCGGCACCAGCGTCGCGAACGCGGCGACGGTGACGGTGCTGACGGCGGCCATGACGGCGCTGAGGCCGGTGGCCCACCACCGGCGGGCCGGTCCGCGCGACGTCGGGGACGGGCGGGGCGGCGGGGGCTCCGACGCCGAGGGGAGGACTTCCGCGGGCGGACGTGCGGGTGAGGGTGGCTGCGGCCCCGTCATGAGGATGTGGGTGCGGACGCGGCGCTGCTCCCAGGCGTCCGGGTCTCCGCCGCAGGCGCCGACGAAGGCGGCCAGCACCGCGGCTCCGGGGAGGCGGTGCCCCGCGGTCGCCGCGGCGAGCGTCGAGGCCGAATAGTGCGTACGGGTGGCGAGTTCGCGGTAGGGCGGACTGCCGGCCCGGCGCCGCAGGTCCCTCAGGTCACAGGCGAACCGGGCCAGGGGCCCGTGTCCGGGGTCGAGCGGCTGTTCCTGTCGTCCCATGCTCCCGTTCCTCTCTGTCCGTGCGTTGTCCGGGCGACCCGGGCCGTCGCTCCGTTTGTCCCGGGGAAGGCGCGTTGTCCGGTGATTGTCCGAGGACTGTTCGACGAGGTGGCGGACGCGAAAGCCCCGGCAGCAACATCAACACGAGGATCCAGCCCGGGTATCGGGCGGGACAACGGCGCTTTCGGCCCCGTACCCGCTTGTGGGGCAGTTCACATGGCCCGCGTCCGTGCCCGCGTGCGCGGGCGCGGCCACCGGATCCCGGCTCACCCCCTCACCACCTCACCGCCTCTGGAGGACCGATCGATGTCCACCCCTTCTCGTCCCGACCGCCCCGCCGTCACCCGCAGGACCGTGCTGATGGCGGGCGCGGGCGCCGCCGCCCTGGCCGTGGGCGCGGCCGGGCCCGCCGCCGCCGCGCCCCGTGCCCGTGCGGGGGCCGCCGCCCAGCAGGGAACGCCGCTGTGCGAGGTCCCCGGTGACTCGGCCAACGCACAGGGGCTGGGGTCGGGGGATCTCGCCATCCCCTACTACCGGGAGCACGACAACTCCTGGGGCTACGTCTTCGGCGACTCCTGGGCGGGACCGGGACTGAGCGGGAACTACCTCGGCTCCCCGGTCATGCTGAACCAGGCCGGCTTCGACGCCTCCGGCGCGACGCCGATCTCGTTCACCTGGGCGCAGCCCACCGGCGGCGCCGCCGGTCAACTGTTCGACTACCGGCACGAGCAGGACAACGGGCACGGCTGGGAGGTCAGCCGGATTCCGAACGACTGCATCGAGTTCGGCGGCCGCACCTACATCCAGTACACGTCCGTCGCCGTCTGGGGACCGCCCGCCGGATACGACGGCTCCCTGATGTCCGGCGTGGCCTACTCCGACGACCACGGCGTGACCTGGCACGACTACCCCTACCACTGGCCCGGTGACACCCAGGGCGTGAACCAGTCCATGTACGGGATGTGGTCGTTCGCCGGCATCGACCCCGACGGCTGGCTGTACGTCTTCTCGAAGCGCTGGAACGGCACCCACCGCAACACGGCCGACGGCGGTGCCATCCAGCTGTTCCGCATCCAGCCCCACGAGTTCCGCGCCGGCAACTTCGGCGCCCAGCAGAACTGGGCCTTCCTGGACAACCGCTGGCAGTGGACCACCTCGGCCGCGCCCTCGCCCATCCTGACGGGCAACAACATCGGCGAGTTCTCGGTGAAGCGCATCGGCGGCACGTACTGCATGAGCTACTTCGACGTGACCGACTACTCGATCTGCACGCGTACCGCGCCCCGGCCCGACGCCGCGTGGACCGCGCCCAAGCCGCAGATCGCCGGCAACAACACCTGGCCGCCGAGCCACTGGGGCAAGCCGCAACTCCCCTTCCTCTACGGCGGATACATCCACCCGGGCAGCGCGAGCGCGCACTCCCTGACCCTGATCGTGTCCCAGTGGAACGGACAGGTCGGCCAGTCGCCCTACCGGGTCCTCCAGTACGACGGCATCAACCCGTAGCCGCCGTCGCGGAGGCCGGGCGCCGTGCCGCCGCCCGTCCGGCCCCCCGCTCGCCCCGCTCGCCCCGCCGCACACCCCCACGAGTGACCCCTACGCAGAGGAGAAGGCGCATGAACAGCGCTGCCGCGCCCCGGACCCCACGGACGCGATTACGGATCACGGTCCTCCTGGCCGCCGTGGCCGTGGCCACCACCCTGACCGGCCCCGCGGCCCGGGCCGTCCAGAACCCACAGGACGTACCCGGTCCCCTGAACCACGCCGCGCCGGCCGACGCGTACTGCGCGATCCCCGCGGACCGGGACATCGCGGTGACCCGCAAGGTCTACGAGGTGGGCCAGCGGATGAACGTGTCCGACAAGGTCATGCTCGCCGGGTTCGAGACGGGCTGGGTCGAGTCCCGGATGAACAACCTGGACTGCGGGGACCGCGACTCGCTCGGGGTCTTCCAGCAGCGGCCCTCGCAGGGGTGGGGCTCGCCCGAGCAGATCCTCGACGTCGACTACGCGGCCGGAAAGTTCTTCGAGGTGGCCCTCCAGATGGAACCCGGCATGGAGGGGAGCAGCGCCGGGGCGCTCGCCCAGGCCGTCCAGCGCTCCGCCTACCCCGAGCGGTACGACCAGGCGGAGGGCACCGCCCGGGCGATGCGCGACGAGGCGTTCTGGCCGTACGGCACGATCGGCGCGAAGTACGACGCCCTGGGCGGGCCGGGCGGACCGCTCGGCGGACCGGTCCGCGCCGAGGAGCCGTCCTCCCTGGGCGGACGGTTCCAGTTGTTCCGCAACGGGATCGTCCTGTGGCATCCGGACGTGGCGTACGCGGTCTACGGGGACATCCTGCAGAAGTTCTGGGCCACGGACGCGGAACGCGCCTGGGGCTTCCCGGCCATGGACGAGGCCGACGCGGCGCAGGCTCCCGACGGGACCCGCGGGCGCTACCAGTTCTTCGAACGCGGACTGTTCCTCTGGTCCCCGCAGACCGGAACCCACATCGTCCACGGCGCGATCTACGACGCCTTCCACGCGGCCGGACACGAGAGCGCCCTCGGCTACCCCACCACCGACGAGTTCGACGAAGCCGGCGGCAGGGCCCAGAAGTTCCAGAAGTCCACCATCCACTGGAACCCCTCCAGGGGCACCTGGATCACCACCAACTGACGGGGAGAGACTCATGGGAACGCTGATCCTCCGGCGTGCGGCCGGGGCGGTGGCGCTGGTCGTGGCCGCCCTCACGCTCACCTTCGCCACGGCTCCGGCCGCGAGCGCCTCGGAGCCGGGCGGACCGATCGGACGGGGCGAGGCGACGGACCGCGCGTGGTCGTGGGTCGCCGAGCAGGTGCCGTACAGCTGGGACGGCTGCTACGAGAACCGGTTCGGCTGCTACCGCCCGGACTGCTCGGGCTTCGTCTCGATGGCCTGGCACCTCAACTCCTCCCTGACGACCTGGGACTTGTGGAACGTCACCTTCGACATCCCGGCGGGCGACCTGCAACCGGGTGACGCCCTGCTGCGCGACTCGGGCGGCACGGACCACGTGGCGCTGTTCGTGCGCTGGGCGGACGAGTCGCACACCCGGCCGGTGGTGCGCGAGGAGTACGACTTCGGGCACGTGGCCGAGGAGCGGGTCTGGGGCGACGGACTGCGGGGATTCGCCCCGCGCCGCTACAACGCCCTGGACGACCTGATGCCCTACGGCGCGATCGCGGAGAAGTACGACGCCCTGGGCGGGCCGGGCGGGCCGCTCGGCGAGCCGATCACGGGTGAGCGCGACTCCTCGCTCGGCGGACGCTTCCAGCAGTTCCGCAACGGGATCGTCCTGTGGCACCCGAACGCGGCGTACGCGGTCTACGGGGACATCCTGCAGAAGTTCTGGGCCACGGACGCGGAACGCGCCTGGGGCTTCCCGGTCATGGACGAGGGCGCCGGCTCGCCGGCACCCGACGGGACCCGCGGGCGCTACCAGTTCTTCGAACGCGGACTGTTCCTCTGGTCCCCGCAGACCGGAACCCACATCGTCCACGGCGCGATCTACGACGCCTTCCACGCGGCCGGACACGAGAGCGCCCTCGGCTACCCCACCACCGACGAGTTCGACGAAGCCGGCGGCAGGGCCCAGAAGTTCCAGAAGTCCACCATCCACTGGAACCCCTCCAGGGGCACCTGGATCACCGCCAATTGAGGTTCACGGCCGCGCCGCGACCCTGACGAACGCCTTCCGGTAGGCCGTCGGGGTCGTGCGCATCTGCCGCGTGAAGTGGTGGCGGTACGTCGCGGTCGCGTCGAAGCCGACCGCGGCGGCCACCTCGTCCACCGTGCCCTCGCCCGACTCCAGCAGCGGCAGGCTCGCGCAGACCCGCTGGGAGATGACCCACCGGATCGGGCTCACTCCGTTGCGCCGGGTGAAATGACGCAGGTAGGAACGCTCCGACATCCGGGCCTCGCGGGCCAGGGCCGCGACGGAGAGCGGGGCGTGCAGGCGGCGCATGGCCCAGGCCATGCTCTGGGTGATGCCGTCGTCCACGGCGTCGGGGCCGATGTCGCCGACCGCCGCCTCGATGAACTGGGCCTGTCCGCCCTCGCGGTGCGGCGGTACGACGAAGCGGCGGGCCACCGTGTTGGCGACGGCGGCGCCGTGGTCCGCGCGGATCAGGTAGAGGCAGAGGTCGATGCCCGCGGCGCTGCCCGCGCTGGTGAGCACGTCGCCGTTGTCGACGTACAGAACGTCCGGGTCGACCTCGATCGCCGGACGGCGTTCGGCGAGGGTGCGGGCGTAGCGCCAGTGGGTGGTGGCCCGGCGGCCGTCGAGGAGGCCGGTCGCGGCGAGCGCGAAGGCGCCCGAGCAGATCGAGACCAGGCGCGCGCCCCGGGCATGGGCCGCGAGCAGGGCGTCGACGAGCGGCTTCGCGATCGGGCCGCCCGCGGCGGAGACGCCGGGGATGATCACGGTGTCCGCGGCCGCGAGCACGTCGAGGCCGTGTTCGGCGCGGAGGGTGAATCCGCCCACCACGCGCAGGTCCCGGCCGGGCTCCGCGGAGCAGACGCGGAGCTCGTACCAAGGGATGTCGCCCAGCTCGGGACGGGCGAGTCCGAAGACCTCGACCACCACGCCCAGCTCGAAGGGGGCCATGCCGTCGAAGGCGAGGACCGCCACGACGTGGGCCGGGGCGGGCTTCTTGATCTCGACGGCCACGCCGGCCGTCGCGGGCGAGGCGGGCGGGGCGGGCACGGAGGTCATGCCGACACTGTAGCCAGCCGCCGCTCGCACCCGTCCGCCCGTCCGCCTGCCTGCCTGCCCGGCTGCCCGGCTGCCCGGCTGCGGCTTAGCCCAGGGCGCCGAAGGCCTGGGTGAAGGCGAGCGGCTGCTGGAGGATCGAGCTGCAGCTCGCGTCGGCGTAGCCGACGGCTCCGGCCGGGCACTGCTTGTCGCGGGTGGCGGACCACATGGCCAGCCGGCCGATCCCCTTCGCCCTCGCGAACTCCACGAGCTCGGTCGCGTCGGCGACGGTGAAGACCTCGGTCGCGACGTCGTTGACGCCGATCATCGGAGTGACGGCGACGGCCTTCCACGCGGCCGCGTCCGAGATCCCGAGGACCCCCTTGACCTGCGCCTGGGTGGCCGTCGCGGCCTGGATCGCGTACCGGCCCATGTCGCCGCCGTAGGCGGGCCCGTAGTCCATGGCCATGACGTTGACCCCGTCGACGCGCACCCCGGCCCGCTTCGCGTCGGCCAGCAGGGCCACGCCGGGCTGGGTGAGGCCCTCCGGCATCACGGGCAGGGTGAAGGCCACGTCCAGGCCGGTGTGGGACTTCTGCAGGAGGGCGATGGCCTGCGCGCGGCGGGTGTTCGCGGCGGTGTCGGGCAGGGCCGCGCCCTCGATGTCGAAGTCGACCTTCGTCAGCCGGTACTGGTCGATGACCTTGCCGTACGCGGCCGCCAGCTCGTTCGCGGATCCGCAGTTCAGCGCGAGCTCGTGCCCGGCGGCGCCGCCGAAGGAGACGCGTACGTCCCCGCCCTTGGCCCGCAGGGCCCCGATCTGCGCGGCGACCTTGTCGCTCGCCAGGTCCGTGACGCCTCCCCACAGCGGGGCGCAGGTTCCGCCGGAGGTGATGAAGGCGAGGTGGAACTCCTTCACGCCGGTCCGGGCCGCGGTGTCGACCAGGTCGTAGGCGGGGTAGAGGGAGGTGTCCACGTACGGGGCGAAGCGCGCTCCCGCGCCCGGGGCCCCGCCGGCCGGCGGGGGCGTGGGGGTGGTGGGCGGTGCCGGGGTCCGGGTGGGGGCCGGCCCGGAGGGCGTGGCGGTCGCGGAGGCGCTCGCGCTGGGGGCGGCCGTCGGGGTGGCCGACGCCGTCGGGGTGCCGGTGGGGCGGCCTCCGGGCGGGGGCGTCGTGCCCTGGTCCGCGGAGCACTTCGCCCCGTTGATCCGGCAGGCGGTCGGGTTGCCGGGGGTGCCGCTCCCGCTCGTCACGAAGCCGATCGTGGCGGAAGCCCCGGCCGCCAGCTCCTTGTTCCAGTCCGCTGGCTTCACGGTGACGTGCCGCCCGGAGACGGTGTGGGTGCCGTTCCACAGGGAATCGATCTTCGTGCCCTCGGGCAGGTCGAACTCCAGGGTCCAGCCCTGCTGGGCCTGTCCCTTGTTGTTCGTGATGACGTACTGGCCGGTGTAACCGCCGCTCCAGGAGCTGGACTTGGTGTACACCGCGCCCACGGCGGCGGCCTGTGCCGTACCGGTGAAGGCGATGACGGCGCCGCCGATCACCGCCGCCACCGCGAGGGCTCCCGCGGCCTTCGCCTTCTTGTTCGCCGTGCGCCGGTGACCGCTCGTACTGCCCATCGCGTGCCTGCCTCTGTATGACGGGGGGTGTGGGGGTGTGGCAGCACGCTAGCCGCCCCTGGACGGACATTTGATCGATTATGGGCGCCCCGCCTGAGCCTTAGGTTCCACTTAAGGGAGCGATCGGGACGCGTTAAGCCGGATCGGCCGACCGCGCCGCCAAGTCGACTGCGTGAACAGTCGGTTGATGTCACCGTCGCGGCGGCTCGACGGCACATATGCTCCCTTCCGTACGCACGTGCTGACGTATGCCGCTACCGCCGTACGCAGGGCGCCGTACGTCCGAACGCCACGCGAGCCGTAAGGGGACCGCCCCGTGAGTGTCCGAATTCAACCCTCCTCCCAGGTCGACGAGACGGCCGAACTCGGGGACGGGACCACGATCTGGGATCTCGCGCAGGTGCGCGAGAAGGCCCGGCTCGGCCGCGACTGCATCGTCGGGCGGGGCGCGTACGTCGGCCCCGGCGTGCGGATCGGGAACAACGTGAAGCTGCAGAACCACGCCCTCGTGTACGAGCCCGCCGAACTGGGCGACGGGGTGTTCATCGGCCCGGCCGTCGTGCTCACCAACGACTTCTACCCGCGCGCGGTCGACCCGGACGGCCGGCAGAAGCGCGGCGGCGACTGGGAGGCCGCCGGGGTGGTGGTCGCCGAGGGTGCCTCGCTGGGGGCCCGTTCCGTATGCGTGGCGGGGGTGCGCGTCGGGCGCTGGGCGCTGGTCGCGGCGGGCGCCGTCGTCTCCCGCGACGTGCCCGATTTCGCCCTGGTCGCGGGGGTGCCGGCCCGGCGCATCGGCTGGGTCGGACGGGCCGGGGTGCGACTCGTGGAACGCGAGGGCGAACCGGGCGTATGGGAGTGCCCGCGCACCGGCGCGCTGCACGAGGAGACGAACGGAACCCTGTCCGAGCGGGTCTGACACGACGTCGGCAATTTGGGTCAGCGGCATTTCCTCAAAACCACAATCAACGAACATCCTTGGGCATACCTTGTCCCTGTACACGGGATCTGAACAGGTAACAGGCTGTGTTCAGTGGGGGGTTGTACACGACGAGGGCATCGCGGGCGAGGTGAGGCCGGGCGCGACATCGCGCCGGGCCGACGCCGTCGTCCACTGGTGTCCGGACCAGGACGTCACTGGAGGGGGATCCAGGGGCGGCCTCGGAAAGCTCGTGCCATCGGGGGGATCAGACCGACAGCACGCGCGCCGTCATGCGCAGTCCCCTCCGCCGAACGACGACCCGCCGGGTCCGTCCTAGGAACAATGCAGAGGGGGTAGGTGTGTTGGAGCGTTGCGGCTCGAACATGCGGGGTGTGCGCGGCACACGGGGATCCGGGGTGGGGAACCGGTGACCACCACACGATTAGCGGCACTGGCCGAAGAGGATTCCTCGCTGCACGTGCTCGCCGAGCGGCTGCTCGCGCTGGCCGAGGCGGGGCTGCCCGAGATGTATCTGCCGGGCACGGAGGACTTCGTGTTCACCCGGGTGGGGACGGTCACCTCCGACGGGACCCGCCGCGTGGAGGGGCGCGGAACCAGCACCCGTTACGGTGCCATCACCGTGCTGGGGGCGCGGTACCTGCCCGAGGAGCGCCAGCGGCCCCTGTTCGGCGGCCGCACGGCCGCGGAGTTCGCGGCCCTGCTGGTGGAGCGGCTGCCCGCCGTGACGAACCTCGGCGACGCCGCGCTCATCGCCTGGGCCGCCGCCGAGACCGGCCATCCGAAACTGCCGGACGCCCTCGCCAGGGTGGCCGAACTGGATGTCCCCGGACGCCCGCAGTACACCGTGGAAGCGGCCTGGGTGCTCTCCGCGCTCACCGCCGCCCGCTCCTCGGTGGACGTCGAGTACCGCCTGTCGGGCGCGCGCGAACGCCTGCTGGCGGCCAGGACCGGCGGAGTCCCGCTCTTCCCGCACGCCACCGGTCCGGGGCTGCTCCCCGGATACCGCTCCCACGTGGCCTGTTTCGCCGACCAGACCTATCCGCTCCAGGCGCTGGCCCGGCTGCACGCGAGCGGCTCCGACCCGGAGGCACTCGCGGCCGCCGACGCCTGCGCCGCCCGCATCTGCGCCCTGCAGGGGGACGGCGGACAGTGGTGGTGGCACTACGACGCCCGCACGGGCGGCGTCGTCGAGGGCTACCCCGTCTACAGCGTCCACCAGCACGCCATGGCTCCGACCGCCCTCTTCGACCTGGCCGAAGCGGGCGGCACCCACTTCGGCGCCGAGATCCGCCGCGGACTGCGCTGGATGACGGACGTGCCCGAGATCAGCGGCCCCGACGGCACCCCGCGCGAGCCCATGATCCTCGAGAAGTACGGCGTCACCTGGCGCAAGGTCTACCGCGGCGATCCCGCCAAGGCCGTCCGGGCCGCCCGCGGGCTCACCACCCGGGTGCTGCCGAAGGCCCGGCTGACCCCGCTCGACCGGGTCTTCCGGCCGCTCTCGGTGGACCGCGAGTGCAGGCCCTACGAGTTCGGCTGGCTGCTCCACGCCTGGCTCGGGGGGCTCGGGAGATGAACCACAGACAGACCCTCTTCGGGGTGGCGCTCGACGCCCTGACCATGGACGAGACCGTGCAGCGCTGCCTGGACGCGGTCCGGCGCGGCGAGCAGATCGAGATCGGCATGGTCAACGCCGCCAAACTGGTCAACATGCGGCGCGACCCCCGCCTCGCCGCGGCCGTCGCGGGCTGCGACCTGGTCCTGGCCGACGGCCAGGCCGTGGTGTGGGCCGGCCGCGTCCTCGGCGTCCGGCTGCCCGAACGCGTCGCGGGCATCGACCTGTTCATGCGGCTGCTGGCCGCCGCCGAAACCGCGGACATCCCCGTCTACCTGCTCGGCGCCCGGCAGGACGTACTGGAGCTGATGCTCCGGCGGATCTCCGGGAAGTTCCCGGCCCTGCGCGTGGCCGGCAGCCGCGACGGCTACTTCGAGGACGCCGATCAGGGCCCCATCGCCGACGACATCGCGCGCAGCGGCGCCCGGCTGCTGTTCCTCGGCATGACCTCGCCCAAGAAGGAGATCTTCACCGCCGGCTACGGCAAACGGACCGGTGCCCACGTGGTGCACGGTGTCGGCGGCTCCTTCGACATCCTGGCCGGCATCACCAAGCGGGCCCCCCTGGTCTGGCAGCGGATGGGGCTCGAATGGTTCTACCGCACCCTCCAGGAGCCGCGCCGCCTCGGCAAGCGCTACCTCACCACCAATGCCGCCTTCCTTCTCATGACCGTCCGGGAACTCATCCACCGGACACCGTCTGCGGGTTCCGCGAACAGGAGTCACTGATGCGCGTCGTCGTCGTGGGACAGGGTTACGTCGGCCTTCCGCTGGCCATCAGGGCCGCCGAGGTCGGACACCAAGTGGTCGGGTACGACGTGGACGCGCGGCGGGTCAAGAGCCTCGCCGCCGGCGAGTCGTACGTGGAGGACGTCTCCTCCGAACGCCTGAGCCGGGCCCTGGAACAGGGCAGCTACCAGGCCAGCGAACTCGCGCGTGACTGCGGCGGGTTCGACGTCGCGGTCGTCACCGTCCCGACCCCCTTGCAGGACGGCGCCCCCGACCTGCGCTACATCGAGGAGTCGGCGCACACCCTGGCCCGCTTCCTGCGGCCGGGCGCCACCGTCGTCCTGGAGTCCACCACCTATCCGGGCACCACCGAGGAACTGTTCGGCCCGATCCTGGAGGACGGCTCGGGCCTCACCGCCGGAGTCGACTTCCACCTCGGCTACAGTCCGGAGCGCATCGACCCCGGCAACACCGTCTGGGGCTTCCAGCAGACTCCCAAGGTCGTCTCCGGGGTGAACCCCGCCTCGCTCAAGGCCGTGGAGACCTTCTACGCGGGCCTCGTCGACACGACGGTCCCGGTGCGCTCGCCCAAGGAGGCCGAGCTGGCGAAGCTGCTGGAGAACACCTTCCGGCACGTCAACATCGCCCTGGTCAACGAGATAGCCATGTTCGCCCGCCACCTCGACATCGACGTGTGGCAGACCATCGAGGCCGCGGCCAGCAAGCCGTTCGGCTTCATGAAGTTCACCCCGGGCCCCGGAGTCGGCGGGCACTGCCTGCCGATCGACCCCTCGTACCTGTCCTGGCGGGTGCAGCGCGAGCTGGGCCAGAACTTCCGCTTCGTCGAGCTGGCCAACGACATCAACAGCCACATGCCCGAGTACGTGGCGCGCCGCGTCATGGACGCGCTCAACTCCAAGCGCCGCTCGGTCAACGGCTCCCGGATCCTGCTCCTGGGGCTGGCGTACAAGAAGAACACGGGCGACGCCCGGGAGTCCCCCGCGGTACGCGTCTCCCAGCTGCTCCTCGACATGGGCGCGAAGGTGCGGGCAGCGGACCCCCACGTGGTGGAGAGCATCAAGGTGGACCCCCGTCTCTCGCGGGTCGAGCCGACCCGCAAGGAGCTGGCCGCCGCGGACGTGGTCGTCCTGCTCACGGACCACGACTCCTTCGACTACGCGATGATCGCCGAGCACGCCTCGCTGGTCCTCGACTGCCGCAACCGGATGTCCGGTCCTCTGGTGGAGGTGCTCTGAGACGTGGTGAGAGTCATCTGTGTGGCCGGAGCGCGGCCCAACTACATGAAGATCAAACCGGTGATGGACGCGCTGGAGCGCCGCGGCGTCGAGGTGGTGCTCGTCCACACCGGCCAGCACTACGACGATTCCATGAACGACGTGTTCTTCCGCGACCTCGGCATCCGTCCCCCCGACCGGTACCTGGGGGCCGGATCCGGCAGCCACGCCCAGCAGACCGGCCGGGTGATGGAGGCCTTCGAGCCGCTGGTCGACGAACTGGCCCCCGACGCCGTCGTGGTGGTCGGCGACATCAACTCCACGCTGGCCTGCGCCCTGGTCACCGCGAAGGCCGGCCCGCTGCTGGCCCACGTGGAGGCCGGCCTGCGCAGTCGTGACTGGAGCATGCCGGAGGAGGTCAACCGGGTGGCCACCGACCGCGTCAGCGACTACCTGCTGGCCCCCTCCCCCGACGCCGCCGCGAACCTGCGGGCGGAGGGGTACCGGGAGGACCAGATCCACGTCGTCGGCAACGTCATGATCGACACCCTGTTCGCCAACCTGGAGCGCGCCCGGGAATCGGACGTCCTGGAGCGGTACGGGCTCACCCGGGGCGGGTACGGGCTGGTCACCCTGCACCGTCCGGCCAACGTGGACGATCCCGACGCCCTGCGCGGCCTCCTGAAGGCCCTGGGCGAGATCTCCGGGCGCTGCCCGCTGCTGCTGCCCGTGCACCCGCGGGCCGCGCAGCGGCTGGCCGACGTCGGTGTCCCCGGCGGGATCCGGCTGGTGCCGGCTGCCGGATACCTCGACTTCATCGCCCTGCAGGACTCCGCCCGGGTGGTGCTCACCGACTCCGGGGGCGTCCAGGAGGAGACGACCGCCCTCGGCGTTCCCTGCGTGACGCTGCGGGAGAACACCGAGCGGCCCGTCACCGTCTCGGAGGGCACCAACGTCCTCGCGGGCACCGACCCGGACCGCATCGCGTCCACCGTGCACCGGGTGCTCGACGATCCGCCCGCACCACGCTGCCCCGAACTCTGGGACGGCCGTGCGAGCGAGCGCATCGCCCGGGTCCTGCTGGACGGCCCGGCCGCGACGGCCCGGCCGCGGCCCACCGACCTCGCGCCGTAGCGAGAGGTCACCCGGCACGGCAACCGCGCAACACAGGAATAACTCACAACGCAACAACGCAACAACCGTAATCACCGCAATGACAGGGCGGCGGCGCGTGGAGGACACGACGCCGCCGCGAGGGGGAAAGACCATGGATCTCGCGGAGATCTGGCGGGTCATGTGCAGGCGCTGGTACGTGCTGCTGCCGGGACTGCTGCTCACGGCCGCGCTCATCGCCGGCGTGTACCTGCTGGTCCCGGTGGAGTACCGGTCACAGAGCACGGTGACGCTCCTGAACTCGAAGAAGGCCACGGTGGCCTTCGACGGCAACCCCTTCCTTAGCACGCAGGCCTCGTTGACCGGAATGGCCGACGGTCTGGCCCGCAACCTCAACTCCGACGACTCCAGGGCCGATCTCAAGTCCCAGGGCCTGACGGGTGAGTACGAGGCGAAGATCGCCGACAACGCCCAGGGGCCGTTCATGTGGCTGAGCGTCATGGGAACGGACCCGGCCGCCGTCCTGAAGTCGGACCAGATCTTCACCGCCTACGCCGAGAAGCGGCTGCAGGAGTTCCAGGCCCAGCAGTCCGTGCAGCCGGAGGCGATGATCCGGATGGCGACGATCGTGCCGCCCCAGACTCCGGAGGCCCAGACCAAGACCCGGCTGCAGTACCTCGTGATGGCGGGGGCACTCGGCTTCGTACTGAGTCTGGTGGCCACCTTCTTCGTGGAGGCCCGCCGCCGCCGGTCCGGCCAGCAGGGCAGGCGCCGGCCCGGTCCCACGGGTTCCTCCGGAACCGCCGGAGCCCCCGGTGCTCCTGGAAACGCCGAACCCGCCGAGCGCTCCGAGCCCTCCGAACCCGCCGAACCCGCCGAATCCTCCGCGTCGGCCGATCCGTCGGCCGATCCGACAGCCGATCCGACGGCCACCATGGCGCTCACCGTCCTTCCGCCGTCGGCCGCCTACCGCTCCAGCGCGTCTCCGTGACCGGCCCCGCGACGGACACCGGAGCCCCGGCCCCGGCCGGTGCGCCCTCCCTGGGCCGCAAGGTCGGCTCCGCCGCCCGGTGGAGCCTGGTCAACACCGTGGTCATGCGCCTCGGCAACTTCCTCACCGGGATCGTCCTGGCGCGCTTCTTCCTCGGGCCCGAGGCCTGGGGCGTGTACGGGATCGCCCAGACGGTCCTGCTGGTCCTGCTCTCCGCGAACGAGCTGGGCGTCTCCCTGGCGATCGTGCGCTGGGAGGGCGATCCCCGCCGCTTCGCCCCGACGGTCCTCACCCTGAGCGCCGCCTCCAGCTGCCTGCTGTACGCCGTCCTGTTCGCGGCGGCCCCCGCGGTGGCCCGGGTGCTCGGTTCCCCCGAGGCCTCCGGTGTCCTGCGGGTGATGTGCGTGTGCGTGGTCCTCGACGGACTGTCGCAGGTGCCCGCCGGCTTCCTCACCCGGGAGTTCGCCCAGGGCCGGCGCATGGCCATCGACGCGCTCAACTTCGTCCTCAGCACCGCGGTGACCCTGCTGCTGGCCGTCCAGGGGTGGGGCGCGATGAGCTTCGCCTGGGGCTCGGTGGCGGGCAACGTGGCCGCCCTCGTCGGATGCTGCATCGCCGCGCCGGGCACCTTGAAGTTCGGCTGGGACCGGGACCAGGCCCGCGCCCTGCTGCGCTTCGGACTCCCGCTCGCCGGGGCCAGCATGCTCGCCCTCGGGGTGGTCAACGTGGACACCATGGTCGTGGGTTCCACCCTGGACCAGCTGGCCCTCGGCTTCTACGTGCTCGCCTTCAACATCTCCGGCTGGCCCGTGCGCGTCATCTCCGAGGCGGCCCGCCGCGTCTCCTTCGCCGGGTTCTCCCGGCTGGCCGACTCGCCGGGTGCGCTCGCCGGAGGGTTCGGCCGCGCCCTGGGCGTGGTGATGACCGGCACCGTCCCGCTCTGCGTCCTGCTGGCCGCCCTCTCCGGACCCGTCGTCGAGCTCGTCTACGGTGCGCGCTGGCTGCCCGCGGCCGCCGCGCTGCCCTGGCTGATGGGTCTCGGACTGGTCCGGATCGGCTGCGAGCTCGCCTACGACTGCCTGGTGGCCATCGGCCGCCGCCGCTCCCTCATCGGGGTCCAGGCGCTGTGGCTGGTCCTCCTGGTCCCGGCCCTGGTGATCGGCTCCGGTGCGGGCGGGATCGTCGGGGTGGCCCAGGGGCACCTCCTGGTCGCCGGGGCCGTCGTGGTGCCGGTGTTCCTCGTCGCACTCCACCACGGCGGGATCGGCCTGGGCACCGTGGCGCGGGCCTGCGCCTGGCCGTTCCTCGGCGGCGCCGTGATGGCCGCCGTGGTCCTCGGCCTGGAGCGGCTCCTCGGCGACGGCGTCCTCGCACTGCTCGCCACCGGGGCCGCCGGAACCCTGTGCTACGTCCTGTGCGTGCTGCCCAGCCGGGGCCTCCTGCGCGGTTCCGCACCGGCCGCCGGGCCCGCCGCCGCGGCCACCGCGCACTCGCCGGCCGGGAGTTGAACGCCGTGACACGTCTGCGCAAGCGCCTGTGGGCCTGGTGGGCGGCCGGACTGGTCCTGGTGGCCGCCCTGGTCCTGTACCAGGCCGAGCGGACCGGGGTGACCGGGCCTCCGGCCGCGTCCTGCCCGGAGGAAGCCCTCGAGTGCCCCTCCTCCGGCCCGTCCCCGGACCCCACGCCCGCGCCCACCGCGGAGCCGTCGCCCTCGGACACCCCGAGCCCCTCCCCCGGATCGCCCTCCCCCTCCGCCACTCCCCCGCCGGCGAGCAGCGGACCGCCCTCCCCGGGTCCCGGCTGTTCCTCGCCCGGCGCCTGCGGGTTCCCCGACGGGCGGAGCACCGGCCCCCGGATCGCGCTGCAGCGCCACGACACCGGGAACATGTCCGTCAAGACCGACGGCATGGTCATCAAGGGCTGGGACATCCACGGTTCGCTCGACGTCTACGCCAACGACGTCACCGTCATCGACAGCAAGATCACCTCGGCCAACTGGTGGGGGATCAACCTGCGCCCCGGCTTCAAGGGCCTGCGGGTGCTGCACACCACCATCACCGCCCTGCCGGGCAAGGGCCCCGACAACGGAGGCGTCGACTACGCGGTCTCCAACATGGGCGAGAGCTCGGTCGAGGTCGGGTGGTGCGACGTCTCGGTGTTCGGCAACGCCCTGTCCATGGGCCAGGGCAATCTGCACGACAACTACGTGCACGACATCGCCGCCTTCCGCAATCAGGGCGGCGAGTGGCAGCACACCGACGCCGTCATCAGCGGGGGCGGCAACAAGGGCCGGCTGACCGTCCGCCACAACACGCTGCTGAACGCCGTCCCCGTGGACCGGGGCGCCTCCGCGGCCCTCGGGCTCTTCGCCGACACCGGCGTGGTCTCCTCCGTGACCGTCGACTCCAACTGGCTGGCCGGCGGGGCGTACGCGTTCTACGGCGGCGGCCCCGGCGCCACGGGCATCGAGGTCACGGACAACGTGTTCTCCACCCAGTACCACCCGGGCAGCGGGGTCTACGGTCCGGTCGCCGCCTGGAACTCGGGCGGCGCCGGGAACGTGTGGCGGGGCAACCGCATGAGCGACGGCCGGCCCGTGGTGCCCGAGCCCTCTCCCTGAGAGCCGAAGACCCGGGACGGGTCCGGAGAACCGTCCCGGGACCCGCCCCGTAGAACCGTCCGCGGAACCCGTCCGAGGACCGAGAGGACATGATGCACCGCATCGCCCGCGCCCCCTGGGAGCTGCTCAAGCGGTCCTTCGGCTGGCTGGTGCTCTTCGAAGCCAGGAACAAGGTGCTGCTCGCCCCCTCCGCCGTGCGGCTGCGCCGCTTCGAGCGCGCCGAGACCACCCGGCTCGGCGCCCTGCCCGGCCGGCCGCCGGCCGCCCTGGTCGCCACCGTGATCGCCACCCACCGGCGCCCCGAGGCCCTGCGCGCGGCGGTCCGCTCGGCCTTGTCGCAGACCGTGACGGATCAGGTGGTGATCGTCGTGGACGACGGCGCCGGGCTGCCCGAACTGCCCGCGGACCCACGGCTGTTCGCGGTGTCCCTGATCCGGAACACGGCCACCGCCGGGGTCGTGCGCAACGTCGGGATCCGGCTGACCCGCTCGCGTTACGTGGCCTTCCTGGACGACGACAACCTGTGGGAGCCGGACCACCTGGAGCAGGCCCTGGCGGTACTGGAAGCGCCGGGCGGACCGGACGCCGTGTACACCGCGCTGCGCAGGATGCTCCCCGACGGCACCGAGCGGGACGTGCTGTCGGTGCCCTTCGACCGCCGCCGCTCCGCCCACGAGGCCTTCCTCGACACCAACGCCTTCGTCGCCCGCCGCACCCGGTCCCTGTACTTCAGCCGGCTGCGGCGGACCCCCGAGGTGCTGCCCCGCGAGGACTGGGAGCTCGTGCGCCGCTACAGCCGCCGCCACGAGGTCCGCCACCTGCCCCGCCCGACCGTCCGCTACCTGGTCAATCCGGAGAGCTTCTACACCGCGTGGGACGGGCGGACGCCCTCCGGATGACCAACACCGTGCGCCCGTTCCCGTTCCCGTTCCCGTCCCCGTCCCCGCCCGCGGACGGTACCGACACCGCACGGCGGACGTGCTCCTCCAGATACGCCTCCGGGCGGCGTCAGTACGCCTCGAACAGGCCGTCGGCGCAGTCCCACGGGACGGGCACCGGCTCGGCGCGGGCGCCGATCGCGTCGGCCGTCCCCGCGAGTGAGGGAAATCCCGCGAGGACGGTGGCGAACTCGGGCAGGTAGTCGCGGGTGAGCCAGAACCGGTCCTGCCATCCGGGCTCGTCGGTGTCGAACGTGAGCACCACCGTGCGGCGGGCCACGCGCCGCATCTCGCGCAGCCCCGCGATCGGGTCACCCCAGTGGTGAACGGTGGAGACGGCCATCGCGACGTCGAAGGAGTGGTCCTCGAACGGCAGGCGTTCCGCGGCGGCGGCCACGCACGGCGCCGAGCCGGCGGGCCGCTGGCGCCGCATGACCTCCGACGGCTCCACCGCGGTCACCTCGCGATCGGCCGGCTCGTAGGAGCCGGTGCCGGCTCCGACGTTCAACACCGTCCGCGCGTCCCCGAGCGCGTCCAGGATCTGCGCCGCGATCCGCGGCTCGGTACGCCGCGTCGCCGTGTAAGCGCCGCCGATCGCGTCGTACAGCCGTGCACCGAGCATCTCCAGTTGCTCCTCCGGTGTCACTTCAGTCCCTTCGCCCGTGCCTCGAGTTCCCTGTCGATGGACGCCACCATGGCGTCGGCGCGATCACGCCGCTCCAGCAGCAGGCCACGCAGTCGGCGCATGTGCGCGACCGCGTCGGTGGACGAGTCGCCCACCCATTCCGCGACTTCCCGCAACCCGAAGCCCAGCCGCCGGTAGGCCAGCACTTCCCTCACCGCTCGACGTCACCCGCCGAGGAGGCCCGGTACCCACCCGCGGTCCGTGCCGACGGACGCACGAGCCCGATCTCGTCCTAGTGATGCAGCGTGCGGACGCTCACGCCGGCAAGCCCGGCCGCCGACATCCCGGTTCAGGGCCCCGGCGTGGCGCGCAGTGCGGACGGGCTGGCCAGGGCCAGAGCCGCCGCCCGGCTCGCGGGCCGGCCGAGTGCGGCCCGCAGGGTCTCCCGCAGCAGGACGGCCGCGCGGAAGGCGGCCGTCGAGGCCGCCCCGTTCCGGCGTCCGTAGAGCCGTACGCGGTTGAGGGTGAGCAGGGTCCACAGGCGCGGGGACACCTGCGATTCCCCGCCGAGGTGGACGGCCGAGGCCGCGGGTTCGAGGCGGGTGGCGAAGCCCCGGTCGCCGGCCCGCAGGCAGTACTCGGTCTCCTCCGAATACAGGAAGAACGATTCGTCCCAGGTCCCGCAGGTATCCAGGCACTCCCGGGACAGGGCCATCAGGGCGCCCGTCGCCCAGTCCGCGACCGTCGCCCGCGCGTACGCGGACGGGTCGGTGACCAGCTCGCTCCACAGCGGGAAGCGGCCCGCCCGCCGGTTGCCGATCACCGCTTCGCCCAGGGCCCGCGTCACGCGCGACTCGCGGCGCAGCGAGTACTGCAGCGCCCCGTCCTCCTCGTACAGCAGCGGGACGCTGATCCCGACCCGGCCACCGCCCTCCAGGGGCGAGCCGAGGGCGTCGACGAGGAGTTCTGCGCAGCCCCGACGCATCCGGATGTCCGGGTTGCACACCAGGGCGGCGCGGAAGCCCCCCTCCCAGCCGGCGGCGGCCTCCAGGGCGGCGTTGACCCCGGCCGCGTACCCGGCGTTGCGGCCGGTCTGGACGACGGTCGTGTCCGGGGCGAGCGACCGGATCAGGTCCACGGTGTCGTCGGCGGAATCGTTGTCGGCGACGACGAGGCGCCAGTCGAGCCCCGCCATGCCCTCGGGCAGGGCGGCGAGGAACTCGGGTATCACCCGGGCGCTGTTCCAGGTGACGACGACCACGGCCACGGGACCGGTTACGGGACCGGCTGGGTCCGGCCGGTCCTGCGCGGCCGGCTGACGGGGGACGGATCCATCGAAGGGCAAGGTGACTCCACGGTTCGGGGCTTCGGCGCGGCGCGCCGGATGAAGCCGAGGTAACTGCCTCCGGCGGCGATCGTCAGGAAGAACATCCCGGCGAACATCGGGAAGCTGAGGGCGTCGAAGGTGGCGGCGCTGACCAGGGCGACGAGGGCGGACGCGAAGAACGCCTGCCCGAGCTCCCGGTCGGACTCGTCCGCGGCGAGGCGGCGGATGGCTCCGCCCTGGTGGATCCCCGTCAGGAACAGCGCGAAGAGTGCGACCAGGCCCAGCAGGCCCATCTCGGCCAGGGTCAGCATGTACTGGTTGTCGGTGAAGAAGTAGAGGTCCGGCGTGAAGGTCCCCAGGCCCCGCCCGAACAGCGGACGCTCCTCCACGTAGGGCACGATCGCGCTGTACTTGACGGTACGGGCCTGGGTGCTGCTGTCGGAGTTCGACAGGAAGGACCCGAAGAGGGTCGTGATGGTGCCGATCAGCCCGGGTACGAGGACCTTGAAGACGGCCACCGAGCCCATCAGCAGGCCGAAGGTCGTCCAGCGGCGCTGCGGCTTCCAGCGCGGCACCATCACGAGGACCACGATGAGCGCCCCGATGATGGAGGTCCGCGACACCGTCAGCGGCAGGGCGCCGCCCATCAGGGCCACCGGCGCCCAGCGGCGCCAGCGGCTCAGGTGCGCGCGTACGGGGTCGAAGGCCTGCTGCACGGCGAAGGGCAGCAGCAGGGCGAGCATGCCGCCGAACTCCAGCGGCTGCGCGGTGGTGGAACGCGGCCTGGTGAACGCCCCGCGGTCCAGGGTGGTGATCTGCGCGACGCTGGACTGGAGCCCCGGGATGCTGATCTTCTCGGCGATGTTCGTCGCCGTGAAGAAGTCGTAGTAGCCGATGGCGGCCACCACGGCTCCCATCACCACCGTCCGCCGCAGCAGTACGTCGAGGCGGGCCCGGTCCTGGACGCCGGCCGAGACCAGCACGACCAGCGACACCCAGACGAGCAGCCCGATCAGGCCCCGGTCCGCGCCCAGCACCTCCTTGTGGGTGCTGCCCCGGGAGGCGTTCGCGAGGTAGGAGGCCAGCACGGAGACGGCCAGCAGCCACATCACGAGCCGGGGCAGCCGGGTGCGCGGGGCCGCCCGGATCCGGCCGCTCAGCCAGGTGGCCAGGTACCAGAACAGGGCCAGGAGCGCGAACACGTTGGCGGGGGTGCCCACCCCGCCCAGACCCGGCAGGGTCAGGTTCGAGGGGATGAAGAAGGCCAGCCCCAGATAGCCGGTGAGCAGGGCCGTGGCGTCCAGTTCGCGGGCCCGTGTCCGTCTGCGGACGCGGGGCCCCGTCCGGGCTCCCCCGGCGGCGGCCTCCCGCCTGCGACGGCGGGCCGCCAGCAGGCTCTCCGCCATGAAGGAGGCGGTGAAGCCCGCGACCACGGCGGCGATGACCACGGCCAGCACCTGCTGGTAGCGGGTCTTGAGCTGGGGTTTCGGGGTCTGCGGCAGGACGACGGGAGCCGTCTGGACGAAGTAGGCGGGCTGTACCTTGGCCGCCGTCTGGAGCGCGTTGAGCTGTTCCCCGGCGAAGGCGGTGAGCGTGCTGGTCTCCTTCAGCACCTTCTCCCGGTCGGTGCCCGTGACGGTCAGCGTGAGCATCGGGCCCGAGGTGTTCGCGGCGAAGCCGACCGTATAGGGATCGGTCACCCCGAGCACGTGCAGGTCCCGGGCCGCGTCGGCCCCCGACATGGTCCTGATCAGCACGTCGGCGGTCACGACCAGCGAACCCCCCGCGTTCGCGATGGGGTTGCCGAAGGCGGGGGCCAGTTCGGCCACCGCCGTGGAGTCGAGCAGGGCCACCGAGCTCTGCGACTGGTAGGCCACCGGCACCGACTCGTACAGGTGCAGACCCGAGAGGAGGCCGAGCATCGTCAAGGGTGCCATCACGTACCAGCGGCGCCGCAGCACCGCGCCTATCTCACCGAGGTTCACGAGCGCCCCCCGCGAGCTGCCGGAACCGATGGCCATCCGACCGGCGTCCTGGGAAGATCGATGAATACGGAAGGAATCCTGTGTCGCCTGGTGAGTTGTTCCGCACGCTGCGCCGCCGCTGGTACGTCCTGGTCCTGGCGGCGGGGCTCGCGGCCGCCGGCGCCCTGCAGGTGCTGCGACCCGAGCAGACCTACGTGAGCTCGGCGATCGTGGTGCTCAAGCCTCCGGTGACGGGCAACCAGCCCAACCAGCTCGCCAATCTGCAGCCGCCGCTCGCCGCCGTCTCCTACGCGGCCGTCCAGCAGCTCGAATCCACGGCCGGCCAGGACGAGTTGCGCACCGCCGGGGTGTCGGGCACCTACCGCCTGACCCCCCGCAACAGCGGTACCAGCGTCACCCCCCGCTACCTGATCCCCTCGCTCCAGATCCAGGCGGAGCACACGGATCCCGCCGCGGCCGACCGGTCCGTGCTGAGCATCGTCGAGGCCTACCGCAAACACCTCTCGGACCTGCAGGCCGAGCAGCAGATACCGGCCGCGGCCCGGATGAGCGTGACCCTGCTCGTCCCTCCGGCGGCCGCCCCGCAGATCCCGTCCAAGAGCCGCGGCCTGGCCGGGACGGCGCTGCTGGCCGGGGTCGCCGGAGTGGCCTGCGCGCTGTGGTCGGACCAGCTCCTGGCACGCCTGAACCGGCGCCGGCGCGAGAGCGCCCGCGCGGGGGGCGAGGACCCCGCCGGGGGCCGGGGGGCGATTGGCGGCGGGGGGGGCCGGGCCAACCCGCGCCCGCCGGCGGCCGGCGCCCCCCCCCCCCCCGCGGGCCGGCGGCCGCGCCGCGGGCGGGGGGCGCGCGCCCGCGGGGGCGGCGGGGGGCCCCGGCCCCGCGGCCCCCCCCCCCCCGGGGGGCCCCCCGGGCCGAGGGCGCCCCGCAAACGGGGCGATGGTGCTGGTGGTTCATCGAATCCCTAGCACTAGATTCCCCGGCGCTTCCACGACCGCCACCAGAGCCACTCGCGGCCCCGGTCGGCGACCGCCGAGAGCACCAGCGGCTGGAGGTACGGCATGGCCCGGGACCCGATCCGCCGGCGCCTGCGCAGCGCCCCGTACTCGGCGAGCGAGGTGTAGTCCGGCAGGCACTCGGCGGCGAACGCCTCCAGTTCCTCGACCGGTACCACCCCGGTGCGGCCGCGGTCGTAGGCGCGGTAGGCGCGCCGGAGCGCGTACCGGGCCAGCCGGGTCCGCGCCGCCAGCGACAGCCGTCCGGCTTCCGGGAGGAGACCGGAGCATTTCTCCAGGACCGAGTCGAAGGCCACGAGGCGCTGGCGCAGGTCGTCCAGCTGCCCGCCGAAGTCCGTGGTGGACATGTTGTTGCCGTGCACCCGGTAGAAGGCCTGGTCGGCCCCGCGGACGTAGCCCACGTCGGCATGGGCCGCGAGCCGCATCCACATCTCGATGTCCCCGGCGTGCGGGAGCTCCGGATCGTAGCCCCCGACCTTGCGCTGCAGGCTGGTGCGGACGACCACCTCGGGCGAGGTGATGCACCCGGTGCCCTCCCGGAAGCGCCGCTCCAGCCACCACCGCCCGGGATAGACCACCGATCCGGTGCTGCGGGTACGGGCGGTGGGCAGCGGACCGCCGTGCTGGAACCGCAGCGGCCTGCCGTAGGCGAAGCCGGCCTCCGGGTGGGCGTCGAGCAGGGCCGCGGCGCGCACCAGGGCCCCCGGGACGAGCCGGTCGTCGGCGGACAGCAGGGCCACGTAGTCCCCGTCGGCCCATTCCAGCAGGCCTTCGTTGTAGGTGGCGATGTGGCCCCGGTTGCGTTCGTGGACCCGTACCTCGATGCGTGGATCAGCGGCCGCGAGGGCGCGCGCGACCTCCGCCGAGTCGTCGGGCGAGGCGTCGTCGATGATCAGTACGCGTACGTCGACGCCCTCCTGCTCGTCCAGCACGCTCTTGACGCAGTCGGCCAGGAAGTGGCCGTACTTGTAGCAGGGGATCACCACGCTGACGGTGCTCACTGGCCGGACACCTCCGTCGATCCCTCCGGCGCGAGGCCGGAGGGCACCGTGGTGGTGAACACCGGGCCGACCCAGTAGTTCACGGAGCCGAAGGTGTTGGTGGGGAAGACCGAGGACGCCCCGTACCGGTAGAGGCCGTTGGCGCCGCCGCTGCCGTCGGCCGGGGCGACCAGCGGATAGGAGCGGTGCGCGGCCGTGAAGTAGCCGCCGTCCACCGCGTACTTGCCGTTCGGCGCGTGGTACGAGGCCACGTACGCGGTGTTCGCCGTGATGGCCACCGGGGTGGTGAAGTGCAGCTGCTGCCAGCCGGACAGGGTCTCGCTGCCGAAGGTGCCGGTGGCCAGGAGCGTGCCGTCGGCGGACCACAGGCTGCCGGTGTGGGTGCCGGTGTTCCCGGGGCCCTTGTAGAAGGTGACGCCGGTGATGTAGCCGGCGACCGTGGACTGGAAGCGGGTGCCCAGTTCGACGGAGTTGGTGTCGTCCGCGACGTTGGCGGTGGTCGGCTCGGCGGTGGGGCCCCACAGGGTGCAGGGGCAGTTCACCGCGGGCGGGCTCGCGCTGGTGGTGAAGGTCCAGGTGACGGGCGCCGCCATGGTGTTGCCCCACAGGTCGGCCGTCTGCACCGACGCCGTGTAGGTGGTGTTCAGGGCGAGTTCGGTGGACGGGGTGAAGGTGGCGCTGTTGGCGGAGTCGAGGACCTTGCTGCCCGGGACGGTGGCTCCGCCCGGGTCCTTCACGGTGAACACCAGGGTGTCCGCGTCCACGGCCTCGCTGAAGGTGGCCTTGGCCGTAGCCGTGATGGCGGTGCCGGTCGCCGCGGACTGCGGCGTGGTCGAGGTGACGGTGGGGGGCACGGTGCTCGCGGTGGCGGTGTCCAGGACCGCGTCCACCCAGTAGTTGCTGCCCGAGGACGCGGTGGCCGGGAACCCGCCGGTGGCGCTGTAGCGGTAGACGCCGTTGCCGCCGTCGGTGCCGCTGCGCAGCGCCGTCAGCGGGGCCAGTCCCGCGTCGGAGGCGGCGAAGGTGTTGTCGAAGGAGTACCCGCCGTTGGGGGCGAAGTAGGAGGCGACGTAGGTGGTGTTGGCCTTGACCGGGACCGGTGAGGGGAAGTTCAGCTGCTGCCAGCCGGACGCCGTCTCGTTGGTGAAGGTGCCGGTGGCCAGGCGCTGGCCCGTGCTGCTCCACAAGCTGCCCGTGTGGGTGCCGGTGTTGGCGGGGGACTTGTAGAAGCGGATCCCGGTGATCGATCCGGGAGCCGAGGAGCGGATCTTGACGCCGAGCTCGACGGCGCTGCCGTCACCGGCGTTGACGGTGCCCGGCACGGCCGCGGCGGGCCAGACGGTGCAGGGGCACTGCTGCGGCCCCACGGTGAGCGGCACGGTGGTGGTCGCGCCGATGTTGACGCTGTCGTCGACCGCCCGGACCTTGATCTGTGCGGCGCCGGGGGTGGTCGGGGTCCACTTGTAGCTCCAGGACCCGATGCCCGTGGTGGCCTTCCAGGTGGTGCCGCCGTCGGTGGAGACCTCCACCCGGGCCACCACTCCGCCACCGCTGTCGGCCGAGGTGCCGGTGATGGTCACCGGCCGCAGCGCGGGCACGGTGGCGTTGGCCGCGGGGCTGGTCACGGTGATGGCCGGGCCCGTGGTGTCCGTGGACTGCGCCGCCGCGACCAGGTCGCTCTGCAGGGACTTGGGCTGGACGCCCATGTCGGCGAACACGTTGACCGTCGCCTGCTGCATCCGCTTGTCGGCGGTGACCACCGTGTTGTCGGGGTCGCCCGTGGGCATGTTGGTCAGGCCCCAGGACCACTGGACGGTGCCCGCGCCGAAGACCAGGGCGTGGGAGGTCTGGTCCCGGAAGGCGACCAGGCTGTGGGTGGCCGTTCCGTTCCCGTAGGTGTTCCCGTAGTCGAGCCGGAGCTTGCCGTCGTTGATGTCCACCGTGGTGGACGACAGCTGGATCTGGCCCGGGGGCCGCGCCGCGTCCTCCACGTCGCTGTCCCACTCGTAGCCGAGGGTGCCGACCGGGAAGGTGGCCGTCTGGGAGGGGGTCAGGCTCGCGACGGTCGTGTTGCGCCACATCCGCATCTTGGCGAACGCGCCGGGCACGGTGATCGCGTCGCTGCGGTAGCCGTTGACGCTGAAGAGGGAACCGGTCACCTGGTTCTGCGGCTGGAAGGGCCGCCCGTTCGTGGCGCTGGCCGGGTCCATGAAGGTTCCCGTCCAGGTCCCGCTCGGGTCCGGGACGCCGTTGGGCTGGGGGAAGGAGAGCTTGGTCTCCTTGTAGCAGACCAGCGTCCGGTTGGCCGTGTTGGCGCCGTCGATACTGGGGGCGAGGCGGGTCTTCCAGAAGACCTCGTTCCCGCTGAAGTAGGTCTGGTTGACGCCGGCGCGGCGGGCGTTCAGGGCGTTGGTGAACTGGTCCTGGGTCCAGTACTCGTCGTGCCCGGAGGACATGAAGACCTTGTGGTTCTGCAGCTGGGTCGCGCCTCGGGTCGACATGTCGATTCCGGACATGTAGCTCACGTCGTACCCGTTGCGCTCCAGCCAGGAGATCATCTGGAACTCGGACCCGTAGATCCCGTTCTCGCCGCCGATGTCCATCGGGCGGTTGTAGCTGACCTCGTAGGCCCGGCCGTCCGGCGCGGGCCCCGCGCCGTCGTACAGGTCCTGGCCGCCGTAGTTGTTGTACGCCTGCCAGGTCTGGTCGCTGGTCTGCACGACGATGTCGGAGTGGCTGGAGTCGTTGCGCACGACGAAGGGGTAGGGCATCACCCCGTTGCCGTCCGCCTGGTCGAAGTTGGCGATGTACAGGCCCGATACGGCGTCGAACGGGACCGTCCACGTCGCGGTGACGGGCCAGTTGCCGCAGTCGACCAGCCCGGTGGCGGGTTTGGTGGCGCAGCTCTGCGGGTTGCCGCCCGGCGCGACGTTCGCCGGGCGGACCTGGGCCGCCTGGGCCGCGGTCGACATCAGCCGGGCCCCGTCACCCCCGTAGTGGCCGAGCCGGTAGACCGACACCTTGTACGGGGTCGGCGACTGGATCTTGAACTGCACGGTGTCGCCCGACTGGACGCTCGTCTGGGCGCTGAAGCCCTTGATGTCCCCGTAGGCGCTGGGCGCGAACCACTCGGACATCGGCGTGCCCGTCTTGGAGTTCTCGCACACGATCGCGTTCGTGCCGGAACCGCAGGGGTCCACCGCGACCGCCACCGCCGACGGCGGTAAGACCGAGGCCATCAGAGCGGCGACGGCCGTGAAGAGTCCGTACCGGAGCAGCCTTGTCCGTCTGTTCATCCGTTCCTCCTTGTGCCGCTTCTGCGTCAGAGCAGGGCGTCGGTGAGCGCGTCCACGACCCGCTGCTGTTGGGCGGCGGTGATCTGTGGGAAGAGCGGGAGGGAGAGCATCCGGTCGGCGGCCTGTTCGGCGTGCGGGAACTCCCCTCGTCCGTGGCCGAGGTGGCCGAAGGCAGGGGTGAGGTGCACCGGGGCCGGGTAGTGGACGCCGGCGCCGATGCCCTCCGCGTTGAGCTTGCCCACGAGCGCGTCGCGGTCGGCGTCGCGGACCCGGACGACGTACAGGTGCCAGACGTGGACGTTGCCCCCGGCCGTGGCCGGCGGGGTCAGGCGTCCGGCGGCCACCAGGCCGGCGAGCAGTTCGTCGTAGCGGGCGGCGGCGGCGCGGCGGGCCGCGTTCCCCTCCGCCAGCCGGGCCAGCTTCGCCCGCAGCACCACGGCCTGCAGCCCGTCCAGGCGGCTGTTGAACCCGGCGACGTCGTGCCGGTACTTGGCGACGCCCCCGTGGTTGGCCAGCGCCCGCACCAGGTCGGCGGTCTCCTCGTCATCGGTGACCACCGCGCCCGCGTCACCGTACGCGCCCAGGTTCTTGCCCGGGTAGAAGCTGGTCGCGGCGATGCCGCCGCTGCCGGGGCTGCGCCCGGCGCGGCTGGCGCCCTGGCTCTGCGCGGCGTCCTCGACGACCCTGACGTGCGACGGCAGCCGCGCGGCCAGTTCTCCGGCGTCGGCGCACTGCCCGTACAGGTGTACGGGGACCACCGCGCGCGTGGCCGTGCCGACGGCCTTCAGCGCGGCCTCGGGGTCCATCAGCAGGGTGTCCGGGAGGCAGTCCACCAGCACCGGCCGGGCGCCGATCCGGGCGACGGCCCCGGCGGTGGCGATGAACGTGTTGGCGGGCAGCACCACCTCGTCGCCGACGCCCACCCCGCTGGCCCGCAGGGCCAGTTCCAGGGCGTCGGTGCCGTTGGCCACGCCGACGCAGTGCGCGGTGCCCGCGAAGGCGGCGTACTCCCGCTCGAAGGCGCGGACCTCCTCGCCGCCGATGAAGGCGGTGTCCGCCAGCACGCGGTCGAATCCCGCGCGTATCTCCTCGGCGACCTCGGCGTGGGCCGCCTTCAGGTCGACCAGCGGTATCTGGTTCATCGGGTTGTGCTCCCCATCCGTGTCTCCGGCCTTCGGCCGGTCTCCAGGACCTCGGCCCGCAGCTCCTCGAGCGCCGGGCCCCCCGCCTCGCGCAGCCGGCGGGCCGGGCTTCCGGCCCAGACCTCTCCGGGCGGCACATCGGCCAGGACCGTGCTTCCCATGCCGGTCAGCGACCAGGCGCCGACCGTGGTGTACTCGCGGACCAGTGCTCCCGCGCCCACGTAGGCCCCCCGGCCCAGCCGCACCCCGCCGCCGAGGCGGACCCCGGAGGCGAGGGTCGCGAAGTCCCCGACCCGGTCGTCGTGGGTGAGGACCGCGTGGGGCATGACCGCCACGTGGGACCCCAGCCGGACGGCCGCCGTCAGCACGCAGTGCGCGAGGAGCACCGAGCCCGCGCCGAGCACCGAGGAGCGGGAGACCACCGCCGTGGGATGGACCACGGTGGCGTACCGGCTCTCGGGCAGGCCCAGGCGCCGCACCAGACGGGCCCGTACCGCGTAGTCGCGCGGACTGCCGACGCAGACCACCACGCGGGTGCCGGGACGGCTGTGCACCAGGTCGCAGCCGCCCAGCACCTCCACCCCGTCCAGGTCGCGGCCCTGCAGCGCCGGATCGTCGTCCAGGTGCCCGGCGAGCCGCCACCGCGGGGTGCGGCCGGCCGCCAGGTCGGCGGCGACCGTGTCCCGTACGGCCTGGGCCGCCTCCCGGGCGAATCCGCCGGCGCCCACGATCAGCAGGTCCTCGGTGGCCGGCCCGCTCGTGCGCGTCATCCGCCGACCCGTCCGTCCTGTCCTCCCGCGGCCCGTTCCCGCAGGACGGCCACCACCCGGTCCTGCTGCTCGTGCGTCATCGCGTGGTAGAGCGGAAGGATCAGCGAGTCGCGGCTGATCCGCTCGGTCGCCGGCAGCGCCGCCGCCCCGTGCCCCGCGTACGCCGGCTCCAGGTGCGAGGCCATGATCCCGCGCCGAGCCGAGATCCCGGCCTCGGACAGCACGTCGAGCAGCTCGTCCCGGCCGACCGGGAACTCCTCGGTCAGCAGCACCCAGTACGACTGGAAGTTGCCCTCGCCGTAGGCGGGATCGGCGACCGGCCGCAGGCCCGGGATCCCGGCGAGCCGCCGCGCGTACCGGGCCGCCAGCTCCCGCCGGCGGCTCACGATCTCGTCCAGCTTGCCGAGCTGCACCAGGCCGACCGCGGCCTGGATGTCGGTCATCCGGTAGTTGTAGCCCACTTCGAGGTAGCTCTCCGCGATCGGTTTGCTGCTCGCGTGACGCTGCGCGGCGGACACGTTCATGCCGTGTTCGCGCAACCGGCGCAGCCGCTCGGCCCACTGGGCGTCGTCCGTGGTCACCATGCCGCCCTCGCCGGTGGTGATCACCTTGCGGGGGTGGAAGGACCAGGCGGCCAGCAGCGCGCCCTGGCCGACCGACTTGCCGCCCACGGTGGCCCCGATGCCGCAGGCGGCGTCCTCCACCAGCGGGACGTCCCAGGCGGCGCAGGCCGCGCGCAGGGCGTGCACGTCGGCCGGCACCCCGCCCTGGTGAACGGCGAGCACCGCCCGCGTGCGCGGGGTGCGCACCGCGTCCACCGTGGCCGGCGTCAGGTTCCCGGTGGCTTCCTCCACGTCCGCGAACACGGGGTGCGCCCCCACGTAGCGGACGGCGTTGGCCGTGGCGATGAACGACAGCGAGGGGACGATCACCTCGTCGCCCGGACCGAGCTCCAGCGCGATCAGCGCCAGGTGCAGGGCGGTGGTGCACGAGCTCACGGCGATGCCGTGCTCGGCGCCCACCCGCGCGGCGAAGGCCCGCTCGAACTCCGCGACGCGGGGGCCCTGGGCGACCCAGCCGGAGAGGACCGCGTCGGCGGCGGCCCGCGCCTCCTCCTCGCCGAGCCACGGGACCATGACCGGGATGCGGGCCGGTGCGGCCTGGGCGGGCGCCGCCGGGGTGCTCATCGGCCCGCCCCGGCGCTCTCGCCGCCGGCGGCGGAGGCGGGGGCCGGGGCGGCGGTCCCGTCCGCCGCACGCTCGGCGCGCCACCAGTCCACCAGGTCCCGCAGCCCCGTGGCCAGGTCGATCTCGGCCGTGAAGCCGAGCCGCCCCGTGGCGCCGGAGGTGTCCGCGAGACGCCGGGTCACCCCGTTCACGGCGCGGGCCGGCCCGTGCTCCGGCACCATCCCCCGCGCGTCCATGGCCTCCAGCAGGCCGTTCGCGAGGTCGAGCAAGCTGGTCTCGGAGCCGCTCGCGACGTTGAACACCTCGTCGGTCAGGTCCGATTCGGCGGCCAGCAGGTTGGCCCGCGCGATGTCCCTGACGTGGACGAAGTCCATCGTCTGGGTGCCGTCGCCGAGGATCAGCGGCGGCTCGCCCGCGGCGATCCGCTCCATCCAGCGGATGAGCACCTCGGTGTACAGCCCGTGGATGTCCATCCGGGGGCCGTACACGTTGAAGTAGCGCAGCGCGACGTAGTCCAGCCCGTACATGGAGTGGAAGCTGCGCAGGACGCCCTCGTTGAAGGCCTTCGCGGCTCCGTAGAAGGTGTCGTTGTGGTACGGGTGGTGGCGCTCGGTGGTCGGGAAGGACTCCGCCATTCCGTAGACGGAGGCCGAGGAAGAGGCGATGACCTTGCCCACCCCGGCCGCGGCGGCGGCCTCCAGCACGTTGAAGGTGCCGTCGACCATCACCTCGTTCGCGAGCCGCGGCTCCTCGGCGCACTGGGTGATGCGGATCGCCGCCAGGTGGAAGACCAGGTCGGCGCCCTCGGTCGCCTTGCGCACGGCGGTGACGTCGCGGATGTCGCCCTCGACCAGGTCCACCACGCCGCTCGGCAGCGCGCGGGCCAGATTGGCCGTCCGTCCGCGGACGAAGTTGTCGAGCACCACGATCTCGCGCGCCCCGTTGTCCACCAGCAGGTCCACCAGGTGCGAGCCGATCGTGCCCGCTCCGCCGGTGACCAGAATCCTCTTGCCTCGTACGCTGCTCAACGCCCTGCCCCTACTGAGTCGGTCGTGGTGTTCCCTGCTGCGCCCGTGAACGCGGTGTGCCCGGCCCGGGGCGCGAGGGCCGGCTGAACGGTCAACGCCCGGTGCGCAGTCCGACGACCGCGCCCTTGAACTCCAGGCTCCGGGAAGCCGCTTCGAGGATGTCGAGCACCTGCAGGCCGGCCCGGCCGTCGGTGAGCGCCGGCCGCCGCGTCCGGATCGCCGCGGCGAATTCCTCGACCATGCTGCGCAGGGCCTCCTTCTCGCCGAGCGCGGGCGCGACCATGTCGCCGGTCCGGTAGGAGACGAGCATGTCGCGGCGCTCGTCCGCGCCGATCTCCTGGGGGGCCGTCAGGTCCACCCCCCGGTCGAAGACCGCGACCCGCTGGGTGGGGTTGAGGTCGTCCCAGACCAGGGTCCGCTTGGAACCGCCGACCATGGTGGTGCGGACCTTCACCGGGGACAGCCAGTTGACGTGCACGTGGGCGATGGCGCCGGTGTTGAGCTGGAGCGTCAGATAGGCCACGCAGGACTGGCCGGCGCCGATCGGGTCGGCCCCGTGCGCGGCGACGGCGACCGGCCGGACGTTCTCGGGGAGGATGAAGTCGAGCACGGACAGGTCGTGGGGGGCCAGGTCCCACAGGACGTCGATGTCCTTCTGGACCAGCCCGAGGTTGATCCTGACCGAGTCCACGAACTGGATCTCGCCGAGTTCCCCGGAGCGGACCATGTCACGGATGCGGGCGACCGCCGGGGTGTAGCAGTAGGTGTGGTCGCACATGAGGGTGAGGCCGCGTTCCTCGGCCTCGTTCACCAGCCGCAGGCCGTCCTCGTACGTGGCGGCGAGGGGCTTCTCGACGAGGACGTGCTTGCCGGCGCGCAGGGCGGCCAGGGCCACGTCGAGGTGGGTGCCGGCCGGGGTGGCCACGGCGACCGCTTCGACGGCCGGGTCGGCGAGGACCGCCGCGTAGTCCGAGGTCGCCTGGACGGTGGAGTAGCCGCCGAGCACCTGGCGGGCCCGGTCTACGTTCAGGTCGCAGAGCCAGCGGAGCCGGAACTCCGGGCTGGACTGGAAATTGCGGACGAGATTGGGGCCCCAGTACCCGGCTCCGACGACGGCGACGCCTAATGGCCCCCCCGGGCCCGCACTTGCGGCTCCGGCGTCCCGGCCGGCGTCCTTCGCGGTGTCCTTCACAGCGTTCCCTTCCTTACCGCGCACGCCCGTGGGCGTGTCGCGACCCAGGGCCGGGGCGCGTGCGAAGGAAGGGGGTGCCGTCGGAGGCGGGCCGGGCGCCTGCGCGACCCGTGCGTGACCCGCCCGACGGTGATGGCCCCCACGACCGATGCCGTACGTGTTCCACGTACTTTCCGCCCCCCGGCCGTCCGGCACCCCTCGCGCCGGTCCAGCCCATGGGCGGGCGGCCCGTTCCCCCAGGCCATCCCACCCGTACCTGCCGCAACTTCCGTACTCCGGACGGAATATGGCGTCGCCGAAGCGCGCCGGATCCGGTCGGCTGGGTTCAATCTAGACCACCGTGCCCACCCCCGGGGAGAGTTGGAGGAAACGGTCGGTACGGGCGTTCGGGCGTGCATACTTCCGGGGTGACCAGCATCGTGATCCCGGCCCACAACGAGGGCCGGGTCATCGGCCGGCTCCTCGACGCGCTCCTCGCCGGCGCCCCGGAATCCGGACAGCCCGACATCGTCGTGGTCTGCAACGGGTGCACCGACGACACCGCCGCCGTGGCGGGCGCGCGCGGCTCCCGCGTACGCGTGGTGGAGATCGCCACTCCCTCCAAGCACACGGCGCTCCGCGTCGGCGACGAGCACGCGCGGGGCTTCCCCCGGCTGTACGTGGACGCCGACGTGGTGGTCGGAGCGGCCGACGTACGAGCCCTGACGGGCGCCCTCGCGGACGGTCCGGGGCTCCTCGCGGCGGCCCCCGGCCGCGACATCCCGCTGGCCGGATGCGTCTGGCCGGTCAGGGCGTACTACCGGGTCTGGCAGCTGCTGCCGGCCGTCCGCGAAGGACTGTTCGGGCGGGGGGTCATCGCGGTGACCGAACCGGGGCACGCCCGGATCGCCGCGCTGCCCCCGCTGATGGCCGACGACCTCGCCGCGTCCCTGGCCTTCGCCCCCGGGGAACGGCGCGTGGTCGAGGCGGCCCGGGTGGTGGTGCATCCGCCGCGCACCTGGGGCGACTTGATCAGGCGGCGCGTACGCGCGGCGACCTCCTCCGCCGAACTGGAGCGCTTCCAGGCGCAGCAGGCGCACGCGCCCGCGCAGGCTCCGCCCGGCCGACCGGTGACCGCCGCCCCGTCCGCGCCCGCCGTCCCGCCCGCGCCCACCGCCACCCACGCGCCCGCCGCCCCACCCTCTGCCCCGTCCGCGCGTACCGGCGCGGGCGATCTGCGCGCCCTGCTCCGGGCCCAACCGCGCCTGTTGCCCGGGGTCGTGGTCTTCGTCGTGGCGGCCCTGGCCGCCCGCCGGGGATCCCGCAGGGCCATCCGGTCCGGGGACTTCTCCACGTGGCTGCGCGACGAGAGCAGCCGGCGGGGCTGAGGTCCGGGCCGGCGGGCGAGCCGGGCCGCCCGCGCACAGGACGCCGAATCGGGCCGTACGCCGCCCAGTTGGCCCGTACAAGCACTAGGGTTTCGCTCGTGCGTCCGCGGATACCCCGTACGTACGCGTGACGCAGACGACCCAGACCGCCGGCACCCACCGGGAGCTCGAGAGCATGTACCTCGCGGACCGCTCCGCACCCGCCGGCGCGAAGACCGCGGCGGACGGGAGACCCGTCCGGGCCCCGGCCGTCGCCTCGGCGGTCCTCGCCCTGGGCGCGGTCAGCCTGATCACCGATGTCTCCTCCGAGATGGTCACCGCCGTCCTGCCGCTGTACCTCGTCGCCGGGCTGGGCCTGAGCCCGCTCGGCTTCGGCGCGCTCGACGGCGTCTACAACGGGGTCAGCGCGCTGGTGCAGCTGACCGGCGGCCACCTCGCCGACCGGATCCGCAACCACAAGCTGATCGCCGGCATCGGTTACGGCCTGTCGGCCCTGTGCAAGCCACTGCTGCTGCTCGCGCACAGCCTCGGCCCGGTCGGCGTGGTCCTCGCGCTGGAGCGCACCGGCAAGGGTCTGCGCACCGCTCCGCGCGACGCCCTCATCTCCCTCTCCACCCCTGACGCGTTACAGGGCCGCGCCTTCGGCGTGCACCGGGCCATGGACACCACCGGGGCCCTGCTCGGCCCGCTGGCCGCCTTCTTCATCCTGAGTCTGACGGTGGACGGGTACGACGCGGTCTTCGGCGTCAGCGCCTGCGTCGCCGTCCTGGGCGTCGTGGTGCTCGTGCTCTTCGTCCCGTCCGGAGCCGGCCTCGGCCCGGCCGCGGTCCCGCCCGCGGTCCCGCCCGCGCGGCGCCCCTCTTCCCGCGGCCCGTCCGCGACCGACGGCGCCTCGCCGGAGGCCGGATCCCAGGACCCGGCCGCCCGGGACCCCGAAGCCCGAGACCTCTCCGCCCGGGACCCCGCCTCCCCGAAGCCCGGCACCCCGAAGCCCGCCGCCCCGAAGCCCGGCACGGTCAGCCTGCGCGAGGCGGTGGGCCTGCTGCGCCTGCCCCGGCTCCGCGCCCTGGCGGCCTGCGCCGCGCTGCTGGGCCTCACCACCGTCAGCGACGCCTTCCTCTACCTCCTGCTCCAGGACCGCACCGGGATCGGCGAGCAGTGGTTCCCGCTGCTCCCCCTGGGCACCGCCGGCGTGTTCCTGCTGCTCGCCGTGCCGGCCGGCGCCCTCGCCGACCGGATCGGGCGCCGCACCGTGTTCCTCACCGGGCACGCCCTCCTCCTCGCCGGGTACGGGCTGCTGCTGTGGGCCCCCGGCCTGTCGGCCCTCCCCTACCTCCTCCTCGCACTGCACGGCATGTTCTACGCGGCCACCGACGGGGTCCTCCCGGCCGCCGTCGCGGCGACCGTCCCGGCCGGGCTGCGGGCCACCGGGATCGCCCTCGTCGGCACCGGCCAGGCCCTGGCCCGGTTCGGCTGCTCCCTCGCCCTCGGCGCCGCGTGGACGGTCTGGGGCTCCGGCCCGGCGCTCGCCGCCGCCGCGACGGGCCTGTGCTGCTGCGCCGCCGTCGCGGGCTTCGTACTCCGCCCCACGGCCCCGGAGGGCGACGGCCCCGACGCCTCCGGCACCCCCCGACGCCCCCGAGGAACCCGAGGAACCCGATGACGCGCTCCCGCCGGCTGCTCGTACTCGTGCTGGCCGTGCTGCTCCTCGGGGCTCTCGCCGCCGTCCTGGTGCTGCGCGCCGCCGCCCGCGGCGAGCAGACCCGGGAGGGCGATCCCACGGTCGCCCGCGGCGAGGTCGCCCTCGGCCGGACGGACGCCCTGGCCTTCCTCAACGGCGCTCAGGGCCCGCACCGCGGAGCGCTCGTCTCGGTACCGGCCGCAACGCCCCGGGCGGAGCGCACCGCCTCCGACCTGAACTGCCTGCGCTTCCACGCGGCCGCGGGCACCGGCGTCTGCCTCAGCTCCACCCCGGGAGCCCTGTCCCAGGAGAACCGGGCCCTGATCGTCGATTCCGGCCTGCGCACCCTGCGCGGCTTCCCGCTCGCGGGCACCCCCTCCCGGGCCCGGGTCTCCCCCAGCGGGCATTTCGCCGCCTGGACCGTCTTCGTCTCCGGGGAGTCCTACGGCTCCGCGTTCTTCTCCACCCGCACCTCGATCGTGGACACCCGGACCGGGGCGCTCGAACCGGACCTGGAGAAGTTCTCCGTCCAGCTGGACGGGAAGCCGTACAGCGCGGGCGACGTGAACGTCTGGGGCGTGACCTTCTCCAAGGACGACGACACCTTCTACGCGACCCTCTCGACGGGGGGCCAGACCTACCTGGTGAAGGGCTCGCTCGGGCAGCGCAGCCTCGTCGCCCTCGCCCAGAACGTCGAGTGCCCGTCCCTGTCCCCCGACGAGACCCGGGTCGCGTACAAGAAGCGCGTGCTGCGCGGTGCTTCCCTGTGGCGCGAACACGTACTGGACCTGCGCACGCTGCGGGAGCAGCCGCTCGCGGAGAAGCGCAGCGTGGACGACCAGGCCGTCTGGCTCGACGACCGCACCGTGGCCTACGCCCTGCCCACCGAGGGGGCCGTGGACACCACGGACCTCTGGACGGTCCCGGCGGACGGCACCGGAGCCCCCCGCGTCCTGGCACCGTCGGCCTCCTCTCCGGCCCGCCTCGGCTGACGGACGGCCGGAGGACGGCTGAACGGCTGAACGGCAGCTGAACGACGGCTGCCGAACGGTGGCCGGACACCGGACGGATGTCGGCCGTCGCCCCCAGGGCGTGCCCGAGGGCAGGCAGAATCGTTGGGGCAGGCATGGGCACTACACACGCGACCGGCTCGCCCTCCGTGGCGCGGCACCGGGCACCCGAACGCGGTCCCGCCGTGCCGGTGCGGGGGATCCCCCGGCAGCAGCCGGGCGGTACCACCGCCGCCGGCGGGGGCGCCGGGCCGGCCCTTTTCGACCAGCTCGTGCGCGAATGGGAAGCGCGCGGGGCCACGGTACCCGGCCTGCCCGACCCCTTGTGGGACCGGCTGATCACCTACGAGCACTTCGAGCGGGAGACGGACGCCACGCTGCGCAGCCTGCGCCTCGACCGCGCCGACCCGCCACCGGATCCGGCCGTGCCGGGCCCCCGCTGGCGACGGGCCTGAGCCGGCGGCGGCAGCCCCGTTCCCCCGTCCCCTGTTCCCGCGATCCCTCAGTCCCTCAGTCCCTCACCGGCACCGCCGCGGCGAGCCGCCCGCCCGCGGGAAAGTGCAGCCGGTCCAGCCGGGCCCCGTACGGCCACTCCGGCGCCCGGTGGAAACAGAGGTCGCTCGGGACGGGCGCCTCGCGGAGGTCGGCCGCGTGCGTGCCGTCCGGCAGCCCGGCGGCCGCGGCCGCGGTTCCCCGGTGTCCGGGTCGATCCGGGCCTGCGCGAGCGCGTGGCCGCGACCGTACGGGACGCGGGCCAGCGGCCCGTACGTCCCGACGCCGCCCGGCATGCGGTGCGGTAGCGGATCCACGGCGCGTTCGGACGGCCACGGCAGCAGGTCCAGCGGGGGCAGTCCGGTGACGGTGACCCCGCCGATCTCGCGGAGCACGACGCGCACGTCTCCTCCGGGACCGCGACGGGCCAGGCGTCCAGGTCGGAGTCGGCGCGGCCGGCCGCGAGGACGACGAATCCGGCGTGGCGGGCGGCCAGTTCGCGCAGTTCGGCCACCGCACGGTGCGGGGGGTGTCCTCGGGCAGCGCGTGGCGGCGTACGGGACGGGGCCAGGAAGTCCCCGCTCACGCGGGAGCGCAGCAGCAGGGCCCGGCCTCCGGCGCGGGCCAGCCCTCACTGGATCTCGCTGCCGCCGCCCCCGCCTCTCGCCCTCTCGTCCCCGCGCGGCCGGCCCTCGGACCGGGGCCGCCGCGCCGTTGCCCCGGCACCGTACAGCGCCGCCGTGTCGTAGGACGCCGCCCGGCCCGTCGGGGACCGATAGTGGAGCGGTGAGCGACTCGGCAGCGGGAACCGGACACGGCGGTGCGAGCGGCGAGGGCCGTGACGGCGAGGAGGAGCGCGTCGCGGGGGAGGAAGGGCGCGTCGCGTGGTCCGGGCCGGAGGGCGCTCGGGCCTTCGCGGCCGTGGAGGCGGCCACGGACTGGCTCCTCGGGTATCCCTTCGTCTTCCGGGCCCTGGCGGGGCGCATCGACAGCCGCCACGTCCTGGTGGACTACGGATGCGGGCCGGGCCACGTGGCCGACCGCGCGGCCCGGCGGCTCGGATCGCGGGTCCTGGGCGTGGACACCTCCCCCGAGATGCTGGACCTGGCCCGCCGCTCCGGGACGGCGGTGGCCGAATACCACCTGGTCGCGGACAACCGCACCGTCTGCCTGGCGGACGGCAGTGCCGACGCGGTGATGTGCAACCACGTACTGGCCTCGCTGCCGACGCGGGAGACGGTGCTCGCGGTGTTCCGGGAGGTCCGCCGGCTGCTGCGTCCCGGGGCCCCGTTCGTCCTGCTGGCCACCGATCCCGCCTGCAGCGGTACGGAGTACGCCTCGCTGCGCATCGGTGAGCCGGGCGAGCGGTACGGTCCGGGCGACCCGCTGACCGTACGGCTGCGGCGCACGGACGGGAGCTGGCAGGAGATGCCCAACCACGCCTGGCCCGTGGACGTCTACCCGCCGCTGCTCGAACGCGCCGGGTTCCGGGACGTCGTACAGCACCGGCCGACCGTGGACGAGGCGCTCGGCCTCGTCGACGCGGAGTTCGCCGCGGCCCGCACCTGGTCGGCGGAGCGGGCGAGACCACCCCTCGTGATCACCACGGCGCTCGCGGTCTAGCCGTCTGCTTCGGCCCGCGCCGGGGCCCCGGGTCGAGAGGCCTGTCTGCCCCCGCCCGCCGCCGGGTGGTCAAGCGGCGGCCCGCTCCCGGCCGAGGAACAGGACGGTGGTGAGGGTTCCGGCCAGCACGATCGCCGTGTTGACGACGATCGCGGCCGTGATGCCGGAGTGGATGTCGGTGTGGGCCGCCGCGATCGCGCTCATGACCGGGGTGCCCATCGTGATGCCGATCTGCTGGGTCATGGTGGCGAGGCCGGTGGCCATGCCCTGCTCGTGGTCCGGGAGCCCGGTGGTGGCGGTGACCATGAAGCCGACGATGACCAGCATGTTGCCGATGCCGCCGGCGAAGGTGGCGGCCAGCAGGAGCCACAGGCCGGTGGAGGACGTCCCGAGGGCGACCAGGCTCAACGTGGCGGCGGCCTGGAGGAGTCCGCCGGTGATCAGGGTCGTACGGGTGGACGTGGCCCCGATGACGCGGGACGCGAGGGAGCCGCCGATGACGGTGCCGAGGCCCAGGACTCCGAAGGAGAGGCCGGCCGCCAGCGGGGAGAAGTCGAGGACCTCCTGCAGGTGGAGCGTCATGAGGAAGACCAGGCTCGTCTCCGTCAGGAAGGCGATCAGTCCCGCGGTGTTGCCCCAGGCGACCGTGCGCTTCTTCAGCACGGCGACGGGCACGAGCGGGCTGACGGTCCTGGACTCGACGGCGTAGAAGGCGATCAGCAGGAGCACGCCCGCCGCGAGCCAGATCAGCGCCGTCGCCGAGTCCCAGCCGTGCTCGCCCGCCCGCGTCAGTCCGTAGATCAGGGCCAGGAGACCCAGGGTGACGGTGGCGGCGCCGGGCAGGTCGAGCTTCGGGCGGGTCACAGGGCGGGACTCCTTGATGACCGTCGGGGCGATCGCCAGGACCGCCAGGGCGACGGGCACGTTGACGAAGAACGCCCAGCGCCAGGAGAGCAGGTCCGTCAGGACGCCGCCCAGGACGGCGCCCGCCGTGAACCCGGCCGACATCAGCGCACCGTTGAGGCCCAGTGCCTTCTGGCGCAGCGGTCCCTGGGGGAAGGAGGTCGTCAGGAGCGACAGGCCCGCCGGGGTGACCGCGGCCGTCGCCAGCCCTTGGAACACCCGTGCGGTCAGGAGCATTTCGGGGCTGGTGGCCAGGCCTCCGGCCAGGGAGGACAGGCCCAGGACGGCGAGGCCCGCCAGGAAGACCCGGCGGCGGCCGAAGAGGTCCGCGATCCGTCCGAAGAGCAGGGTGAATCCGGCGGCGCTGAGCGCGAACGACGTCGCGATCCACTGGAGGCCGGAGAGCGAGAAGCCGAGCCCCTCGCCGATCACCGGCAGCGCCACGTTCAGGATCGAGAAGTCGACAGCCAGCATGAACTGGGCGACCAGCAGGACCCCCAGGACGAGCCGCAGGCGGCCGTCGAGCCGGGCCCCTTCGGGCTCCCGCTCCCGCTGCCGTTTCCCCTTCGTCTCCTCCCGCTCCCGCCCCCTCTCCTCCCGGCTCCCCTTCTCCTCGGCCGTGTCCACGTCCCCGCGCACGTTCCCGGTAACCGGCATCGCCGTACTTCCCTTCCCTCGTCCGTCACGTCGTTCCGGAAAGCGACTCTGGCCCTCTCGAGGGGAGTTACCCAGCCCCCTGGCTCTGCTGGCGCCGGGGAAGCTAGCACTGGCAGGGCCACCCTCGGCGGGCCCGCTCCCCGGGCCCGCGCGGCACACTGGAACCCATGGACACACCCACTGCCCTGGGCGAATTCCTTCGCAACCGCCGTGCCCGGCTCCAGCCGGAGGACGTCGGGCTGCCGGCGCACGGCACCCGCCGGCGCGTGCCCGGACTGCGCCGCGAGGAGCTGGCGCTGCTCGCCGGAGTGAGCATCACGTACTACACACACCTGGAGCAGGGGCAGAGCACGAACGCCTCGGACAGCGTCCTCGACGCGCTCGCCCGCGCCCTGCGCCTGACCCCGGACGAGCACGCGCACCTACGGGATCTCGCCCGGCCGCCCAAGGCCAAGCGGGCCCGGTCCCCGCGTCCCGAGCACGCGCGCCCCACCACGCGCCGGCTGATCGCAGCGATGCCGCAGATCCCCGCCGTCGTCCTGGACGGGCGCAACAACGTGCTCGCCTGGAATCCGCTGGGGCACGCCCTGCTCGCCGGGCACCTCGCCCCGGAGAGCCCGGACGACCCGGCCGCCCGCCCCAATCTGACGCGCATGCTCTTCCTCGACCCCCACACCCGGGAGCTGTACGCCGACTGGAAGAACGAGGCACGCGTCGCCCTGGCGGCGCTGCGGCTGGTCGCCGGGCGCAATCCCGAGGACCGCGCGCTCGCCGAGCTGATCGGTTCGCTGATGCTGCAGAGCCCCGATTTCGCGGCGCTCTGGTCCCAGCAGCCGGTACGGGACTGCACGGTGGGGACCAAGGCCCTGCGCCACCCGGCCGTGGGTCCGCTGACCCTCGACTTCGAGAACCTCCACGTGGCCGACGGGACCGGCCACCGCATGCTGCTCTTCAGCGCTCCCGAGGGATCCCCGTCCGACGCGGCGCTGCGGCTGCTGTCCGGTCTGGTCGCCGATTCCGAGGCGCTTCTGCTCGATGATGCTTGTTCGGACGGAGTTTCGAGCATCTCTTGACATAGATGGGCTCCTGCGCTGCACTTTGGCCACTCCCTCCGGCCGTCACGGCCGGAGGGGGACGCACCCCCGCACTCCCCCGACTCCCACCACACCTGGGGACTGGCCATGCGCCTGCTCAGATTCCTGACCGCCGCCGCCTTAGCCTTGGCCGCGCTCTCCCTGCCGGGCGCCACCACCGCCTCGGCTTCCGCCGCCGCCGCGGCCCCCGCCGCGGCCCCCGCCGCTGCCGCCGCCGGGGCGCCGCAGACCGTACCCGCGTTGCGCCAGTGGACGGCCGGCAGCGGCACGTACAGCTTCACGAGCACCAGCAGGATCGTCGTGGATCCCGCGTACACCGCCCAGCTCTCGGACGAGGCAGCCACGTTCGCGGAGGACCTGGGTGCGCTGGCCGGGCGCCCGGTGACCGTCGCCACCGGGACCGCCTCCCCCGGCGACATCGGCCTGAGCCTCGGCGACGGTGCGCTGCCCGCCGAGGGGTACCGGATGACCGTGGGGCAGAGCGTCGCCATCCAGGCGGCGACCGATGCCGGCGCGTTCTACGGCACCCGCACCGTGCTGCAACTGCTCCACCAGTCCGCTTCGGTGGCGGCGGGCACGGCGGTGGACTGGCCAGCGAAGGCCGAACGCGGGCTCATGATCGACCAGGGCCGGAAGTTCTTCACCGTCGCCTGGGTCGCCCAGCACATCAAGGAACTGGCGTACCTCAAGCTCAACTACTTCCACTTCCACGTGTCGGACACCTTCGGCTTCCGGCTGGAGAGCACGACCCACCCCGAGATCGTCTCCACCGACCACTACTCCAAGCAGGACATCGCCGATCTGGTCGCGCTCGGGCAGAAGTACCACGTCACGATCGTTCCGGAGATCGACACCCCGGGGCACATGAACCAGATCCTGGCCGCCCACCCGGAGCTCAAGCTCAAGGACAGCTCGGGCACGGCGAGCGCCGATTTCATCGACCTCTCGCTCCCCGCCTCGTACACGCTGATCAAGGACCTGATCAACGAGTACCTGCCGCTGTTCCCCGCGGCGTACTGGCACATCGGCGCGGACGAGTACGTCACGGACTACAACAGGTATCCGCAGCTGCTCAGTTACGCCCGCGCCCACTACGGCGCGAACGCCACCGCCAAGGACACCTACTACGGGTACGTGAACTGGGCGGACGCGCTGGTCCGGGCGGCCGGCAAGACCACCCGGATGTGGAACGACGGCATCAAGGCCGGCGACGGCACCGTCACCCCGAACGCCGCGATCCTCGTGGAGTACTGGTACAGCTACGGGCTCACCCCGCAGCAGCTGGTCGCCGCCGGGCACAAGGTCGCCAACCAGTCGTGGACGCCGACCTATTACGTGCTCGGGGGTGCGAAGCCCGACACCAAGTGGATGTACGAGAACTGGACCCCGGACACGTTCGAGGGCGGCAACGTGCTCGCGGACGGGACGAAGAACCCCGGTTCGCTGCTCCACGTGTGGTGCGACAACCCGAACGCCGAGACGGAGACCCAGGTCGCCGCCGGCGTCATGTACCCGCTGCGCGCGCTCGCCCAGCAGACCTGGGGCTCGCCGAAGCCGGTGAGCACCTACGCCGCCTTCACCCCGATCGTGGCCGCGATCGGCCACCACCCCGCCTGGCCCGGCAGCTCCCAGCCGGGCAACCTCGCCCTCAACCGCCCCACCACCGCCTCCAGTACCGAGACCGCCGCCTTCCCCGCCGCCCTGGCGACGGACGGCGACCCGGGCACCCGCTGGTCGAGCGCGTACGCCGACCCGCAGTGGCTGGAGGTCGACCTCGGGTCCAGCCAGGCCGTCAACCGGGTGATCCTGCGCTGGGAGGCCGCGTACGGCACGTCCTTCCAGATCCAGCTCTCCGACGACAGGGCCACCTGGCGCACCGCCTACTCCACGACGACCGGGACGGGCGGGGTCCAGGACCTGACCGGGCTGACCGGGTCGGGCCGCTACATCCGCGTGTACGCGACCCGGCGCGGCACCACGTACGGCTACTCGCTCTACGACTTCGAGGTGTACGGGGGCCAGTTGAGCGGGCCGCGGACCCTCACGGCCGCCGGGAAGGCGCTCGACGACCCGGGGAGCTCCCCGGCGTCCGGGACCCAGCTGATCACGTGGACTCCGCACGGGGGACCCAACCAGCAGTGGCGGCTGGCCCTCAACGGCGACGGCAGTTACACCATGGCCAACGGCTCGTCCGGCCTCTGCGCGGACGTCTCCGGCGGCTCCACGGGCGCCGGAGCGGCCGTGATCCAGGCCACCTGTGGCGGCGGCGACAGCCAGCGCTGGCTGGTCACGGCGCTCGGCGGGGGTGAGTACGCGGTCACCAACAAGAAGAGCTCGCTGCGGCTGACCACCGCTTCCGGCGCGGAGGGGGCCCTGGTCACCCAGCAGCCGAGCGGCACTTCGGTGTACCAGCGCTGGCAGATCGGCTGACGGCGGGCACCACACGCTCAGGGGCGGCCCCGGACCTCGGGGCCGCCCTCGCGCGTCTGCGCTCTCGTGCGTCTGCGCTCTCGTGCGTCGCTGCCCTCGTGCGTCGCTGCCCTCGTGCGTGTGTACCGGGCCCGCGCTCACCTGGTCTCCCCTGCGCACCCGGTCTGCCCTGCTCAGCCTTCGGGTTCAGGCCGAGTGGCCGAGCGCCCCGGGTCCGGCCCACCGCCCGCTCATGCGGCGTCGGCGCCGCCGCAGTCCGGGTGCCCCCAGCGCGAACCGAGCTTGGTGATCTTCTCGCCGGCGGCGTACTGCTGGCCGCACGGGCAGGTGCCGGGGAACTTCGCCTTGATGGTCACGCCTCCGCGCACGGCCGTCGCCTTCCCGGCGGCCGCGGCGCCGGTCCCGGTACCCGGCGCACTCCTGCGGGCCGAGGCGCCGCGCGAGGAGGAGCTCCGGGCGGGCGTGCTGCGCGCGGGCGCCGGGACCGGCATGGCCTCGTGGCCCAGCGCCGTGCCGGCCGGTTCCTGGCTGACGGCCGCGTCGCTGGCCGCCTGGTCAGCGATCGCGTTCAGGTGGTCGCCGTCCTCACGGTGCGCGGGGACGTAGCGGAACTCCACGTCCCGGTCGGTCAGCAGCGCGTCGATGCTCTCGACGAGCTCCCGGTTCGCCACCGGCTTTCCCGCCGCGGTCTTCCAGCCGTTGCGCTTCCAGGCCGGCAGCCACTGGGTGACGGCCTTCATGGCGTACTGGGAGTCCATCCGTACCTGTACGGCGGTCCCCGGCGCCACGGCCTCCAGCAGCCGTTGCAGGGCGGTGAGTTCACCCACGTTGTTGGTGGCCCGGCCGAGCGGCCCGGCCTCCCAGCGTTCGGGGCGCCCGTGCGCGTCGGCGATGACCCAGGCCCATGCGGCAGGCCCGGGGTTTCCCTTGGCCGCGCCGTCACAGGCGGCGATGATGCGATCAGACATCCCCCGATCATGCCTCACCCGCGCCCCTCCCCGTGCACGGCGGCGGACGGCGCCCCACGGCGCGCGTCGGGGAGCGGGTCCGCGCACGGGTCCGGGTGCGGCTGCGACTGCGCCCGCGGGTCCGGATGCGGATGCGTCAGCGGCAGGAGCCGGTCCAGGAAGGGCGGGAGCCACCAGTTGGCGCGGCCCATCAGGAACATGGCCGCCGGGACGAGCACCAGCCGGACCACGGTCGCGTCCAGGACCACGCTGACGGCCAGGCCCAGCGCGAGCATCTTGACGACGACCGTGGGCGAGGCGGCGAAGGACAGGAAGACCGCGGTCATGATGAGCGCCGCACTCGAGATGACACGCCCGGTGGCCGCCAGGCCCGTGCCGACGGCGAGGGTGTTGTCCCGGGTGCGGTGCCAGGTCCCGGCGATGGCGGAGAGCAGGAAGATCTCGTAGTCCATCGACAGGCCGAAGACGATCGCGAACATCATCATCGGGACGAAGGACTCGATGGGCACGGGTTCCGACAGCCCGACGAGGCCGCTCCCCCAGCCCCACTGGAACACCGCGACGAGTACCCCGTAGGACGCGGCGGTGGTGAACAGGTTGAGGACGACCGCCTTGAGCGGGACCACCACGCTGCGGAACACGACGGTCAGCAGCGCGAGGGCGGCGGCCAGCACGATGCCGATGATGAGCGGCAGCCGGTCCTTGACGGTGTCGCGGAAGTCCAGTTGCCCGGCGGTCGAGCCGGTGAGGTGGCCCTCGGCGCCGGTGCCCTTCAGCGCGGTGGGCAGCGTGGTCCCGGTGAGCTCCGTGAACAGGCTTCCCGTGGCCGCGCTCTGCGGCCCCTCGACCGGGGTGAGCGTGGAGATGAGCAGCTTTCCGTCGGGGCTCGGCGCGAGGGGGGTGAACCGGGCGATCCCGGCCGTGTCCCGCAGGGCGGCGGTGACCTCGGCGCTGATCCGGTCGGCCGGGACGGTGGCGTGGCGGAGGTCCGTCACCAGGACGAAGGGACCGTTGGCGCCGGGGCCGAAGCCGGGCCCTTCGCCCTCGGCGATCCAGTCGTAGGCGTTGCGGGTGGTGCTGCCCGGGCGGTCGGCGCCGTCGTCGACGTGGCCCAGGCGCAGGGAGAACAGCGGTACGGCGCACAGGGCGAGCAGCAGCGTGCCCGCGGTCAGGAACGTCCACGGACGCCGGGCCACCAGGGCGGCGTAGCGGTGCCAGCGGTCGTGGCCGCCGGTGGTCTCGGCGACCGGGCGGCGCAGGGCGAAGCGGTCGATCCGGCGCCCCATCAGGCCCAGGGCGGCCGGTACGAGGGTCAGCGCGGCCGCACCCGTGACGATCACGACGAGGGTGGCGGCGAGCCCCATCCGTCCGATGAAGCTGAGTCCGCACGCGTACAGGCTCAGCATCGCCACCGCGACGGTGACCGCGGCCACCACGACCGCGCGTCCGCTGGAAGCGGCGGTGCGGCCGGCCGCGTCGACCGGATCGTGCCCGTCGATGAGGTCCTGCCGGAAGCGGGTGGTGAGGAAGAGGGCGTAGTCGATGCCGACTCCGAGGCCGATCATCGTGGCGAGGGTGGGGGCGGCGGTCGCGAAGGTGAGGGCGCCGGCCACGATGCCGACGACGCCCATGCCCACGCCGACGCTGATCAGGGCCGTGACCAGGGGCATCAGCGCCGCGGCGACGCTGCCGAAGGCGAGTACGAGGATCAGCAGGGCCACGACGACGCCCACCGCCTCGCCGGCCTTGTCGTCGGCCGGCGGCCGCACGACCTGGTTCAGGTCCCCGCCGTACGCGACCCGCACCCCCGAGGCACGGGCCGGTTCGGTGGCCGCGTCGAGCGTGTCCGCATAGGCGTGCCCGAGCGTCTTGACCTGCCGGTCGAAGGACACCGTCGTGTAGAGCGTCCGGCCGTCCGTGCTGGTCACGGCCGGGGACGCGGCGGTGACGTGGGGCATCTCCGCGAGGTCGGCGATGCTCTCGTCGACGGCCTGCCGGTATCCGGCCGGCGAGCCCCCGTCGACGTGGAAGACCACGCGCCCGCTGGGGTCGCCGACCCCCGGGGCGGAGGCGGCCAGCAGGTCCGCGCCGGTACGGGACTGCGTGCTGGGCAGGGTGATCTGGTCGCTGTAGACCGGGGCGGCCAGCTGGCGGCCGAGCACCGCGCCGCCCAGCAGGAGGAGCCAGGCCGCGATGACCCAGACGGGGCGGCGGGCGCAGAAGGATCCGAGGCGGCTCAGGCGCGAGGCCCGCGCCGGGGGGTCGGACGGCTGGGGGGAGTACACGACGCCTCCGGAAAGTGTCGGGCAGGAAGGTGTCAGGACCGGCACGCAGCACCTTAGGCAGAAAATGGCAGGACTGACAATTGGCATGAGTGACAATTGACAGAGGTGACGTCATTGCTAGGCTTCGGCCATGAGCCACGATCCGGCCGGCGTCGGCGCCGGCTCCCGCACGGGGGCCGACCCCGGCTCCGACCCCGAGTCCGGCCTGCGCGAACGCAAGAAGGAGCGGACCCGCAAGCTGCTGCGCGAGGGCGCCGCCGCGCTCTTCGCCGAGCGCGGCTTCGCGGGCACCACGGTCGCGGACATCGCCGCCTGCGCGAACGTCTCGGAGCGGACCTTCTTCCGCTACTTCGAGAGCAAAGAGGCCCTGCTGCTGCCCGACAGCATCGACGTCTTCGGCTACGTGGAAGCCGAACTCGCCCGGCGCCCCCCGGAGGAGGATCCGCTCGACGCGGTGTGCAACGCCCTGATCTCCGCCGTGGCGCCGTTCGCCGCTTCCAGCCTCACCGCCCTGACCCACTCCATCTCCGTGGCGGGCGGCGAGCACGCGGTGGCCGCCCAGCTCGTCCAGATCTTCGCCGAGTTCGAGAACCGCCTCACGCTCATGGTCCTGGACCGGCTCCCCGCCGGCACGCCCGACGCCGACCTGCGCGCCGGAGTGATCGCGGGCGCCGCCCTGTCCGCCGTACGCGCCGTCCTGCGCACCCAACGCCGACGGCGCGAGAACGGCACCGTCACCGACACCCCGCCCTCCCACCTCCTGCGCGAGGCCCTGGAGATGCTGAAGCAGATCGGATCCGTCCCGCAATGAAGCTCCGCCGCACCCCCGTCCTCGTCACCGCCGGCATCGCCACCGCGCTCGCCGTGGCGCTGTGCACGACCGACGTGGTGGTCGCCCACTCCGCCCAGGACCGCATAGCACGGGCGGCCGGCTGCCGCCTCCAGGCCGATGGACCCGTCAGCGCCGAACTCACCGGCACCTTCGCCGGACTTCGCGCACTGACGGGCGAAGTGGGCTCCCTCCATCTCGCGGCGCAGGGCGTGCGCCGCGCCGACACCGAGATGAGCGTCGAGGCCGACCTCCACGACGTCACGCGCGACGGAGCCGTGGGCGGCGGCCGGGCGACGGCGACCATCCCCTACGGCTCCCTGCAGAAACACTTGGCCGACTCCGCACCGGCCGGTGACGCGGACGCCGCGGCCGACATGAAGGTGGGCGGCGACGCGAAGGGACTCACCCTCACCGGGACCGTGGGCCGCCTCGGGCTGCCCGTCACCGTCCGCGCGAGCACCAGCACCACGGCGAACAGCCTCACCATCACGCCGACGACGGTGACCGTGCTGGGCCGCGAGCTGCCCATCGCCTCCCTCAGCGGGCTCCCGGGCGCCGCCGACCTGGCCGAGCGGCTCGCACCCCGGACCGTGGACGTCGGCGACCTCCCCGACGGGGTCCGGCTCACCGGCTCCCGTCCCACCAGCGCCGGGCTGAGCCTGGACGTCTCCGTCGCTCCCTCCTCGTCGGCGGCCGACGCCGAGGGGAAGCGCTGCGCCTCGGCGTAGCCCGCGTCGGGCGTCGGGCCGCTCCGAATCGGCTCGCGCCCGCGACCGCCGAGCGGCGAGGATGGCACGACCACCCCGCCGTCCGGAAGGAACTCCGATGAACAGCCCGTCCCAGGCCCCCGCACACGCCGCCCTGGACGGCCTGGTCACGGGCGACGCCTTCGGCGACAGCTGGTTCACGCTCTCCCACGAGAACGTCGAAGAGCAATGGGCGGCACGGCAGTTGCGCCCCGTTCCCTGGGGGTGGACGGACGACTCCGCCATGGCCTTCGTGCTCTTCGCCCATCTGCGGACCCACGGCGAGGTCCGGCCGGGCCGGCTGGCCCGGGAGTTCGCCGCGGAGTACGCGCGGGACGACGGACGCAAGTACGGGCCCTCCATGCACGGCGTGCTGCGCAGGATCGGCGAGGGCGAGGACTGGAGGAGCGTCACCTCCGAGCAGTTCGAGGGACAGGGCTCCTACGGCAACGGCGCCGCGATGCGGGTCGCGCCGCTCGGGGCCTGGTTCCGTGACGACCCGAAGGCCGCCGCCGAGCAGGCCCGGCTCTCCGCGCTGGCCACGCACACCCACCCGGAGGCCGTCGCGGGCGCCGTGGCCGTGGCCGTCGCCGCCGCGCTCGCGGCGGCGGGCGCGGGCCGAGCCGCGCCGTCGCGCGCCGAGTTCCTCCGGGAAGTCGCCGCGTACGTACCGCGCAGCGACGTCGGCTCCGGACTGCGGGTGGCCGCGGGCTTCCCGGCGCGCACCTCGGTGCGCCATGCGGCGTCGGTGCTGGGCTCGGGGTGGCGCGTCTCGGCGCCGGACACCGTGCCGTTCGCCCTGTGGTCCGCCGCGGGGCACCTGGACGACCTGCCCGAGGCGCTGTGGCAGACGGTGGCCGGATGGGGCGACCGCGACACCACCTGCGCCATCGCGGGTGGCGTCGTCGCGGCCCGCACGGGAACCGCCGCCGTCCCGCCCGCCTGGCGCGCGGCACGCGAGCCCATCCCCGCATGGAGCCGCTGGACTCCCCCGCAGCCGGTGGCCTAGCGGTGCTGTGGCCGGGGAAGGATCGCCGGCCACAGCACGGGCTCGTCAGAGGAGGCGCATCAGCTTGTCGCCGAGGGAAGGTGCGGACAGGTCCGCCCCGAGAGCCGCCGGGACCTTCACCGCACCGGCTCCGGTCCCGATGGTCAGCACTCCGATCTCCGTGCCCGCCCGCGCCTCGCGCGGGAGGCCCTTCTCCCCGATTTCCACGGTCAGTTCGAGCCTCTGCCCCGGCACGGCGACGACGGCCGCGTCCTGGGTGGCCACCACCGGGGTGCGGGTCCCGAGCCCGTCGTCGACGTGGCCGAGGACCTGGCCCTTCGTGACCGCTCGGGACTCGGTCAGTGCCGCGCGGACGGCTTCGATGACCTTCTTGCTGTTGTCCTTGACCAGGACCAGGCTGTTGCCGCCGTTCGGGTCGGGCCCCGTGACGTGCTGGTCGAGCATCGTGCCGAGGATCAACGGGGTCTTGTCGCCGACCGACTTGTAGGCCGCCCACATCAGCGCGCCGCCGGCCGGTGAACTGGAGCCGGTCTTGATGCCCTTGATGCTGAGGGGCGACAGGAGCAGGTCGCCGTTGTTGTTGAGGATCGCCTTCGGAACACCCGGGATCGTGGCACTGGGCAGCTGGACGATCGCCCGGAAGGCGTCGAACCGCATGACCGCCTCGGCCAGCTTCAGCTGATCGACCGCCGTGCTCACCGTCTTCGCGTCGAGCCCGCTCGGGTCGGTGTACGTGGTCGAGGTCATGCCGAGCGCCTTGGCCTCGGCGTTCATCTTCTCCACGAAGGCGGTTTCGGAATCGCTGCCCGTATCCCAACGGGCCAGCAGGCGGGCGATGTTGTTGCCCGAGGGGATCATCAGCATCTTCAGCATGTCCTGCTGCGTGAACCGCGTTCCGGTCGTCAGCCCCTCGACGCGCGACTCGTTCTCCGAGGTGCCGTCCGCCACGGCCTTGTCGTCGACCGTGATCGACGGGCCCGCCTCGTCCTTCTTGAGCGGGTGGCCCTTGAGGACCACGTAGGCCGTCATCACCTTGGCCACGCTCGCCGTGGGCACGGGCTCCTGCGCCCCGAACGTCCCGACGTCGCCCGCGCCGACCACCCGTACCGCTGCCTGCCCCTTCTCCGGCCAGGGCACGTCGAAACGGCCGTCGAGGGTGACGGAGTCCGGTGCGTCCCCGTCGGCGAAGACGAGGGCGGGCAGCGGCCGCAGGGCCTGCGCGAGGGCGAGTACGCCGACCAGAACGAGGAACAGCGGCACCCAGATCTTGAACCGGCGGGCCACGCTCCGGGCCGTCGTCTCGGGCGGCGGCGGGGTGTTCGTGAGCTGGGCGAGCAGGTCGAGCGGGGGCAGCGGCTGCTCGGCGGTCCCCTCCGGAGCGGGTGCCGACAGGGCCGTGGGCCCGGACGCGGCGACGGGGGCGGGTGCGGGCACGGGTCCGGAGGCGGGCGCGGGAGCGAACCCGGAGGCGGGCGCCGGGACGGGCGGGGAGACGCGAGCGGCCTGCTGCGGGGCCGCGTCAAGGGGCTTGAGCGCGATGAACGTACTCGTCACCTCCCCCTCCGACTCCGGCTGCGGCTGCGGCTGCGGCTGCGGCTCCGGCTTCGGCTGCGGCTGCGGCTGCGGCTGCGGGTCGGACGACGAAGCGGCCTCAGCGCGCGTACCGGCCCGCGGCCGCGACTCCGCTACCGGCTCGGGGTCCGGCTCGGACTCCCGCTTCGGCTCGGACGCCCTCTCCGGCTCCGGCTCGGATTCGGATCCGGCCTCCGTCGCGGACTCCGGAGCTGCCGTCGGCTCCGGCACTTCGGCGGCCCCGGCGGGCCCGGCGGCGCGTGCCGTCCCGGCCGGGCCCTCGTCCCCGTCCTCCGCCGCCGCCGCGTGGAGGCCTTCGCCCTTCACCGGTACCGCCGTCATGCCGTACACCGCCTTGCTCATGCAGTTCTCGATCACTCGGACGCCAGTCTCCGCGTCCCATATGCGCGGATCATGCGCACAAGATGACCAATTTGTCACAACCCGGTGGTCTCACACTGTCATCAAACGATCATGTGGCCATCACGGCTCCGTCATGAGGAATCCGAAGAATCACTTCTCCCCCACGCGAGGCGCCTTCAGGAAGTCGGACACCGTTCATGAACCACAGGAACCCCGACCCCTCCACACCCGGCAGGCGACGCCTGCTGGCCGGCGGCGGAGCCCTGCTCCTCGCCCTGACCGCCGGCCCCCTACTGGCCACCAGGTCCGGCGAGCCCGTCCCGCGGGACGACGGCCGCGACCCGTCCGGAGCGCCCCGCACCCCCGCCTCCCCCTCCCCGGCCTCCGGCTGGATGCCCGGCGTGGTCAGACGGCCGCTGGAGCGCAACTTCGTCGCAGGGGAGCGCGACGCCCAGCGCGGGCTCGTCCTCCATGTCCAGGAAGGCGAGGGCTCGCTGTACGAGCGCTTCAACAGCCCCGGGATCAAGGCCTCCTCCCACTTCTGGGTCTCGCAGAGCGGGGAGACGGAGCAGTACGTCTCCGTCCTCGACCGGGCCTGGGCCCAAGTGGACGGCAACGGCTCGTGGGCCTCGGTCGAAACCTCCGGCTTCGATACCCGGGCGCTCACCGAAGCGCAGGTCGACGCCGTGTCCCGCATCTACGCGTGGGGCTGCGGCACGCACGGCTGGCCGCCCTCGATCAGCGACTCCCCCGACCAACCGGGCCTGGGCACCCACGCCATGGGCGGCGCCCCGTGGGGCGCCCACGCGTGCCCCGGTACCCTCCGGTCCGGGCAGCGCGCCGAAATCCTCCGCCGGGTGAAGGAACGACTTCCCCCCGCCGGATAGCGCCGGATGGGACCGGACGGCCCTGCGGGGACGGACGGCATCACCGGGGAAGCCTCGGGGCCGGTGAGGTCGTAGCGGACGTACCGCCCGACGTCCTCGTTCCCGTACGGACCGAGCGCGGGGTGGCCGCGGAAGGGGTCCACCTACGCCTCCTCGTGCGGGTGGGTCAGCGCCAGCCGGCCGCCCCCGAACCGCTCGGCCAGCGCGCACAGATCGGCGGCGTGCGCGTCGATGCCGTAGGGCCCCCGGGTGGGTGTCGCTGTGACCGCGGCCCCGCAGGTCGAGTGCGAACAGGCTCCATTCGGAGGCGAGTTCGCGGGCGAGGGCTCCGAAGACCATCGCCGAAGAGCTCGCGCCGTGGCTCCGACCGGGTCATCGCGGATCGCCTCCCTCGGATGGACGGGCGGAGCCTACGCGCGGCCGCGGTGCCGGCGCGAGACGGCCTCGGTCCACCCGCGGGCCCGTGCGCCCGTGCGCCGCGCGTGCGCCCGTGCCCTCGTGCTCCCACGGGGGTGCGCTCAGGTCTGCGGGTGCAGGGCCAGGAGCGCGGAGCGGTGGGAGACCCAGCCCAGGAGGTGGCGCCGTTCCTCGTCGAGGACCGGGAGTCCGTCGCCCTCGTGCGCCGCGAGCAGCGGCATGGCCTCTTCCAGGGACTGGCCCTCGAGCAGTGCGGGCGGGTACTCCCGTACCGCCTCGACCGAGGTGTCGTCCGGCAGGCCCTCGCCCAGTGCCCGCGAGAGGGCGAGCGCGCCGACCGCCCCCTCGTACCGGCCCCGGGCGTCGACGACCGGGAGGCGGCGGGCGTCCGCCGCGATCATCGCCGCGGCCGCGTCGCGCAGCCCGGTCGCGGGTGCCAGAGGGGCCGGCGGCGGTCTCATCGCCGCGCGGACCTCGATCGCGGCCGGACCCGTGAGGTCGAGGTCGACGCCCCGGCGCCGGAGCTTGGTCGTGTAGACGGTGTCGCGGCTGAGCGCGTGGCCGACGCCGGTGGCGACGGCGATGGCGGCCATCAGCGGCAGGATGATGCCGTACTCGCCCGTGAGTTCGTAGATGATGACCACGGCGGTGACCGGCGCGCGGGCCGCCCCGGCGAAGACCGCTCCCATCCCGATGACGGAGTAGGTCGTGGCCGAGCCGGCCACGGCGGGCACGAGGTGGTCGAGCGTCTGGCCGAAGGAGCTGCCGAGCATCGCGCCGACGAAGAGGCAGGGGGCGAAGACACCGCCCGAGCCGCCGATGCCGATGGTGACGCTGCACGCGACGATCTTGCCGACGAGCAGGACCAGCAGGAATCCGACCGTGTAGCCGCCCAGCGCGGCCTTGCCGAGGACCGGGTAGCCGACCCCGTACAACTCGGGCAGCGCGAGCAGGATCGCGCCCAGCAGGATCCCGCCGGCCGCCGGGCGCAGCCATTCGGGGCCGTGCCAGACCGCGTCGCAGAGGTCCTCCACCCCGTAGAGGACCTTGCTGAAGAGCACCCCGACGGCCCCGGCGACCGCGCCGAGCAGCACGTAGAGGGGGTACGAGGCCACGTGGCCCACGTCCAGGGAGGGGGTCAGGTGCAGGAAGGGCTCTCCGCCCAGTACGGCCCGGCCGATCACGCTGGCGGTGACCGAGGAGACGACGACCACGCCGAAGCTCCCGGCCGTGAAGTCGCGCAGGATCAGTTCCGCGGCGAAGAAGACGCCGGCGAGCGGGGCGTTGAAGGTGGCCGCGATGCCGCCGGCCGCACCGCAGGCGACCAGCAGCCGCATGCGTTCCTCGCCCATCCGCAGGATCGATCCGCCGGTGGATCCGAGAGCGGCGCCGATCTGCACGATCGGGCCCTCGCGGCCCACCGAACCGCCGCCGCCGATGCACAGGGCGGACGCGACCGCTTTCACCAGGGCGACCCGGGGCGGGATCCGGCCGCCCTGGCGGGCGACGGCGTACATCACCTCGGGGACACCGTGGCCGCGTGCCTCCCTGGCGTAGCGGTGGACGAGCGGTCCGTAGACCGCCCCCGCGACGACGGGCGCGAAGAGCACGAAGTACGGTCCGAGCCAGGGGACGTAGGGGTTGTCGGCGTGGCCCGCCAAGGAGTACTCGTCGTGCCCCGACAGCACCCGGGTGACCGCCTCGGTCAGCCACCGGAAGCCCACCGCCCCCAGTCCCGCACCGGCGCCCACCAGGAGCGCGGGCAGCAGCAGTCCGGCCTGGGTCCGGCGCAGTGCGGCCGCCGCCCCCTCCGCCGAAAACGGTCTCATCTCACTCCTCGGACACCGGCGCTCTCCCGATCGCGCGCCCCGTCCCCCTGACCGCGATCCCCCGGACCACCCCATCCAACGGTCCGTCCCCGGTCACGGTCCGCAGGCGGGCCGGGTGGTTCGCCCGTTCGGCTGAGCGCCGGGCGCCGCCGGCCCCGCTCACTCGGCGGCGAGGCGCCCGCTGAGCCATTCCAGCGACGGCGGGATCTCCCGCTTCCACGTGTTGAAGCTGTGGCCGCCGTGGTCGAGGGTGATGGACCAGACGTGGGCGGGGGCCTTCACCTTCTCGATGAACTTCTGCGTCGCCTGGTAGTTGTCCTCGCCCTGGAGCGAGGTGGTGACGAGGAAGGAGCTGTTCCCCTGCGGCAAGTGGTCCAGGCTCCACAGCAGGTCGGCGCGCTTCTGTTCGTCGGTGTTCCCGTGGAAGAGGTCGCCGGCGCCGTAGCTCTCGGGCTCGTAGTCCGCGGACAGCCCCACGCCGGCCGCGTAGGTCTCGGGGTGCTCCAGTGCGATCTTCAGGGCGCAGTAGCCGCCGGTGGAGTCGCCCATCATCCCGAGGTACCGGGGCGAGGCGCCGATGCGGTAGGCGCCCGAGAGGGCCTTGGGGAGGTCGGTCCCGAAGAAGGTCTCGGTTTGCGGTCCGCCCGGGATGTCGATGCACTGGGTGTTGCGCGGCGGGGAGACCGTGGGCCGCATCAGCACCAGGATCATCGGATGCGCCTTCTTCTCCCGGGCCAGCGTCCACGCGGTCCTCGGGTAGGGCAGCGGCTTCAGCAGGTTCTCCGCCGTGCCCGGGTAGCCGGTGAGGACGACGGCCGCGGGGAAGACCCGGTGTTCGTTGCCCTTCTGGAAGTACTCCGGCGGCAGGTACACGTAGGCCGGGGTCGCGATCTTGGACCGCTCGCCCTGGATCATGACCTTCTCGATCTCGCCGACCACCTTCTTCGTCCCGCCGCCGGGCACGTCCGGCTTCTGCCGGCCGGTCACCTTCACGGACGAGGTGCCGGCGCCGTCCTGCCCGCTGACGGTGGCCGCCTTCTCCTGTCCGGCCAGCTCCGTCCAGGAGCCGTAGATCAGGAAGCTGCGGTTCGCCGCGAGACCGACGGCGGACAGCACCAGCACCTGAACGGCGAGGACCAGGCCGACCCGTCCGAGGAGCCGCCGCCACCCCGCCCCCGCGAAGCGCGGCCACCACCGCACGGCGGCCGCGAACATCAGTGCCGTGGCGAACAGGACGACCACGAAGAGCGTGTTGCTGGTCAGACTCACGAAACGGGAGACCTTCTGGGACGGTTCCGCTGGGAACGGGCTTCGGCCGTGCGCCGTGTCGAGGCGCACATGGAACTAGACAGCCGCGGGACCCGATCCGTTGCCTCGTCAGGGCACCTTGTTGATCACGGCCTCGTGGTCCGGCCGCGCCACCGGGTGCGCACGAGGACGGCTCCGAGGAGCAGGGCGCCCGCTCCGGTACCGGCCAGGCCTGCGCTCAGCCCCTCGGGGAGGTACGAGCAGGACAGCCGGTCGGCGCCGCCGCTGCCCAACGGAACGCCGAGCAGGCCCTGGTAGGAGACCGGGGCGCGGGCCGGACCGCCGTCGACCGAGCAGGTCCAGCCGGGGGACGCGGTGGTGGCGACCACCGCCGTGCCGGTGGAGCCCTGGGGGAGCCGGGCCTCGAGGGTGTGGCCGCCCGCCGTGATCCCGGTGGCTCCGGTGGCCTTCAGCCTGCTCACGGCCGCGTCGAAGGCGGCCTGGTCCAGGCACCCGAGCGCGTCGGACGGGAGGATCTGGCCGTCCTGCGGCGCGTGGACGGAGAAGGTGAACCGGCCGTCGGTCCCGGCGGTACCCAGCTCCTTGAGCGGTGCGCTGACCGCGGGCGGCTTGCCGTAGAAGTTTTCGCGGCGGCCGGTGTCCTCGGCCTGGGCGGTCGCGTACAGGTCGGGGGCGTACAGGAAGGCCCGTTCGCCGGGGGCGCAGCGTGCCGTGAACGCGGTCCAGTGCTCGGCGCCGTCGCCTGCGGCCCGGGGCAGGGCGAAGCCCCGCGCGGACGCGGGCGCGGGCGGGCCGCCGGAGTGGGAGAGCGTGGGCACGGTGTAGATCCGGGCGCCGAGCGCGGCCTGGCGGCGGGCCCAGACCGAGCCCTCGGGCGCGCCGTGGGCCTGGTCGCTGCCGGGCGCGTGGACGGTGACCAGCGGCGGGGCGGCCATGGAGCGGACGGTGACCGCGTCCTCGCCGGCCGGCTCCAGGACGGTGCCGACGCCGAGCAGGGCGCGCAGGACGGGGTCGGAGGCGGGCCACAGGTGGCGGCCGCCCATGGCCTGGCCGAGGCCCAGGCCGCGCAGCCCTCGTGCCGTCTCCACGCTCACGTAGCTGCTGTAGTAGGCGCCGCCCTGGCCGCCGACGAGCATCGCGTCGTTGTTGGTGACGAACACGTCGGGTCCGGCGTCGGCGCGGGTGGCGGGCCAGTTCTCGCGCGCGCGCAGGACCTGGCGCGCGTCGGTGCCCAGCGTGGTCATGGTCTGGGGGCGGGCGGGGCCGCGCCGGCGGGGGTCGTCGACGACCGCGTTGCCGTAGACGGCGTAGGCGGTGCTGGTGAAGACCGAGACGGCCAGCAGCACCATGACGCCGATGCGGGCGGGCCGGCGCAGTCCGCGCGCGTAGAACAGCAGCAGGACGAGGGTGGCGGCGCCGGCCGCCACGACTCCGTTGAGGGCGTACCGGTTGACGGGCGGCAGGTCGTACGTGGCCGTGACGAGCAGGACCAGCAGGGACCCGCCGCCGAGCAGGGCCCGGGGCCGGGGCATGTGGGCGAGGCAGATCCAGGCGGCCATCGCCAGCATGCCGCTGAGGACGAAGGACTCGCGGAAGGGGGCGCCGTGCGGGAGGGCCCCGCCCTGCCAGAGCTCGGCGGTGGGAGTGACGACGAAGGAGACCGCGGTGAGCAGGAGGAGCCCGCACCAGGCGGCGCGTTCGCGCACGCGGACCTTCGACTGGAAGGGCAGGGTCAGCACGAGGAGCAGGACGAGCACCCCGGCGTAGATGTTGGGCGCGGGAGGCCGGGGATGGGTGCCCGGTATGAGCATCGACAGGTAGGACAGCGGGTCGGTGCGCACGCTGACGACGTACAGCTCGGTGGGCTGGGCCCGCTGGTTGGCCAGCGCGCACACCAGGATGGCGGGAGCCGCGAGGAGCAGTCCGGTGGCGGTCATGGTGCCGGCCCGCCACAGGGCGCGGCCGCGGGTGCGCCAGTCGGTGTCGGCGAGCAGCAGCCGTACGAGGAGGACGAGCGCGGTGGCGAGGGTGGCCATGGCGGCCGTGTAGAAGTTGGCGAACCAGCACAGGGCGACGAGGAGGCTGCCGAGGACCCAGCGGCGGCCGGTCAGACACCAGTCGGCGGCCAGGCCGAGCATCGGTATCGCGACCAGGCCCCAGGTCCACATCGGGACCACGGTGCCCTCGGCGACTCCCCAGCCGCAGACGGCGTACCCGACGGAGAGCAGGGCACGCAGCCAGGGCGAGCCGGGGCGCAGACGGCCGAGGTAGACGGTCATCAGGGCGGCGGCGAGGCCGATGCTGAAAAGGCTGACGAGGTAGACGGAGAACTCGGCGTGGTGGCGGGGCAGGGCGCCGGTCAGCCAGGAGAACGGGTTCGTGAGATAGGTGAAGAAGTCCCCGAGGAAACCCACTCCGTAGCCGCTCTGCCAGTTGAAGAGCAGGTCACCCTGGGCCATTCCGTGCTGGAGGTCCCAGAGGTGGGTGTGGAACGGTACGTACTGATGGCGCAGGTCATTGTCGGCGCGCGGGATCGGCCCGAAGGGATACGTCCCACGGACGGCGAGACCGGTGGCGTACGCGGCCATCGACAGGAATGCGGCCACGAGAGCGGAAAGGAATTGTATATTCCGCTTCACCCCGCCGACCTGGCCTTCCGCCTCCCTGCGGCGCCCTGCGGAGAGGGGGCTTTCGGCAGGCGGAATCGAGGTGGCGGTCATCTTTGGCAAACCCCTGTGCGCGACTTATCGGCCACGGGCAGGCCGCCTATTGACCGCACCCTATGTACCGCGTCGAAAGAATTATGCACCGCCCCCGGCGAATATGATCGCAATCACGACCACATAGAGAACAAATACAGACATAAAGTGAACAATCACCAGCTCATCGCGCGCTGATCGCGCGGCCGGCACGGGGCCGTCGGCCGGTCCGCACCCCGGCCCGTCCGAGTCCCGGAACCCCCGGATCCCGTAGGCTCGGCGGATGGCTAAGTACTTCGACGTACACCCCGAGAACCCCCAGTCCCGCACGATCGGCAGCATCGCCGACAGCATCCGCTCCGGCGGGCTCGTCGCGTATCCGACGGACTCCTGCTACGCGCTGGGCTGCAAGATGGGCAACCGTGAGGGCGTCGACCGCATCCGGACGATCCGGCGGCTCGACGACCGCCACCACTTCACCCTGGTGTGCGAGAACTTCGCGCAGCTCGGCCAGTTCGTGATCATCGACAACGACGTCTTCCGCGCGATCAAGGCGTCCACCCCGGGCAGCTACACCTTCATCCTCCCGGCGACGAAGGAAGTTCCGCGCCAGCTCCAGCACCCGAAGAAGAAGACGGTCGGGGTTCGCATCCCCGACCACGTCGTGGCGCAGGCCCTGCTCGCCGAACTCGGCGAGCCGCTGCTGTCCAGCACCCTGCTCCTGCCGGACGAGACCGAGCCGATGACCCAGGGCTGGGAGATCAAGGACCGCCTCGACCACGTCGTGGACATGGTGGTGGACTCGGGCGAGTGCGGGACGATGCCGACCACCGTCATCGACTTCTCCAGCGGTGAGGCCGAGATCGTCCGCCGCGGCGCCGGGGACACCACCCGCTTCGAGTAGGCGGGCGGGGCCGCCGACGGGCCGGGCCGGACCGTCGGGCGGCGTCCGGAGAACCGTCAGGAGTCCGGCCGCGGGCCGCCGGACGGCCGCGGCGCCGGAGGCCGCGGCGTCAGGAACCGCGGTGTCAGGAGGCCGCGGTGTCAGGAGGCCCGTACAGGACGGGCTTGAGGCCGTAGTCGAGCTCGGCCCCGTCCACGAGGAGCGCTTCGACCGTCCGGGTGGCCGGATCGATGTCGGCCACCATCCCGTCCCCGGAGTAGCGGGGGTAACCCGAGGCGCCGTTCGTGCCGGTCGGGGCGACGACGGCGGATCGGACGGCGTGCTCCTTGGACCCCTCGGCCACGTGCTCGGGCACCAGCAGGATCTCGAAGTTCTGCGATTCGCTGCTCATCCCCCGACGCTAACCGGCCCCTCGGCATCACGCCGTCCGGCGTCGCCGTCGATGAGCCCCTGGAGACCGGGCGCGTACAGCCGCGCCAGCCGCTCCGGAGTCGTACGGGCCCCCACGCCGTCGGGTCGGTGCAGACTCAGCGTCGCCCCCAGACCCAGCAGCTGGCCCGCGATCAGCTCGGCGCGCAGCTCCCGGTCCCGCCCCGTGAGGGAGGCGGCGAGCCGGGCGGTGACCTGCTCGCGGAAGCGTGCGCGCAGCAGGGTGCGCTCGTCGTCGATGCCGAGCGAGAAGACGACCCGCAGGAGCGGATCCCCGCGGAGCTCGTCGCGCAGCCGGAGCATGGTCAGCACCAGGTGCCGGCCCAGCTCGGCCGGTTCCGCCGCGAACAGGGCCTCGGCCGCCGGCTCGAAGTCCGCGACCGTGTTGAACAGCCGCTCCTTGTTGCCGAACCGCTTCACGATGAGCGACGGGCTGACTCCCGCGTCGGCGGCGATCCCGCGCAGGGTGACCTCGGCGTACGGGCGCAGCGTGAAGGCGCGGCGGGCCGCGCGGACGATGGCGTCCCGGCCGGTACCGGTGGCCGTGCCGGCGTCGATGCCGGTGGCCGTGCCTGCGTCGATGCCGGTGTCCGTGCCGGCGTCGGCGTCGGCGTCCGTGCCGGTGCCGATGTCCGTTCCTGTGTCGGTGTCCGTGTCGGTCATGTGCTCTCCCGGGCGGCGTGCTCGGACGTCGTCACCGCGACCGTACCGGCCGGCGCGAGCGGCCCGGTGGCGGACGACGCCGGCCCGGCGGCCCGCGCGGACCGGCGCGACGGCAGGCAGAGGGCCGCCGCCAGCGCCGCGAGGGAGGCAGCGGCCGCGATGAGGAAGACCAGCAGGTACGCGTGCAGCGTGGGGGCGGTGCGCCCGCCCGCCAGGAACGTGACGTGGGCGAGCACGGCCGCGACGACGGCGCTGCAACAGGCCTGCCCCACCGAGCGCATGAGGGTGTTCAGGCCGTTCGCCGCGCCCGTCTCGCTCACGGGCACGGCCCGCATGACGAGCGCCGGGAGCGCCGAGTAGGCGAGGGCGGTTCCACAGGAGACCACCGTGGCACCGGACACGATCAGCCAGAGGGCGTGACTGGTGAAGAAGCGCAGGGCGTAACCGCACGTCATGACGGCCGCGCCGAGCGCGAGGGCGGTCCTGGGCCCGTACGCCGCGGAGAGCCGCGCCGAGACCGGGGACAGCACGACCATGGCCAGCCCGCCGGGCAACAGGCACAGGCCGCTCACCACGATGGAGGCACCGAGCCCGTACCCCGTACTCGTCGGCTCCTGCACCATCTGCGCGGTGACCAGGGAGTTCGCGTAGAAGGAGAAGCCGATGAGTAGCGCGGCGAGGTTGGTGAGCAGCACGGCGGGACGGGCCGAGACCCGCAGGTCGACCATCGGCGAGCCGGTCCGCAGCTCGTAGCGGCCCCAGAGCGTTCCGGCGACCAGGGCGGTCGCGAGCAGGGCGAGCGTCCGGAGGGAGGTCCAGCCCCAGTCCGCGCCCTGGGTGATGGCGAGGAGCAGCGCCACGAGGGTCACCGCGAGGCCGAGGGTGCCGGTTACGTCGAAGCGGCCCGCGGTGCGCAGCGGCGACTCGGGGACGATCCACAGCACGAGGAGGAAGTCGAGCAGCCCGAGGCCGGCGGAGGCCCAGAACATCGCGTGCCAGTCGAAGTTCTCGACCACCAGGGCGGCCACCGGGAGCCCGATCGCGGCGCCGATCCCGAGGGTGGAACTCATCAGGCCGACGGCGGGGAGGACGCGTTCGGGCGGGAGCTCGTCGCGGATGATGCTGATGCCGAGCGGAATGACGGCGAGCGCGGTTCCCTGGAGGCCGCGGCCGCCGATCAGCCAGCCGATGTCGGAGGTGGCCGCGCACATCACGGATCCCGCGGTGAGCACCCCGAGCGAGGCGAGCAGCACGCGGCGCTTGCCGTACATGTCGCCGGCCCGGCCGAGCACCGGGGTGAAGACCGCGCCGGTGAGCAGGGTGACCGTGACGAGCCAGCCAGCAGCGGCCGGGCTGCTTCCCGTCAGGCCCGGCACGTGCGGCAGCAGGGGGACGACCAGGGTCTGCATGACGGCGACCACGGCGCCGCAGAACGCGAGGACGGGAACGATCAGCCGGGGGTGGGCTCCGGCCGCGGGTGCCTCGGCGGGTATCTCGGCGGGCATGCTGCTCCCAACGCTGGCCCGAAAGGGGGTGTACGAGCGTTCACCCCCAGAGTAAACGCGTGTGCACCCCCTGTCTGCCGGTCCGCGGTGCTTCTTCTCAGCCGTTTTGCGTCGTCCGAGAACCGGTGGAGACCGCCGTCGCGTCGTGGGGGGGGCACGTACGTCAGCACCGGGGAAGGTACCGATCATGTTCGCGTTCCCGGTCGCGCGCACCTCGCGCACCGCTCTTCTCGCGCTCGGGCCGCCGGGGGGGGGGACGAGCGGGACCGTCTGCGCTCGGCGAGCTGACGGCGAACGGGCCACGGCGCGGCCCTCCCCCGTACGCCGGGGGAAGCGCTTCAGGCGCGGCGTGCTCCCCCGTCCTGTCCGGGCTCGTCGCGCGGGGCCGAAGGAGGACGCAGCAAGCCGCGGGCCCAGCGTTCGTTGAGGCCGGCCAGGAAGCCGATGGCGCCCCAGAAGAACCACGCCTTGACCACGGCCTCGTGTCCGGCGGCGGAGAGCGGGCCGGGGCCGCACAGTCCGGGCGGGGAGGCCGGCGGGGTGATGACCGTGAGGACGCCCCCGCTGACGAGCAGGAACAGGGCGGTGGCCAGGAACCATCCCACCACCACGCGGTACCAGCCCTCCTGTCGCAGGCTCTGCGCCAACTGGACCGGATCGGCGGCCGGGTCCCCGCGCCCGGCCCGGGTCCGGAGCAGCTTCGCCGGATCGCGCAGCCGCATGATCACGCTGAACACCGCGCCCATCGCGCCGCCCGCGAAGCACACCATCGCGTGGACGAGCGCCTGCCGCTCCTGGCAGCCGAAGTCGACGCCGAACAGTCCGGGCACCCACTCCCCCAGGGCGAGGGTCACCAGCAGTATCACCGGGCTGACCACGATCCCGCAGGTCAGCCCGACGTTCAGACCGCGCGCGGCGGCGGTGGCCGTATCGTCCTCGAGCCGGGCCTCGGCGAGGGCGACCGCCGTGTCCAGCCGGGCCACGTCCGCGCCCCGGGCCACGGCGCGCAGGGCGCGCAGCAGGTCCTCGGCGACCGCGGCGCGCGTACGGCGTTCGAAGGCGCGTTGCGAAGCCGCGTAGAGCCGGTCGAGGCGGAGCATCAGTTCCGGTTCCGCGCACCACAGCTCGCGCAGCCGCTCCAGGTCGGTGCCGGGCACTTCTTCCAGTGCCCGTATCTCCCCGTCGGCCGCGCCCAGGAACCACTCGATCATTCCCCGCCGCATCCCAGCCCCCTCTTCGCAGAGCAGTTGTACCACCCGGGGCCGGACCCCAGGGCCGGACCCCGGCTCCACCACCTCGTCGGGGCCGCCGCCCGGGGTCCCCGTAGCCTTGGGGGAGCGGGCTACGGGCTACGGGAGGACGGCACATGGCGGGGACCGGGACCGGGACGACAGTGCGGCGGCGCCGGGTGGTGCTGGCCACCGACCGGGTCGGCCGGTCCATGGACCCGGACCTGCCGGCGCTGGTCGCGGCGCTGCGGGAACGCGGGACGGACGCGGTGGCGGCCGACTGGGACGACCCGGGGCATCCGTGGTCCGCCGCGGACGCCGTGGTCGTCCGGTCGACGTGGGGCTATACGCACCGGCTGGCGGAGTTCCTCGCCTGGACCGAGCGGGTCGCCGCGGTGACGGCGCTGCACAACCCGGCCGAGGTGGTGCGCTGGAACAGCGACAAGAGGTACCTGGAGGAGCTCGTGGCGCACGGTGTGCCCACGGTGCCGACGCGGTTCATCGCGCCCGGCGACCCGGTCTCGCTCCCTTCGAGCGGCGGCTTCGTCGTCAAACCGTCGGTGTCGGCCGGGGCCCGCGACAGCGCCCGGTACACCCAGGAGCAGCGGCCCGCGGCCGAGGCCCACGTACGGAACCTCCAGGACGGCGGGCAGAGCGCGATGGTCCAGCCGTACATGGAACGCATCGTCGAGGGCGAGCGCGCGCTGGTGTTCCTGGGCGGAGAGTTCAGCCATGGCGTGCGCAAGGGGCCCGTGCTCACCGACACCGGCCGGGTCGACAACAGCCGCACACCCCACCCGGACCCGGTGGAGCACGTCCCCGACGCGGCCGAGCTCTCCGTCGCCCGGGCCGCGCTGTCCGCGGCGTCCGGGGCCTCCGGCGCCGCGGGCGCTCCCCTGCTGTACGCGCGGGTGGACCTGGCGCTGGACACGGGCGGCTCGCCGGTGGTGATGGAGCTCGAGCTCATCGAGCCCAACCTCTTCCTCACCCGGACCGAGGGCGGCCTGCGCCGCTTCGCCGACGCCGCCGGCCGCCTCTGAGGGCGCGGGCGCGAACGGGTACGCCTGCGCGGGCGGCCTCGGAGACCGGTGCGGGTGGCCTCGGAGGCCCGCGCGGCCGGTCCTCGCGCATCAGCCCGGCCGCCTCCGTACGCCCGCGCGGCCGGTCCGTCGTACGTCAGCCCGCCCGGTCCGTCGTACATCAGCCCGGCCGCCCCCGTACGTCCGCGCGCCCGTCCTCGTGCGTCCGGTCGGGCGGGCGCAGGGACTGGCGGACCGACCAGATCACCGAGACCAGTGGCACCGCCACCACGGCCCCCACGATCCCGGCGGCGACGGCTCCCGCGACCACCGACAGGGCCACCACCATGGGGTGCAGGCGTACGGCCCAGCTCATCACCAGGGGATGGAGCACGTGCCCCTCGATCTGGCCGATGACCACGATGAGCACGATCACCAGGCCGGCCACGAGCGGCCCCTGAGCGGCGAGCGCGACGACGGCGGCCACGGCGAGGGCCACCGGGGAGCCGATGAGCGGGATGAACGCCGCGAAGAACTCCAGCAGCGCGAGCGGGACCGCCAGCGGGACGCCCAGGACGAACAGCGCGACGCCCACCAGGATGGCGTTGGTCGCCGCCACGAGCACGATGCCGCGGGTGTATCCCGTGAAGGTCCGCCACGCCGCCTTCCCGGCCCTTCCCACCCGCTCCCGTGGGCCCCGCGGCAGCTGTTCGCAGAACCAGCCCCACTGCCGGTCGCCGGAGTGGATGAAGAAGACCGAGCAGAACAGCCCGAGGGCCGCGACGGTGAGCACCTCCACGACCCGTCCCGCCCCGCTGACCGCCGTGTTCAGCAGGGTCGAACGGTGGCTGGAGAGGTACGTGCCGATCTTGGACTGGAGATCGCTCAGCACGTGCGCGTCCAGCCGGAAGGGCGGCCCGGCGAGCCAGGCCTGGATCCGGTCCAGTCCCTGCCTGAACTCCCGCACCAGTGAGGGCCACTCGTTCGCCACCGACTGACCGACCAGGGCGAGGACGCCGAGCACGAGGATCGCGCTGACGACCAGGACGAGGGCCACCGCGAGCGGTCTGGGGACGATCCGGTCCAGCCGGTCGGCGGCCGGGCGCAGCATCGCGGCCGCCACGAGGCCGAGGAAGAGGGCCAACCCGATCTCGTGGAACTTGCCCAGGGCCGCGAACACCGCGTAGGCCACGGCGCCCACGACCAGGATCCGCCAGGCGTACGCGGCGGCCGTCCGCAGGATCGGGGACACCGGCGCGTCCGCGCCGGGCCGCCGCCCGCGGCGCGGGCCGGGCGGGCGCCGGGCCGGCCGCGTCACGAGTCGCCTGGTCATGTGCGGCCGCACCTCCGAGGTGTGTTGGTCACCACGGGCTATCACCCCGGCGGCGCCCGCTCCGCGCGCCGCGCAGCGCGTTCGCCCGAAGGCCTCATCCGCGCTGGGCCGAAGGAGCCTCCCGGGCCGTTGCCCGCGCCGCGAAGACCTCCCTGGTCACAGGGGGTTTCCCGGGGCGGGCGGACGACCGGCAACGGGAAACCCGTCGATCTCCGGGTCCGCCCGGGACAGGCTGAAGACGTCAGCACGTCAGCACGGAGCAAGACCCACAAGGGGACATCATGCGCAAGTTGATCCGCGGCGCCGCCGCGTTCGCCACCGCCACGGCCGCCGTCGTGGCACTGAGCGGCGCCGCCGGCGCCCAGCCGGCCAGCCCGTGGGCGGGCTGCCCCGACGGAGCGGTCTGCATCTACCCGCAGAACCAGAACCCCGCCGTGAAGCCGAGCCATGTGTTCTACAGCTACGGGGCCCACAACCTGAGCAACCAGTTCGGCAACCACTGGGTGCTCAACAACCAGACCGGCGGGGCCAGCGCCCGCCTGTGCACCGGTTCCAACGGGGTCAACTGCGGCAACTCCATCGCCCAGGGCACCGGCGTCTACGCCGACCTCGGACCGATCAACTCGATCACCCTCAACCGCTGACCGGTCTCCCCGGAACCGCTCAGCGGCCGAGCGCGCGTTCGCTCGCCCGCACGGACGTTCCGGAGCCGGCCGCCCGGCCCGCTCCGGAACCTCCTCCTTTCCCGCCACGCCCACGCATGACCGGTCGGCCACCCCACCCCCGCGCTAACCTGGGCCTCTGCCTCTCACTGCCTGGGCGCGCTTCGCCATGGGGGACGTCTTGGGGGAACCACACCACGGACGCGCCACCGGCCGGCCGTACACGCCGGACGGCACACCGGACGGCCCGTCGGACGGCCCGTCGGACGACTCCGCCGACGGCGCCGCGCCGCACTTTCCCGCCCAACTGCGGCGGCTGCGGCGGCAACGCGGCCTGTCGCTCTCCGACCTGGCCCGCCGGACGCACTACAGCAAGGGCTACCTGAGCAAGATCGAGACCGGCGCGAAACCGGCCACCGTCGACGTGGCGCGCAGCTGCGACCGGGCCCTGGACGCGGGGGGCGGACTCCTGCGCCTGCTCCCGGAGAGCACGGAGTCCGATCCGCTGCCCGGGGCCCGTTCCGCGGACCGTTCCACGGGCCGCTCCACGGGCCGCTCCGCGGCTCCGCCCGGCACCCGGCCGGACGGAGCGGGGCCGCACGGCCCCCCGTCGGACGGCGCGTGCCCCTACCGCGGCCTGGCCTCGTTCACCCCTCGGGAGGCGGGGTGGTTCTTCGGCAGGGAGCGGGCCACCGCCGCCCTCGTCGAGCGGGTCCACGAACGCCTCGGCCACGGGCCCCTGTTGCTCGCCGCCCGATCGGGCGCCGGCAAGTCCTCCCTGCTCAGCGCCGGTCTGGTGCCGGCCCTCGGGCGCGGCCGCTTCCCGGTCGCGGGCGCCGACGGCTGGCCGGTGGTCAGGTTCACCCCCACCGCGCACCCGCTGCGCGAGCTGGCCGACGCCACCGCCCGGGCCCTGGGCGCAGCCATCGGCCACACCCCCGGGGAACTGAGCGCCCGGCCCGCGCTGTTGCTCGAAGCCGTGCACCGGCTGTCGCACGCTGCCGGGGCGGTTCCCGCGCAGGCGGGCGGCCGCCCTCTCCCGACCGTGCGGCCCGTGTTGCTGGTCGACCAGTTCGAGGAGCTGTTCACCCTCTGCCCGGACGAGGACGAGCGCCGCGCCTTCGTCCGGCTGCTCTGCTCCGTGGCCCGGTCCCGGCCCGCGTCGACCGGGTACGACCCCGCCGTCGTCGTACTCGGCGTGCGGGCCGATTTCTCCGGGAACTGCCTGGAACTTCCCGAGCTGGCCGCCGTCTTCACCGAAGGGCTGTTCGTCCTGCCGCCCATGTCCGTGGCGGAGTTGCGGGAGTCGATCACGCGCCCGGCGGAGCTCGTCGGTCTCACCCTCGAACCGGGGCTGGTCCCGCTGCTGCTGCGGGACGCCGGCGTACGCGAGGGAGCGGACGGGACCGGGCGGGCCGGCCGCCCCGGCCCGGCGGAGGCCGGCCGGGAGGACGGCCCGCAGGACGGCTCGGAGGGCGGACCGGAGAGCAGGCCGGGAGACGTGCCCTGTGGCGCCCTGCCCCTGATGTCCCACGCGCTGATGGCCACCTGGCAGCGGCGCGAGGGGTCCACCCTCACCGTCGCCGGATACGAGTACGCCGGTGGCATCCAGGGCGCCGTCGCGCAGAGCGCCGAGCAGGTCTTCGCCCGCCTCTATCCCGCCGAACAGCGGACCGTCCGGCGGCTCCTCGTACGGCTGGTCCACATCGCCGACGGCGCCGGGCCGTCCCGGCGCCGGGTGAGCCGGACCGACCTGCTGGAAGGGCAGGGCGACGCCGGCCGGGCGGCGGCCGCACTCGACGCGTTCGTCCGGGCCCGGCTGATCACCACGGACAGCGACACCGTCGAGATCACCCACGAAGCCCTGCTGCACGCCTGGCCCCGGCTGCGCGGCTGGATCCATGCCGACCGGGCCGGGCTGCTGGTCCACCAGCAGCTGTCCCAGGCCGCCGACGAATGGGCGCGCGAGGGCCACGACCCGTCCGTCCTCTACCGCGGTACCCGCCTCGCCACCGCCCGGGCCTGGGCCGAGGAGCTCGACGGCGGCAGCACGCTCGGCGCCCGTGAGGCGGCCTTCCTCCGGGCCGGCCTGGCCGCGCAGGAGCACCGCCGGCGACAGGCCGGACGGCACGTCCGGCTGCAGCAGCGGATGCTGGCCACCCTCCTGGTCCTGCTCGTACTGGCGCTGGGCGCGGGCGGCGTGGCGTACCAGCAGCGCTCCGGGGCGCTCGGCCAGGAGCGGACCGCCCGTTCGCAGGCGCTCGCCGTACGGTCGCTCTCGCTGGCCGCCGGACAGCCCGAGGCCTCGATGCTGCTCGCGGAGGAGGCGTACCGCACCGAGGCGACGAGCGAGGCGCGCGGCGCCCTGCTCAGCACCCAGTCCCAGCCGTTCCTGGCCCGGCTCGGCGAGCACGGCGGACCGGTCAACGCGTTGGCCTTCGCCCCGGGCGGGGGCCTGCTGGCGACGGCCGGATCCGACGGGAAGGTCCTGCTGCGCCGGGTGGCCGACCGTCGGACGGTCGCGGCCTTCACGGTGCCCGGCCGGGTCCGTACGGTCGCCTTCAGCCCGGACGGGCGGATCCTGGCGGCCGGTTCCACCGACGGTCCGGTCCGGCTCTGGCCCACCTCCGGGTCCGGGCCTGCGGTCCTGCTGCCCCCGAGCACGGCGGGCGCCAGGGCGATCGCCTTCGCCCCGGACGGGCGCACCCTCGCCGTCGCGGCCGCCGACGGGACGGTACAGCTGTGGGATCCGGCCGGCGACCACCGCGAGTACGCCGCCCTGACCGGACACGTCGGAAGGGTCGACGCCCTGGCCTACGCGCCGGACGGCCGCTCCCTGGTCTCGGCCGGCGCCGACCAGACCGTACGCCTGTGGGACACGGCGCGGGCCCGTCCGGTCGCCGTGATGGAAGGTCACACCGGAGAGGTGCTGGGCGCGGCCTTCGCCCCGGACGGGCGGACCGTGGCCACCGGCGGGGTCGACCGGACCGTGCGGGTGTGGGACGTCGCCGGACACCACACGGTCGCCACGCTGACGGGGCACAGCGACGACGTGAACGCGGTCGCCTACACCCCGGACGGCACCACCGTCGTCAGCGGGAGCGGCGACGGCACCACCCGGCTCTGGGACGTCGGCAGCGGCCGGCTCACCGCGACGCTGGCCGGGCACACCGACTACGTGCTGGCGGTCGCCGTGGATCCGGCGGGCGCCGTACTGGCGACCGCCGCCTTCGACCAGTCCGTCGTGCTGTGGGACCTGCGGGGTCCCGTACTGACGGCCCGTCCGTTCACCGAGGTCTGGCACGCCGCGTACAGCCCCGACGGAAAACTGCTGGCCGCGGCCGGCGCCGATCACGCGGTGGCCTTGTGGGACGTACCCGGGCGCCGGGTCCTGGCCGCGCTCGCGGGGCACACCGAGACCGTGTTCTCGGTGGCGTTCGCCCCGGACGGCCGCACCCTCGCCTCGGCCGGCGCCGACGGCACCGTACGCCTCTGGGACACCGCCACCCGCACCGCCCTCGCCACCCTCACCGGGCACGACGGCACCGTGTTCTCGGTGGCGTTCGCCCCGGACGGGCGCACCCTCGCGTCGGCCGGCGCCGACGGCACCGTACGCCTCTGGGACACCGCCACCCGCACCGCCCTCACGACCCTCACCGGGCACACGGACTTCGTCAACGACGTCGCCTTCTCCCCCGACGGGCGGACGCTGGCCAGCGCCGGGGACGATCTGACCGTGCGGCTGTGGGACGTGGCCGGGCGCCGTCCGTCGGCCGAACTCACCGGGCACGCGGGGGCGGTACGGGCCGTCGCGTTCAGCCCGGACGGAAAGGCGCTGGCCAGCAGCGGCAACGACGGCACGGTCCGGCTGTGGGACACCGGGCGCCGCCGGGTCACCACCGTGCTGACCGGGCACACGGGCTCCGCGCGGGGCGTCGCCTTCTCGCCCGACGGCCGGACGCTGGCCAGCAGCGGCAACGACCGTACGGTGCGGCTGTGGGACCTCCCCCACCGCCGGCTCCGGGCCGCCCTGTCCGGTCATACCAACGCGGTGTGGGGCGTCGTCTTCTCCCCCGACGGGCGGACGGTGGCGAGCAGCAGCAACGACGGCACCGTACGCCTGTGGAATCCGGACCCGGGGGCGCGGCTGGCGGACATCTGCCGGATGGCCCTGCGACCGGAGCGCTCCGCACACGCGTGCGCCTAGTGCCGCGTCGGGTGGTTTCCTCCCGGGGTTTCCCGTTGCCCGTCCGGGTAGGGCCACGTCCGGCCGTGGACGGGGCGCCGAGGCGGCCGTCAGGCTGGTCCCGGACGCGGCGCCCGTCAAGTGGCGCGCGGACGGACGTGCTTCGGCGCGCGGCGACGCCCTCCCACGGCGGGGCGTACCGAGCCGCCGAGCACGAAGCACCGAGCGGCACGCACCAGGAACGAGGTCTCCCGCCATGCCCAACCGATCAGGTTTCCGCCGAACCGGTCTCGTCAGTACCCTCCTTGCCCTCCTGGCCCTCCTCCTCTGGCCGTCGCCCGCCCCGGCGGCCGCCGAAGGCGCCTGCCGCGTCCTGGCCCCGGGAGCCTCGGCCGCGGCCGAGCGTGCCGTGGGCGCCGCCTGCGAACAGGTGGGCCAGGACGTCTGGTACACGTGGGGCGGCGGTCACGGTCAGCAGCCCGGTGCCACGTACGGGGAGGTGGACCCCACCGATCCGGCCAGCGAACACGATCCCGAACGGCTCGGATTCGACTGCTCGGGACTCGTCCGCTACGCCTATGCCCGGGCCGCGGGGGCGGACGTCCTGGACGGGGTGGCCAGTCAGCAGTACTACACGCACCGGGCCGCCGGGCGCTTCACGGCCGCGCAGGGCCTCGCGCCGCTGCTCCCCGGCGATCTGCTCGTGTGGGGCACCTCGCAGCACCTGCACCACATCGCCCTCTACCTCGGCGCGGGCAGGATGGCGGAGGCCAAGCAGTCGGGCACCAAGCTGATGGTCAGTGACGTCCGGCTGACCGGCGACTACTTCGGCGCGGTCCGCGTCGACACGGGCCCGGTCGAGGGCCGCGTCCTGCGCACCTGGGGCACCGGCGTCTGGACCAAGGACCGGCCGTCGACGGCGGCCGCGCGCGTCTACGCCCTCCCGGGACCGACGACGATCCGCGTGGGGTGCCAGAAGCACGCGGAGGTGGTGACCTCCGACGGTTACACCAACGACGCCTGGTCCTATCTCCCGGACTACGGGGCCTGGATGACGAACATCTATATCCAGGGCCCCGATTGGCTGGAAAACGTACCTGTCTGCCACTGATCGTTTGTAGGCTCTCAAATGGCCCCACCGGGCCCGACTTCACCCCTAACCGACCAAGTAGAGGACAAAAGTGCGCCTTCCGTCCCATCACCGACGCCTTGCCGCCGGTGCCGCCCTGCTCGCCGTGATCGCCGGCGGCGTGCTGCCGGCCACCGCCGCGCACGCCGCCACGCCCGCCGCCCCGTCCCTGCCGCTGACCGCGCCCGGACAGGTGGCGCCCGATCTGGACGCGCTGACCCAGGCGCTGCGCAACACCACGGCGGCCGGAGCGCCCGGCGCGATGGCCCGCTTCACCGGTCCGGACGGCGTCTCGACCCGGGTGGAGGGCGTCCGCGACCGGACCACGGGCGCGGCCATGGACCCCGCGGCCCGCTTCCGGATCGGCAGCGTCACCAAGACGTTCTCCACCGTCGTCCTGCTGCAGCTGGTGGACGAGGGGAAGATCGAGCTGGACAAGCCGGTCAACCACTACCTGCCGGGGCTGCTGCCCGACGACCGGATCACGGTGCGCCACCTGCTGACCCACCGCAGCGGACTGGCGGACTACACCAACGCGATGTTCGAACACACCGTGCCCGGCTTCGAGTCCGTCCGGAACAAGGTGTTCACCTACCGCGAGCTCGTCGGCCTCTCGCTCGCCGAGCCGAGGACCACCGAGCCCGGGGTCGCGTACAAGTACTCGAACACGAACATGGTCGTCGTGGGCATGCTGATCGAGAAGGCGACCGGCAGGGGGGTGGCCAAGGAGTACGAGCGGCGCATCATCAAGCCGCTCGGGCTGCGCAACACCTCGTACGTCCACCCCGGCACGGCCATCAAGGGCCTGCACGCCAACGGCTACCTGCACCCGGACGAGGCGGGCGCGCCGCTCGTCGACTCCACCGAGCAGACGGTCTCCTGGGCGCAGTCCGCCGGCGCGATGATCTCCAACGCGGCCGATCTCAGCACCTTCATGTCCGCGCTGGTCCGCGGCAGGCTGCTGCGCCCGGCCACCCTGGACGCCATGCTCACCATGACCCCGACCGACACCACGAACACCCGGTTCTACGGGCTGGGTCTGCGCCGCTACGACCTCTCCTGCGGCGCCCAGGTGTACGGCCACACGGGCACGGTGCAGGGCTTCTACACCTACGCCTTCACCACCCGCGACGGCAAGCGCTCCCTCTCGGCGATGGCGAACACCTCCAACCGGGGCCAGGCCAACACCGCCTTGGGCGGCACCCTGGAGGCCGCCTTCTGCGGCAAGGCGCCCGCGGCCGGCCCGGCCACCGCGCGCGGCTTCGCGTTCGCCCCGGCCGCGGCGGAGGCGGACCTCCCGGAGCGCGGCTGAGGGCGATTCCCTCAGACCGAAGGCTCCCGCCCCTTTGCTTGGGGGCGGGAGCCGGGAATGCTGAACTCCGCAATCACACACGGGTGTTGTCCCGTGTGACCGATGAGGAGGACACGATGGCCGACGCACTGCCCGTGAAGCGTTCCCAGAGGGGGCCGGGCCGGCGGGCCCGCAGGATGCTCGCGGCCACGGCGGGGGCGGCGGCGCTGGTTCTCGCCGTCCCCGCGGTCGCGTACGCGGCGCCGCCCACGGCCCTGCCCGCCCAGGCGGACGGGCTGGACCAGACCTTCCAGCCCGCCTTCGACTACGACCGGGACGGCTGTTACTCGAGCCCCGCCATCGGTCCGGACGGCACCATCGCGCCGGGCCTCAAGCTGGGCGGTGACGTCAACGGCAACTGCCGTGACCTCTCCGACCTGAACAACACCAACGGATACTCCCGTTCGAAGTGCAACAACGGCTGGTGCGCCGTCATGTACGCGCTCTACTTCGAGAAGGACCAGGTGTCGCTCGGCCCGGGCAGTGCCGGACACCGGCACGACTGGGAGCACGTCGTGGTGTGGATCCAGAACAACCAGGTCGCCTACGTCTCCACTTCGGAGCACGGGAACTTCAAGGTCCACGCCGCCTCGCAGATACGTTTCGACGGGACCCACCCGAAGATCGTTTACCACAAGGACGGGATCAGCACTCACTGCTTCCGGGCCGCGAACTCCAACGACGAGCCGCCGGAGAACCACAAGGGGACCTGGCAGTACCCGCCGCTGGTCGGCTGGAACGGGTACCCGGCGGGGCTGCGCGACAAGCTGAGCCAGGCCGATTTCGGCAGCGCCCTCCTCGGGATCAAGGACGGCCAGTTCAACGGCCACCTCACCAAGGCCAAGCCCGCGGGCATCGCCTTCGACCCGAACGCGTGACGGCAGGCTGACGACAGGCTGATGGCAGCGTGACGGCAGGGTGACGGACGTCTCGGGCATCCCGGATGCCCCCCGCCGCCCCGGCGCCCCTCACCAAAATCGGAAGCACGGGCAAAAAAAAGT